>SFNC01000142.1 GCA_004554255.1 Bacteroidales bacterium
GCCTAACAGGCGCCCGGAAATTCCGGAGGAGCCTGCAATCGTGGACGCACAGTTCGCATTTACCCGTACCCCGATGACAGGAGCCAATGTGAACTGGGTGCAGGGTGTCAAGGCCAGCGTATCTGACGGAGTTCAGGAGGGCCTCGTGCCATTCGAGGCGGAAAGCGTCAAGGCATTGACTGCCACCTTCTCCGGAAAAATCAGCAATCAGGCCGATCTCTTCTACATTCTCTATCCGGAGTCTCAGGTCAACTCCTTCTCCGATGGCGTTGCTGTCATGGAAGTGCCTGAAAACCAGCTTGCAGGACCTGCCGGAGAGTCCATGTCGATTCCTGCGTCTGGAATGACTGCGCTCAAGACCGCAACTCTCAGGAGCCATTCTGCGGCAGTCGTTCTCAATCTCGATTATGACAATGTGAAGGCTGTCAGACTCACCTCCATTGACGGGGAGCCTCTCGCCGGAACTGTCAGCATTGATGTATATGAAAGTGCGGTAAGCGTAGCTGAGGCGGGCGCATCTGCAGTGACAGTCACACCGGCTGAGGGCGAGACTCTCGCACCGGGAACCGTGTCGATTGCAGTTCTTCCCGGTACAGTGAACGGCGGATTCAAGGTTGAAACGCTGGTTCTATGAGCCATGCGAACTGACTGCCGGCAGGGCGGTTGTGCTTGGCGGTGTGCGCAAGCCTCTCGCCGAGAGGGAAAGCTTCACGGCTGAACTTGCCGAGGCCTCCTCTTCAACATTGACCTTCACCTGGGCTCCAAGCGGTGATGCCGCTGTCGATGCTGCAACCTCTTACACCTTCGGACTTTACAAGGATGAGGCCTGCACCGATCTTCTTGTCCAGTTCTCTACGGACGCATCTTCTTCCGTATGGAACAAGAAGTCTCCGAAGTTCATCTTCACCGGTCTCGAGCAGGGCAAGACCTACTGGTTCAAGGCCCTTGTGGATGACTACGCAGCCGATGACGAGTTCATCAAGGCAAGCAATGTTGTTGCCGGAACGACCTCGACATTCGATATTGTCACTGAGGCTTCAAGTGCCAATGTGGGCGATGTCCTTCTTGCCGAGGACTTTTCCGAACTTCTCTGGTTCGGTGATATGGCCGGACAGGCTGCAGGCCATGTGAATGTCCCGGGCTACAAGGACGGTGCAACGCTCAAATCCAATCCAGGACAGGCACTCGGAGAGGGCAATACTGACGCCAAGGTGACATTCATGCTCTACGGCCAGGAGGCAAGGCTCTTCAGCAACCTCGGTGCGGCAGTGAAGGATTCACGCCTTGACAGTTGGGGCCAGATCAATGAGGGCTCATCCAATCTGGTATGCGCAAGACCTGGCTATGTGAAACTCGGAGCTGCAAGCTATGTCGGCTTCATCGTTACACCTGAGCTCGGCAGCCTCGCTGAAGGCAAGTACTATGACCTCAAGGTGACCTACAAGGCTGCAAGATATAAACCACGATGTGGATGTTCAGGAGACTGTCTGGAACACACCTGTCGAGATGTCCACCGAGGCCGGATGGCACGAGTATTCAGCAGTGGTAAGGTCCGTGAAGAAGGGTGACCGCATCGCTGTCGGAATGGACAGGGCAGGAAGCGGCACCAATGCCGGAAGCAAACAGCTCAGGACCCTGATTGACGATATCAAGGTCGAGGTTGTCAAGATCAATGACAATCCTGTTCTTTCCGACCCTGCCATCAACTACAGGAGGATTGCATACTCAGATGCTCTCCTGAAGTGGAATCCGGTTGCCAATGCTCTTGGATACAAGGTTTACCTTGACGGCAGTCTCTATTCAGAGACCACTGCCGCCGAAGTTGACATTACCGGTCTCAAGAACAATTCCGAGCATACTGCCCGCATTGTGGCATACGACAATACCCAGGAATCCTCTGTTGAACTTTCATTCAAGACAAAGAATGTATGGCAGATCAAGGGCAGGAACCAGGGCTGCCGTATGGCTACCTTCCAGTGGGATCCGCTTGAGGCTGATTTCGGTGCAATCGACATCAATGGCAACAAGAGGCTCTATCAGATGGAAATCTATTCCGACGCTGCCTGCCAGAATGTTGTTTACACCTGCTATCCTTATAACGGATACTCAGGCACGAACACGGCGTTTGCCAATTCATCGTGGCTTGGAAAGAAGAACGGTTCAAACCTGGTCTATGACACGAGGATAACCTTCGGAAGCCTCAAGCCGGCCACTACCTACTGGTTCCGTGTCCGCACTCGTGATACGTACACTATCACGTATCATGCTTCTGGCAATGACAAGACAATGACCAACCCTGCCGGAACCTGCGAGTGGTCCGAGCCTCTCGAGTTCACCACTCCTGCAAGACACACGCTCGCTGCCGATGAGGTTGCATACATAGGTTTCGATGATTTCTGCGTGCAGATGGACTACGGCAATGCCTGTGTCGGAACAACCCCTGCAACTACATCCCGAAACGGCTATGCCGCTGCCGTAGCAAACGGAGCGAACTATTGGACAGGTAATTTCTGCACCTATGAGTTCGCAATCGGAGGTCACCAGCCTGACACCTGGGGATTCGGCTCCGGAGCCAAGTATATTGACGGAAGCTCCAATCCGACCCCAACCCAGAGCTGCCTTCTCATCAATGCCAATGGCGGCGATGCTGCAGGATGCTATATGTCACCTCAGACTCGTCCTGCAATGGGAGCTGTAATGCTTGACGGTGACAGGAGATGGGTTTCCACCCCGGCTCTTGTCAGCGATAAGCTCAAGGCCGATGAGACGACTCCTTGTACATTGTCATTCACTTACATAGGCGTCTCCAACACTCCTGCTTCTTTTGCGCAGAATCTTGAGATCCGACAGTACAACCCTGCTGCCGTCTATGACGGTCAGACCTACAAGGTTGTTAAGACGATCAAGCTGGATCCTCCATATCTTGAGGGCGCAGCGGCCACAGCCAGCAACTTCACTTCTGATTTCACCGGAGTGTCCGCGAGTGTAGATGTGGATCTGTACAAGGGTGAGGCCCTGATGATTGTGAATACCACCACGGGCGGCGTTTACCGTATTGTGATCGATGATATCAAGGTGGTTGTCAAATAAGCTTTCTTAGTATTGCGTTTATTTGTATGGGTGAGGGCGGCTGACAATTGGTTCAGCCGCCCTCTTTCGTGTATATGGGCAATGCCTGTCCTTCGGTGCTTTCTTTCCGGCTCTCATGATAATTGGAACTGTGAAACCATAATAGGGTATAATATTAGTGTAATGTTTCAACAATAATACAGACTATGGAAAAATTTGAAATCGAGTTGATAAATTATGCCGCAAAAACCGATTACCGCCGTGATTGTCGGTGCGGGGCACCGCGCGATTATTTATGCAAAATTGGCACTGACCAATCCCGAAATGCTGAAAATCGTCGGCGTGGCAGATCCTGACCCCATTCGCCGCCAAAAAACGCAGGAAATGTTCGGCTTTCCGCAAGAAAACTGCTTTGAAAACGCCGATGCGCTCGCCGCAGTGCCGAAATTTGCGGACGCGGTCATCAACGGCACCATGGACCAACAGCATTTGGAAACCGCTGTGCCGCTTTTAAAATTGGGCTATGATATGCTTTTGGAAAAGCCCTTTGCGACCAACGAACGCGAAATGCGTGCGCTTGTAAACTGCGTGCGCGAAAACGGCAACAAGGTGATGATTTGCCATGTACTGCGCTACACGCCGTTTTACCTGTCCATTAAAGAGCGGGTGGCGTCGGGCGAAATCGGCGATATTATCAATATTCAAACCAACGAGCATGTCAGTTACCACCACCTTTCCACCTCGTATGTGCGTGGGAAATGGGCAAATTCCGACGAATGCCATACCTCGATGCTGTTGGCAAAATGCTGTCACGACATCGATATGATGATGTGGATGATGTCGGAAACAAAACCCGTTTCGGTGTCAAGCTTCGGCAGTAAATTCCAATTCAAACCCGAAAATGCGCCGAAAGAGGCGGGCACGCGGTGTTTGGTGGATTGTCCCTTGGTGGAGACCTGCCGCTATTCCGCAAAGCGGCTGTATTTAGACCAACCCGAACGCTGGGCGTTTTATATTTGGGATAAATTAGAGGGTATTGAAAACCCGACCGACGAAGATCGCATCAATCTGTTAAAAGGTGACAGCAACTACGGCAAGTGCATTTATAAATGCAATAACAATGTGGTTGACCACCAGTCGGTATTGGTGAATTTTGCAAGCGGGGCGACGGGCACACACAATATGGTCGGCGGCTCGTCGCGCTCGATGCGGCATATCCATATTATCGGTACAAAAGGTGAAATTTACGGCGACTTTGAAGAATCAAAATTTACCGTTTCCAAAATCCACCCCACCAAGACCGATGAAAAAATTGTGGAAGAAGTCGATTTGCGTGTGACGGGCGATATGGTCGGTGCTTACGGCGGGCACGGCGGCGGCGACGAAAAGTTGGCGGCGGATTTCGTGAAATTCCTGCGCGGCGAAACCCCGAGCCTTGCGTGTACTTCGATTTTCGACTCGGTTGCCGGCCACTTGTGCGTCTATCTTGCCGACAAATCCCGCGAGGAAAACGGTGCGCCGCAAGAAGTTGTTTTGTAAGACAAAATCAAAATACACAATGGAAATGAAGCGTTCGCGTGAAGTCGCGGGCGCTTTTTTGTAATTTTTTTTAAATATAACCGAATGCAATATATTGTTGCGTGACAAATGCGGGGAAATATGGTTAAATGAGTATAAAGGAGGCGGTCAAATGGCTGTGAAAGTTTCCAAAAATCTGCGGCGACTGCGCAAAGCGCAAAATAAGACGCAAGAGCAGTTGGCGGCAGAATTACATGTCACGCGGCAGGCAATTTCCAACTGGGAAAACGACAAAACCCAGCCCGATTTGGAGTCGCTTTTGTTGCTCGCAAAGATTTTTCATGTGGAAATCGAAGAACTTATCTACGGCGAAAAGCGGCAGGTCGGCACCGAGGTTGACCCTGACCGCGCAAGTGCCAAGGTGCGCATTGTTTTGGGCGTGGTCGGCGCGGTGTTTGTCGGCGTGGGACTTGTGCTGATTTTCTTGAACTTTTGGCAGGACTTCCCACTTCCCTTGCAAACTGTTTTCTCGGTCCTTCCGTTGCTTTTCGGGCAAGCGTTTGCGGTATATGTATTTT
>SFNC01000003.1 GCA_004554255.1 Bacteroidales bacterium
TTTTAACTTTAAATTAACAGCAGCTATATCTCAATCTTTCTTGCATCGCCACCAGTCAGCGCTGATTATCCGCGCGTTACACGCAAAAATCGCCATCCTGCACCGCTTTTAAAAAGTTTACATATTTTAACACAATCCCGTGAACAATTTTCCGGCATCAATTTTTCCATGCCAATGCTGAATTGTGGCAGAAACACATCCGGGAGCTGATTACGGATTGTGAAATCGGATTTGTTTGCGTATCTTTGCAACATTGAATTTGTACAATCCTACCGACGACCTATTTATAAATACAATATCATGACATATATAATAAATAAAATACGAGGTGGCATTGCGGCCGCGGCTTTGCTTCTGACCGCGACATGTGCCATAGGCCAGACCACCGGAGCCGTTCGCAACATCCGATGGGACAATGAGGAGAATGATACTATCCGCATCAATGCTATCCTTGCGCGCGCTCACGCGAACCGTCCGTCCAGCGCCGGCGCCTGTGTGGCTGATGTGGGCAGGATGTTGCTTGGGACGCAGTACGTGGCGCATACGCTGGAGGGCGAGACCGAGTCGCTGACCGTAAGCCTTGACCGTCTTGACTGCACCACATTTGTAGAGACTGTAATGGCGCTTGCCAAGACTGCGAACGAAGGGCGTCTGAGCTGGCGCGATTTTGTCTACAATCTTGAGCGCATCCGCTACAGGGGCGGCGAGATGGACGGTTACGCCTCGCGCTTACATTATATATGTGACTGGGTTCTGGACAACAGCTACCGCGACAATATCAAGGATGTGACGCCGAAATTTCCGCAGGTTTCCTATGCAGTGAAAAGCATCGACTTTATGTCTCGGAACAAGAGCCGTTACCCGGCGCTTGCCGATTCGGCGAACTTGGCGCGTATAAAAGTGGTAGAGGATGGCTTCCGGAATTATCGTTTTCCGTATATAAAGACATCGCATCTTGGCAACAAAGCTACCAAGGCGGCGTTCAGGAACGGTGATATCATAGCGTTTACGACCTCGCTTAAGAATCTGGATGTCACGCACATGGGCATAGTAGTTAGCGGCGAAGACGGCGAGTGGCATGTTATGCACGCATCGTCGACGCACGGGCAGGTGGAAATCAGCGATATTCCGCTGCAGGTGTTCATGAAGCGCAATCCGTCCCTGACGGGGGTGCGAGTGCTGAGGTTGCTATAAAAATAGTTATATAAACTACAAGCGGAGGGCCGAGGTCCTCCGCTTGTAGTTTATACAACTGTCTATCAACGGATAACAGGCGCAGCTGTGGGATAATACGAGGGATAACCGTCGGAGATGAGCGGCCATTCGTCGAGCCACTGAACGCGGTCAAGCAGCATCATGGGGTACGTGTGCGAGGCCAAAGCCTGCACTGCATTATATATAATCCAGTCGTTCCCGGCGTCATCCGTTATGAGCGGGGAGATGTTGGACGGGTTGAAGAAATAGCTGTTTCCGGCCATCGCGGTATGGTAAAAACCATCGAGCAAGCGGCCGCCGGCAGCGTCGAGATACGGTCCGGTTATTGAGGCAGAGCGTCCCACTACGATGTTCGTTGTGGATTTTCCGGTGGAATTCACCTGATCTGCCTGTGCAAAGAGATAATAATAACCGTTGCGGAAGCATACACGGGGGCATGACATCTCGGCCGAAGTTATCTGAATCTTGTTGTTATCGGCCAGCGAAAGGCCGTCGGCAGAGAGCCTTACGGCATAAATTCCCTGGCCGGGGCTTGAGACAAAGAGATATTTATCCGACGCATCAGCTGCCATAAAGGGCTGGTTTACAGCGTTAAGGCCGAGCTGCGAGGCGGTAAGGAGCACCTTGTTCGGGGAATAGTAGGACGCCGGCTGGGAGGACAGAGAAACGGCGACCTGCGGGCCGTTTGACTGACCTTCCGTAAGACATGTGTAGTACATCACATATCTGTCGCCGATTTTGTTGACATTAGGCCAGTACAGCGTGTAGTTTCCGAAGCTTCCGGCATCGTCAGCCACGCGGTAGGCATCCTGCCACGCCACCAGATCGCGCGAATATCGTCCCCATCCCTGGTAAATAAAACCATAAAAGGCGCCATCATCGCCACGGAAAGCCGTAATGGTGGGCGAGCCCCAGTCAGAGGCGAAAACCGGGTTTGTATATGAGTCTGCTGCTGAGGCCGTTAAAGACAACGTGGCGCTGAGCATCAATGCTGATATAAATTTCATAATATGTTAATCTTTTATTTTACAACGACTTTAGAGGTTCCCGAAGCCTTGCGGCAGATATATACACCGGGGGTGAGGTTGGCGGCATCCACAGGTATGCCCTGAAGATTGTACCACTGCTCGGGCGCATTTTCGGCGCCGATGACTGATTCCGGGCCAACGCCGCTGAACATCTCGCCATTGAATTTATAGTGAGCTATGCCCTGCTGTGGAACCATTACCCAGAATTTCGCCGTGGAGTTGCGGTTTCCGGCCAAGGCATATTCCACGGCGGTGCAAGCTGCCGAAGACGTCCAGTTGGCGTCGCCAAAATGCTCAGACGGGTAGATTCCATGCGACGAGGCCGCGGCAACGCCGTTCGAGAGATTAATAATCTCCAGGTGTCCACCCTTGTAATTATTGTCAGTAGAGACCGCTGCGGCGTATTTGCTGTCGGCGTAACTGAACGGGCAGAAGGCAGTTCCGGCTGTGGAGGACAACGCCTGTGCAGGAATCTGCTCGACAACACGCGCCACATCGCCGTCTATGCGATACCGAGTGGGAGCCGTCCAATAGCTTGTATGCCAGAAAGTTCCATCGTCCAGGAATCGGATTTCAAATTTGCCTCGCGGAGAAGCTTTCGACTCTGCCAGGGGGCCGTTTTCAAGCGTAACGACATGAGGAGTAGCGTTTACATTGCCGCCATCAACGTCGAAATACACTATTTTGGACTCGTTTCCGAAGGCGATGCGACCCTTGTTCATATCGCCCCATGTGCCCATAATCTCTCCGTAGGCGATGCCGAGCGAATTATCAACGTCAAGTATTTTCACCGGCGCGCCGGAATTGTCAATCCACTTGTAAACCACAAACCGATGGGCCGCAGAGCTTACAGCATTTGACATAATTAGTTGATTCCCAAGATGTCCTAATGCGCCGGCGCACATGAGCTGTCCGGAAGTCGGGAGGCCTTCCATACCGAGCGTACCCTTGCTCTTGCCGGTGTCGGCATCAATAATTGATATAGAGGGCGTATTATTCCACGCCGCGGCATTGAGAACATATAGATTGTTGCCGATGACCGTCATGGAGCGAGTGAAAGGAGATACTGACGAGAACCACGGGGCCTCGCCGAGGTTGCCCCGGTTCTGTGAATAGAGCCACATCAGCTCCAGGGCACCGAGCTCGGTGGCATAAGTGATATTCGGGTCGGAGGCATTCACCGAAACCGGGACGCGTACTGTAGCGGCACCTTGCGACTCCAGAACAAGCGTGGCCGAAGAGTTGCCTATGCGAGTAGGCGTGCAGGAAACTGTAAGGTCACTGTTCTGGTTAAATCTCGCGGGATTTACCGAGAACACGGCGGCGTCGCTACCCTCCATATATGCGCGTACATCGCCCTCGAGATTGCGGACGCTGACATTCACTGATGCCGAGACATTGCGCCCGGCCACACATTCCATAGCCAGAGAGTTAGGATTGGCTTCGATGGCCGGGTCGGCGGCATGGTCGTGTACGTATGGCGCGGGCACCTGGTAGTATGCGGGGAATCCATTGTTGACAAGAGGCCAGTCGTCCACCCAACGTACGCGGTCCATCATAAGGATACGGCCTGTGTCGGGCGATTTCACCTCATAGGCGTGATAATAAATCCAGTCGTTTCCGTTGTCGTCGGTGATAATCTCGGCATTATGGGCGGTGCCTTTGAAGTAACGGTTGTTCGACATTACGATATGGAATTTGCCGTCGAGCATACGGCCGCCGGCGCGGTCAACATAGGGACCAAAGTAGCTTGTGGCACGTCCTACTACGGTGGTATATGTGGAGTTAAGGCCCTCGCAGCACGTGCCTGTGGATGCGAACAGATAATAGTATCCGTTGTGCTTATGTATCATGCAGCCTTCAAAGTCCGGCGAAGTGAGCTGCACCTTCTGGGCACCGGGCTTAATGGAAAGACCGTCGGGGCTGAGCTCTATCGCGAAAAGACCACCCCCATAGCTACCCCAAGACAGGAAAAGGCGGCCGTCATCCTCGACAAACAGATGTGGGTCAATGCTGTTGTAAACGCCTACCTCCCTGGAAGTGAACAACTTGCCATGGTCGGTATACGGACCTTCGATTTTATCTGCCACAGCGACGCCGACGCCGCAGTGGTCCCAGAGGTCGCCCATCCACTCGGAATGGGCATAATACATAACATATTTGTTGCCGACACGGGTCACATCGGGAGCCCACAGCCCCTCGTAACCGTTCCAGGTGGGCATGGAGGCCATTTTGCCGTATGAATCGTGCCAAGTGACCATATTGTCCGACTCGCGTCCCCACCCTCCTGTCACAAAACAGTAAAAGCGTCCGTCGGGACCGCGCTCCACAGACGGATCCGCGCAATCGTATGTATTATAAACCGGATTGGCATACTTTTCCGGGCCAAGGCTTTTAGCGCCGACAGACAATGAAGACACTACCGATATGCCTAAAACGAGAAAAAGATTTTTAATGAAACAAGGTTGCATGTAAAAGTTTTTTGAATGGAATAGATTTTCAGCAAATTTAATGATTTTATTTTAAACATGCGTCATTTCACAAAAAATATCGGTGTGCACCATATTCTGATACACACCGAATTGGAGATCGTAAATATTTGTCAGTTGAGGTTTAGCGGGTTGAAGTGCGAATCCTGGATAATCACTGTGTCGGCGCAGCCGTTTTTCTCGGTGATGATGTAAGTCTTGCGGTCGTTGCCGTTTTCTACTGTGGTTGTTGTTGTCTTTGCTCCTTTGGAACTTTTAGTGGTTGTCATGGTCTTCGTCCTTTGAGTGGGCATACTTGGCTTGGAAGCGAGGTCGGTGAGGCTGAACTCGCCCCAGATGACAACCACATTCAGCTCGTCTTTTTCGTCGTTGACGATGATGAACTGCGTTACCTTGTCGTCGTCGCCGGGGTTGCCGTAAATGAAGTCTTTGTCCTCGCCGTCGTCATTAACCAACAAGGTTTCCAACTTGTTATTGCGGACATAGTCATTAAGTACGTTTCGGGAGAATCCGATATACTTTTTGTTTTCGACAGTAATTACCTCAAGGCCATTAATTTTGTCGAGATTCGCGAGGTTATAGCGGCCCTGAATGCTTCTGCTCAGTATAGCGGGTTTTGCGACACGCAACAGCCCTTTCGAGATATAGGTTTTCTCAATCCCTTCCACACTGGGCAATTCACTGAAGATTCTTTTCTGCGCGCAGGCGGTTATGCCAACAAATGCAATAAGCGCGAGCATTAAGTGTTTAGCGATTTTCATTGTCCTGTATATTTATTGTTTTTAGTATTAATTCCGTGTTATAGAGTATCCTGTCGGTAGACTGTGCGACGTGGTAGACCGTTGCGTTGAGAACGTTGCCGGCGTTGTTGATCTGTGATGTCATTGCCGTGGAGGCCACGTCCATGTTCTTGAGGAGAGTGCGGTCGAATGTCGCGAGGCTGTTTTCGAGAATCTGGGCGGCCATCTCGGGAGTCACGTCCTTATATCCAAAATCCGATTCGGCGAGGGGCTTGGCAATATGGGATACTGCCGCCAGCTGATTGTGCTGTACCTCGGACTTGTGCATGAGCACTTCCATGACCGTATCGTTCTCAATATCAACATTTTCGCCATGCGCGAAGATGATTGTGGAGGTATCACCTGCCGGATTGTCAAGCTGGATGTTCATCTGCTCGGGCAAGCCGATATTAAACAGAGCGATGAGACACGCGGCGGCGGCAGCGACACCTGAAGCGAGCATGAAGCGTCTGACTATCAATTTTTTGTGACGTTTACGAGCCTTGGCCACGGCACTATCTATGGCTTCGGCAGCCTCTGCGGCAGTGGGGACGGGATATTTTCCCATTGCACGGAAGATGGCACTGTCGGCGACAAGGTCGGCGGAGATTTCTGCGTCCGGGGTGTTGCAGAACCAGTTGATCAGGCGCTGTTCGTCTGCGTCGGATGCACTGCCGTTGTACCACGCTTCAAGTAGTAGTCTCACTGAGTCCGGCTTATGTTCTGGGCGATGGGTCATAGTCGTTATTACATTAAAGTTGTTCGAGGAGAGATCGGAGGCTACGGCGTCCGCGGGAGAGAATTTGTCGCACATTCGACTGCGAAATATGGTTTTCGGCAGCGATTTCTTCGCTTGAGAATCCGCGCATGCTCATTTTTATAACGGTACGTTGCGGTTCGGGCAATAGGTTCACAGCCATGTGAATGCGCTGTATATCAGTGTTTGAGTCTGCCGATGCAGAGTCTGCGACGTTAACGGTGTCGCTGTCCGCGAATGAGAAATTGCGTTGCGAGCGTATGATGGATATACATCTGTTGCGAACGGCGGAGATGCACAGGGCCTGCGGGGAGCGGGAGATTTCGATTTCCCGGCGCCGTTCCCAGAGATTTGCGATGGTGTCCTGAACAGCATCGGCGGCGGATGTGATATCGCCGTCAAACATTCTGGCCGCCACAGCAATCATCTGTGCATATACGGGCAATATCTGTTCTTTGAAACACTGTGAATTCATTTCTCCGGATTGGCTTTCACTATTATGACGCAGAATGTGCTGATTTGTGACAGTGGCGGTGAATTTTTTGCGAAAAAAGCGGCGTCCGAGCATGTGGACGCCGCTTTTCAGCCATAGATTACTCTAAGGTATGAGTGGAGAATCAGGCCTGGGGCATTTTGGTTTTTTTGCCGTAGCCGTACTGAGCCTCGGCACCGAGCTGCTCTTCAATGCGGAGGAGCTGGTTGTATTTTGCCATACGGTCTGAGCGGGAAGCAGAACCGGTCTTGATCTGACCAGCGTTTGTAGCAACTGCGATGTCGGCGATGGTAGCGTCCTCAGTTTCGCCGGAGCGATGCGAGATAACAGCAGTGTAGTTGTTGCGCTGAGCGAGTTCAACCGCACGGAGGGTCTCAGTGAGCGAACCGATCTGGTTAACTTTAACGAGGATAGAGTTTGCGCAGCCGAGTTCGATACCTTTTTCGAGGTATTTAACGTTTGTAACGAAGAGGTCGTCGCCCACGAGCTGGCAACGTTTGCCGATGAGGTCTGTGAGGATTTTCCAGCCTTCCCAGTCGCCTTCAGCCATACCGTCTTCGATAGAATCGATGGGGTATTTTTCAACGAGCTGCTCGAGGAACTTGGCCTGCTCTTCGCTGGTGAGTTTGGGAGCGTCGGCGCCCTGTTTCCAAGTGTAGTCGTAGAGGCCGTCTTTGTAGAACTCAGAAGAAGCGCAGTCGAGGCCGATTGTAACGTCCTTACCGGGCACGTATCCGGCGAGTTCGATAGCTTTGATGATAACGTTGAGGGCGTCTTCGGTGCCGTCGAGAGTGGGAGCGAAACCGCCTTCGTCGCCAACAGCTGTGCTGAGGTTGCGTTCTTTGAGAACTTTCTTGAGGTTGTGGAATACTTCAGTGCCCATGCGGATGCCTTCGTGGAATGATGTGGCGCCGATAGGACGGATCATGAATTCCTGGAAGCAGATAGGGGCGTCGGAGTGTGCACCGCCGTTGATGATGTTCATCATGGGGACGGGGAGTACGTATGTATTGCAACCGCCGATGTATTTGTAGAGGGGAAGGTCGAGGTAGTCGGCAGCAGCTTTAGCGACAGCGAGAGAAACGCCAAGGATAGCGTTGGCACCAAGGTTAGATTTGGTGTCGGTACCGTCGAGTTCGATCATAGCGTTGTCAACAGCGACCTGGTCGAGAGCGCTCATACCTACGAGGCGATCAGCGATGGGGCCGTTAACGTTAGCGACTGCTTTGAGTACGCCTTTACCCATGTAGCGGTTTTTGTCGCCGTCGCGGAGTTCGAGTGCTTCGTTGACACCTGTAGAAGCGCCTGAGGGGACAGAAGCGCGGCCACGAGCGCCGCTTTCAAGGATTACGTCAACTTCAACGGTGGGATTGCCGCGGCTGTCAAGGACTTCACGGCCGATAATTTTCTCGATTTTCATAATCTATTGTGTTATAAAGGGGTTAGTTGTTACAGATGTTGGAATCGCGTTAGCGGTTTGACACTGCAAAGATACATAATTTGTGTGAATTTACGGTGCAAATTAAGCTAAAAAATGTTTCTGTCCGTTGGAATTGGAGTGTTGGAATGGAAAACTGCCACTTCCGGGAGTTGGAAGCGGCAGTTTTCTATGCTGTAGTCTTGTCCGGCATGTGTGAGCCGGAGTGGGAATTATTCAGCAGCGGGAGCCTCAGCGGCAGCGGGAGCCTCGGCAGCAGCGGGAGCCTCGGCAGCAGCGGGAGCTGCTTTTTTGCGAGAGCGGCGGGTTGCCTTTTTGGCGGGCGCTTTGTCCTTGAGCATTGCTTCGTTGTAGTCAACGAGTTCAATGAAGCAAGTCTTGGCGTTGTCACCGAGACGGTTTCCCATTTTGAGGATACGAGTGTATCCACCGGGACGGTCGGCGATTTTCTGAGCCACGTCGTTGAAGAGCTCTTTGATGGCCTCTTTGTTCTGGAGGTATGAGAAGACGAGACGGCGGTTAGCCATTGTGTCTTCTTTGGCGCGGTTGATGAGGGGCTCGGCGTAAATGCGGAGAGCTTTTGCCTTGGCCAGGGTTGTGACAATGCGTTTGTGCATGATCAGTGAGATGGTCATGTTGGCAAGGAGGGCGTCGCGATGAGCTTTTGTACGGCCGAGGTGGTTGAATTTTTTATTGTGTCGCATCGTGATTTATTCTTTGTCTAATTTGTATTTTGAAATATCCATGCCGAATGACAGGTTGAGGCTTGCAAGGAACTCGTCCAGTTCGGTAAGGCTCTTCTTTCCGAAGTTGCGGAATTTGAGGAGGTCTGTCTTGTTGAATACGACGAGTTCTCCGAGAGTTTCGACTTCAGCGCTTTTGAGGCAGTTGAGTGCACGAACGCTGAGGTCCATGTCAGCGAGTTTGGTTTTGAGGAGCTGACGCATGTGCAGTACCTCTTCATCGAACTCGTCCTCGTCCTTCTGGTCGTCGTTCTCAATAGAGATTTTCTCGTCAGAGAAGAGCATGAAGTGATATATGAGGATTCTGGCTGCCTCCTTGAGGGCTTCCTTGGGATGTATGGAGCCGTCGGTGGTTATTTCGAGAATGAGTTTGTCGTAGTCGGTTTTCTGGTCTACTCGGAAGTTCTCAATAGTGTACTTAACGTTCTTGATGGGTGTGTAGATTGAGTCTATCGCGATAGTGTTGATGTCTTCTGCGGGGACGGTGTTCTCGTCTGCGGGGACCCAACCGCGGCCCTTGTTGATTGTAAGTACGATTGTGAAACTTGCACCGGGATCCAAGTGACAGATAACCAGATCGGGGTTAAGGACCTGGAAACCGTTGAGGGCTTTGCTGATGTCGCCGGCAGTGAAGACTTCCTGCCCGGAGACTGTGATGGTAGCCTTTTCGAAGTCGGTGAACTCTACGGTTTGTTTGAGAACTACTTTTTTGAGGTTAAGGATGATGTTTGCCACGTCTTCCTTAACACCGGGAATGGTATCGAATTCGTGTTTAACGCCGTCAATGCGGATAGATGAGATAGCGTAACCTTCCAGAGCGGAGAGGAGGACGCGACGCAGGGCGTTACCGACGGTGATGCCATAGCCGGGTTCCAAAGGTTTGAACTCGAACTTGCCGAAGAAGTTGTTGGCTTCCAGCATAAGCACCTTTTCGGGTTTTTGGAAAGCTAATATAGCCATGGATCTTTGGTGTTAATTATTATTTAGAGTAGAGCTCAACGATGAGTTGTTCCTTGATATTTTCGGGGATGTCCTCGCGTGCGGGCACGTGGAGGAATTTACCGGCTTTCACGGTCTCGTCCCATTCAATCCAGGGGTATTTAGTGTGGTTGAAACCGGCGAGAGCGTCGGCGATAACCTCGAGCGATTTAGATTTTTCGCGAACGCCGACAACGTCACCGGGCTGTACCTGGTAGCTGGGGATGTTAACGAGCTGACCGTTAACGGTGATGTGGCGGTGCAGAACGAGCTGACGAGCGGCTGCACGAGTGGGAGCGACGCCGAGGCGGTAAACTACGTTGTCGAGGCGGCTCTCGAGGAGCTGGAGGAGGAGCTCACCGGTGATACCTTTCATTGAGCTTGCTTTCTCAAAGAGGTTGCGGAACTGTTTCTCGAGTACGCCGTAGGTGTATTTTGCTTTCTGTTTTTCGCGGAGCTGAATGCCGTACTCAGAAGTTTTGCGACGGCGGTTCTGACCGTGCTGGCCGGGGGGGAAGTTGCGCTTCTGGAGCACTTTGTCCGGACCGAAGATGGGTTCGCCGAATTTGCGGGCGATTTTGGTTTTTGGACCTGTATATCTTGCCATTTTATCAATCAGTTTTTTAGCGGCAACCGCATTGTCCTGCTGTGTTTCTGTGTTATGGGATTTTGAGTTTTCCCGGAGCTCCGGTTCTCAGGCTGGCGGGTTTTGCAGCCGCGACCATAGAGAGGTGACTAATCGTATGGTCTATTAACCCAGTTTGGCCTATATTTTCTGTGGAGCGGATGTGTAAGACTTTGCGGTGAGTTATTGTCGCTGTGTTGTTTGTTTGTTGATTTTACTAAAAGAAAGTATTTTTTGAAAGCGAGAGTGATTCGAGTCAGTTACTACTGCGTGCTAATTAGCAGAGTGATGTGACCGTTATCACTGAATGATATTATACGCGGCGACGTTTGGGAGGACGGCAGCCGTTGTGGGGCAGCGGAGTAACGTCGATGATCTCGACAACTTCGATACCGGCGCCGTGTACTGTGCGGATAGCTGATTCGCGGCCGTTACCGGGTCCTTTTACGTATGCTTTAACCTTACGCAGGCCGAGGTCGAATGCGGTTTTCGCGCAGTCCTGAGCGGCCATCTGAGCGGCGTAGGGGGTGTTCTTTTTGCTGCCACGGAAGCCCATTTTACCGGCTGATGACCAGGAGATGACTTGGCCTTCGCTGTTGGCGAGGCAGACAATGATGTTATTGAAAGATGAGTGAACGTGAAGTTGTCCTTCTGCGGATACTTTAACGTTTCTCTTCTTAGCTGCGACTGTTTTTTTTGCCATGTTATTGGTTTAAATGTATTATTTGGTAGCTTTTTTCTTGTTGGCAACGGTTTTCTTACGGCCTTTGCGTGTGCGGGCGTTGTTTTTTGTGGACTGACCGCGAACGGGGAGACCGTTACGGTGACGGATACCACGGTAGCAACCGATGTCCATGAGACGTTTGATGTGGAGCTGGATTTCGCTGCGGAGGTCGCCTTCCACTTTGTAATCTGTGCCGATTACTTCGCGGACTTTGGCTGCTTCTGCGTCTGTCCAGTCTTTCACTTTGGTGTTTACGTCCACGCCGGCTTTCTGCAGGATTTTGGTTGCGCTGCTGCGGCCGATTCCGTAGATGTAGGTCAAGGCTATTTCACCTCTTTTATTCTGGGGGAGGTCAACTCCCACTATTCGTACTGCCATATTCTTTGATGGTTGTTGTCTTGACTGTAGTTAACAGTTATCCTTGACGTTGTTTATACTTGGGGTTCTTTTTGTTGATCACATAAAGGCGTCCTTTGCGGCGGACGATTTTGCTGTCCGGGGTACGCTTTTTAACTGAAGCTCTTACTTTCATTGTCTTTTAGTATATGTTTTGTTGTTATTTTCATTTATAGCGGAAAGCGATTCGGCCTTTTGAGAGGTCGTAGGGTGACATTTCGACGCGCACTTTGTCACCGGGAAGAATTTTGATGTAGTGCATACGCATTTTTCCGGCGATGTGTGCGGTTATCTGGTGTCCGTTCTCAAGTTCCACTCGGAACATTGCGTTTGAGAGGGCTTCTACTACTGTGCCATCCTGTTCGATTGCTGCTTGTTTTGCCATATAATTGTCTGTGAGGTTTGACTGTTCGGGCTTGTCTGTTGAAAATGATGATGTCAGATATACTGTTCTCCGAGGGCTTCTTTTATGTAAGCGAATGTGGTGAGTGGCGAGGCTTTTCCGTCCTGCACTGCGAGAGTGTGCTCGTAGTGTGCTGAGGGTTTGCGGTCGCGTGTGCGGCACGTCCAGCCGTCGCTTTCTATCACAATGTTCTTTGAGCCGAGATTAATCATGGGTTCTATGCAGAGTACCATTCCGTTTCGGATAAGCGGACCGGTACCGCGACGTCCGTAGTTTGGGACTTCGGGGTCCTCGTGCATGTCGTGTCCTATGCCGTGTCCGCACATTTCGCGAACGACGGAGTAGTTGCGGTGTTCGCAGTATGTCTGTATTGCGTTTGCGATGTCGCCGATACGGTGACCGACGGTGCAAGCTTCAATGCCGACGTATAGCGATTCTTTTGTGGTGCGGCAGAGGGCGAGGGTTTTGGGGTCTACATTTCCGACAGGGAACGTGTAGCACATGTCACCCATGAAGGTGTCTTTTTCGACGACAGTATCAATACCGATGATGTCGCCGTCGCGGAGTGTATAGCTGGAGGGGAATCCGTGCACTACTGTTTCATTAACTTCAATGCAGAGTGTTGCAGGGAATCCCTGGTATCCCAAGCACGCCGGCTTGCCGCCATTGTCGTGAATGAATTCACGGGCAATGGTGTCAAGGCGACGGGTAGTTACGCCCGGCTGTATCCATTTGGCCACTTCGCCGAGTGTACGGCTGATGAGGTCGCAAGCGGGCAGCATGGCCTGGATTTCTTCGGGTGTCTTGAGATATATCATAATCTTGTCTGAACGTCAGTTTTGATTTGATGGGTGGCGGGATCAGTATGCCGAGCCGGTGGTACGGCCTTTGATTTTACCGTCTTTCATCAGACCGTCATAGTGGTGCATCATGAGGTGTGACTCTATCTGCTGGAGAGTGTCGAGCACAACTCCTACCATAATCAGCAGAGAAGTACCGCCGAAGAACTGGGCGAAATTCTGGCTGATGTTGAGGCAGCGCGCGAAAGCGGGGAGAATTGCCACGATACCGAGGAAGATAGAACCGGGGAGAGTGATGCGAGACATGATGAGGTCAAGGTACTCGGCGGTTTTCTTGCCGGGTTTAACGCCGGGGATGAAACCGTTGTTGCGTTTCATTTCTTCGGCCATCTGAGTGGGACGCACTGTGATGGCGGTGTAGAAATATGTGAATGCAACGATGAGCAGGAAGAAGATGAGGTTGTAGGCGAAGCTGTTGATGTCTGTCAGTGATGCCCAGAAACCGTTTCCACCGCTGGCGAAGCCGGCGAGGGTTACAGGGATGAACATGATTGCCTGGGCGAAGATGATGGGCATAACGCCGGCGGCGTTCACTTTTAGGGGGATGTACTGACGAGCACCGCCGTACTGGCGGTTGCCGACAATGCGCTTTGCGTACTGTACGGGTACTTTGCGAGTTCCCTGTACGAGGAGTACGGCGCCTACAGTGACGGCGAGCAGCAGGACGATTTCAACAACGAACATCACGAGACCACCCTGACCGGAAGCACCGGGGAGACGGTTAGTGAATTCGAAGAGGAGTGAATTCGGGAAGCGCGCGAGGATACCGACAAGGATGATGAAGGAAATACCGTTGCCGATACCGCGGTCAGTGATGCGTTCACCGAGCCACATTATGAACATAGATCCTGCAGCGAGAATGACTGTCATGAAGACAATCGACCAAAAGCCGAACGAAACCTGTGCCTGATACTGGAGATTTACCAGGTATGCCGGGGCCTGGAGCAGCAGGATAAGTACTGTCAGGTAACGGGTGTACTGGTTAAGCTTCTGACGGCCGCTTTCGCCTTCGCGCTGCATTTTCTGGAAGCTGGGGAGCACCATACCGAGCAGCTGTATAACGATAGACGCCGTGATGTACGGCATGATACCGAGTGCGAAAACAGATGCCTGTGAGAAGGCACCGCCGGAGAACATATCCAGCAGCTGCATCATACCTGTTTTGTTGGTGAAGCTCTGCATCGCGAGGATGTCGGAGGGGGATACGCCGGGAAGTACGACGTAGCATCCCAGACGGTAGATAAGCACCAGCAGGCATGTAAGCAGGAGGCGCTTGCGCAGTTCCTGGATAGTCCAGATGTTTTTAAGGGTTTCGAAGAATCTCATGATTGGTTATACTTTTTGGATTGAACCTCCGGCAGCTGTGATAGCCTCTTCGGCAGCTTTAGAGAATGCGTTAGCTTCAACGGTAAGTGCAGTTGTCACTGCACCGTTAGCCAGGATTTTAACGAGCTGGCGACGGTTGATGAAGCCTGCGGCGCGTAACTCTTCGATGCCGATTTTCTGGAGATTCTTGGCCTCGGCGAGTGCCTGGAGAGTATCCAGGTTAACTGCTTTGTAGTCAACACGGTTGATGTTTTTGAATCCGAATTTGGGGAGGCGACGCTGGAGGGGCATCTGACCGCCTTCAAAACCGATTTTACGTTTGTAACCGGAGCGCGATTTAGCGCCTTTGTGACCACGGGTAGATGTTCCGCCTTTGCCTGAGCCGGGTCCGCGGCCGATGCGTGTCTTGGTTTTAACTGAGCCGACGGCGGGTTGTAAATTACTTAAATCCATGTTTGTAGATGTTTTTATAGTTTTTTACTCGTTCAGGCTTTGGTGACTTCAACGAGGTGGTGTACTTTTTTAATCATACCCTGGATGGAGGGTGTGTCCTCTTTAACTACGGTGTGGTTCATTTTTTTGAGACCGAGGGCATCGAGGGTGCGCTTCTGAACTGCGGGGCAGTTGATGCGGCTTTTAGTCTGTGTTATTTTGATTTGTGCCATTGTTGTATGCGTGGTTTGTAAGTTTTTGTTGGTTAATTAATATTTATGGTATTAACCGTGGAAAACTTGTTCGACGCTGATACCGCGGTTCTGGGCCACCTGAGCGGGCGAGCGCATTTCGCCGAGAGCGGCGATAGTGGCTTTAACGAGGTTGTGGGGGTTTGACGAGCCTTTAGATTTGGCGAGGACGTCAGTAACACCTACGCTCTCGAGTACGGCGCGCATAGCACCACCGGCTTTAACACCGGTACCGTGTGAGGCGGGTTTGAGGATGATGCGTGAACCGCCGAATTTGGCGAACTGTTCGTGGGGGATAGTGCCTTTGTGTACGGGGACCTTGATGAGGTTCTTTTTAGCGGCCTCAACGCCTTTTGCGATTGCGGCCTGTACTTCGTTGGCTTTTCCGAGACCCCAGCCTACGATACCGTTTTCGTTACCTACAACGACGATTGCTGCGAAAGTGAATGCACGTCCACCTTTGGTAACTTTGGTAACGCGGTTGATGGCTACGAGGCGATCTTTGAGTTCCAGATCGTTTGTTGATTTTACTCTGTTATTTTTTGCCATGATGATGATCAGAATTTGAGTCCGCCTTCGCGAGCAGCGTCAGCAAGTGATTTAACACGACCGTGGAAGAGGTATCCGTTGCGGTCAAAAACAACTTCATTGATTCCGGCAGCCTGAGCTTTTTCAGCGATGGCTTTGCCGACGGCGGCAGCAACTTCGATTTTTGTACCGTTGGCTTCGAGGCCCTTGGAAGATGCGCTGACGAGTGTTTTGCCAGCGAGGTCATCGACGAGTTGCACGTAGATCTGTTTATTTGAGCGGAAGACCGTCATGCGCGGGCGTGCGGCAGTGCCGCTGATTTTGCCGCGGATGCGGGCCTTGATTTTGTTTCTTCTCTGTATTTTAGTTATCATTGTCTCGTGTATTTATGGTTTATTTTGCACTGGCTGACTTGCCTGACTTGCGGCGGATTACCTCGCCCACGAACTTGATACCTTTACCCTTGTAAGGTTCGGGCTTGCGGAGTGAGCGGATTTTTGCGCATACCTGTCCGATGAGCTGTTTGTCAGCGCTTTCGAGGATGATGAGGGGGTTTTTGTTACGTTCGCTCTTAGCTTCGACTTTGATTTCGGCGGGGAGCTTGATGTAGATTGCGTGCGAGAATCCCAGAGCGAGTTCGAGCACCTGTCCGGTAGCTGTTGCGCGGTAACCTACGCCAACGAGTTCCATTTCTTTTTTGTAGCCTTCTGAAACGCCTACCACCATGTTGTGGATGAGTGCGCGGTAGAGGCCGTGCTGTGCGCGGTGTTCGCGGTCGTCGCTGGGACGAGAGACGATGATGTGGTTGTCTTCGATTTTAACAGTGATGTCGTCGTGTACGGTTTCACTGAGCTGGCCTTTGGGGCCTTTTACTGTTACTGTGTTACCATCAACAGTTACGGTCACTCCTGCGGGAATGGCGATGGGGGCTTTACCTATTCTTGACATAATGTTTTCCTCCTTTGTTGATTAGTAAACGTAGCATAATACTTCACCGCCGATTTTTTCTTCGGCAGCTTTTTTGTTAGTCATAACGCCTTTGGAAGTGCTGAGGATAGCGATTCCGAGGCCGTTGAGTACGCGGGGCATGTCTTTGTAACCGGTGTACTGGCGGAGTCCGGGGCGCGAAACGCGCTGGAGGCCGGAGATTGCGTTGACGCGGTCGATGTTGTCGTACTTAAGGGCGATTTTGATGGCGCCGGCAGGCGTTCCGTTCTCAACGAATTTGTAATTGAGAATGTAGCCTTGTTCAAAGAGGATCTTGGTGATCTCTTTTTTCAAGTTTGAGGAGGGAATCTCAACAACGCGGTGGTTTGCTTTGATTGCGTTTCTCAATCTTGTGAGGTAGTCTGCAATTGGATCTGTCATTGTTTTTGATTGTTAAATTGATCGGGACCGGCCCGACAATATTTAATTATCTCTCTTATAATCTGTTATCACGCTGCGACGAAGAGAAGTAGACGCCGCACGGATGGTGAGTGAGGGCACCCCGGATATGGCCATCAGGCAGTTAAAACGGGGTTTAGGGACTGTTACGTAACGCGTTAACCGCGCAAAGGTACAAAATTTTTGGCAAATGAGTGCAATAATTTTGTGCCTGCGGGCGGTCTAAACGTGGAAATGTCTGTATTTTTATGATTTTTTAACAGACGTGATGATGTAGAGGGTATTCCGGGCGTAGTGCAGATGTGCGACTGCGTAGCGGAGGGGTTTTTACAATCTTTCCCCGCGGCTGTCACTGTTGCCGTTGCTGTGGTCTGTTTCTGTACCGCGGTGCGGTGACGGATGCGGACCGACAGTTTTGGCTGCGGTGAGTCAGTAGCGGGGAAGATTGACTGCCGCGGGCGGTGCGTGTGCGCCGCCCGGGCGTGGTCAGAAGTGTGTGGTTACCAGCTTGCTTTCTTAACGCCGGGGATGAGACCTGCGCTGGCCATTTCGCGGAACTGAATGCGCGAGATGCCGAACTGGCGGATGTATCCTTTGGGACGGCCTGTGATGGAGCAACGGTTGTGCATGCGGATAGCTGAGGCGTTCTTGGGGAACTTCTGCAGTTTCTGGTAGATCTCGTATGCGCTTTCGCCTTCTTTAGCAAGTTCTTTAGCCTGCTGTTTGAGGGCGGCTTTGCGCTCGGCGTAAAGTTTTACGAGGCGTGCACGTTTTACCTCACGGGCTTTCATTGATTCTTTTGCCATGGGTGTTTAGTTTTTTGCGTTTTTGAAGGGGAGACCGAAGTGTTTGAGCAGAGCGTAACCTTCCTCGTCTGTGTTGGCAGTTGTAACGAAGGTGATGTTCATACCCATGAGACGGTTGATGTTGTCAATGTTAATCTCGGGGAAAATGATCTGCTCTGTGATGCCGAGGGTGTAGTTACCGCGGCCGTCGAGTTTGCCTTCAATGCCTTTGAAGTCACGGATACGGGGGAGAGCTACGCGGATAAGACGCTCCAGGAACTCGTACATGCGTTCGCGGCGCAGAGTAACGCGTACGCCAACGGGCATTTTTTTACGGAGTTTGAAGTTAGAGATGTCTTTGCGGGAGAGTGTTGCCACTGCTTTCTGTCCGGTGATAGCTGTGAGCTCGTTGATGGCGATATCAATGAGCTTTTTGTCCTGAGTTGCGTCGCCGATACCCTGGTTAATCACGATTTTCTCGAGACGGGGCACCTGCATGACGGTGGTGTATTTGAACTCTTTCTCAAGGGCGGGGACAATGCGCTCCTTGTAGTCCTTAAGCATGGTTGTAGTGCTCATTATTTAATCTCCTGTCCTGATTTTTTAGAATAGCGCACTTTTTTGCCGTTGTCGTCGATGCGGTATCCCACGCGGGTGGGTTTGCCGGATTTGGGGTCAACGAGTGCGATGTTAGATAAATTGATGGGTGCTTCCATCTTAACCAGGCCGCCCTGGGGGTTTTTAGCCGAGGGCTTAGTGGCTTTGGTGACATAGTTAACACCTTCCACGATGGCGCGGCCTTTAGTGCGGAGGACGCTGAGGACGCGGCCAGTTTTGCCGCGGTCTTCACCGGCAAGGACGTAGACGTTGTCGCCTTTTTTGATATGTATCTTGCTCATGTTTGCTTGTTAGTGTTTGTTGTGGTTGGTGATATGATTAGAGCACTTCAGGGGCGAGTGATACGATCTTCATGTTGGTTGCGCGGAGTTCGCGTGCAACGGGGCCGAAGATACGAGTACCGCGGAGTTCGCCGGCGTTGTTGAGGAGTACGCAGGCGTTGTCGTCGAAGCGGATGTATGAACCGTCCTGGCGGCGGATTTCTTTTTTGGTGCGTACCACAACCGCCTTGGATACAGTGCCTTTTTTAACGTCGCTGCCGGGGATAGCAGCTTTGACAGTAACGACGATTATGTCGCCTACTGATGCGTAACGACGACCGGTACCGCCGAGTACGTGTATGCACAGTACTTCTTTGGCTCCTGAGTTGTCGGCTACGTTGAGTCGTGATTCTGTCTGTATCATGGTTTACTTCACTTTTTCAATGATTTCTACTAATCTCCATCTCTTGGTTTTGCTGAGGGGGCGTGTCTCCATCAGGCGCACGGTATCACCGACGCTGCACTCGTTGTTTTCGTCATGTGCGTGATATTTTTTTGTTTTGTTGACGAATTTACCGTAAATGGGGTGTTTTTCTTTCCATTTGACGGCCACGGTGATGGTTTTGTCGCCTTTGTTGCTTGTGACAACCCCTGTGCGCTCTTTGCGTAAGTTACGATTTTCTTCCATTGTGTAAGGGGGTGTTTTTATTTATTGTTAAGCTGGCGTGCACGGAGCTCGGTTTTAACTCGGGCAATCATGCGTCGGTCTGCGGTGATTTTAGCGGGATTGTCAACGGGTGACACAGCGTGTGTGGCTACGAGCTGACGGTATTCCTTTTCCATAACTGCGAGGCGATCTGCCAGGTCAGTTGTGCTCATTTCTTTGATTTCTTCTTTTTTCATGTGGCAGAGCGTTTATACGTTTTGGTTGGGATCATAGTCGCGGCTTACCACAAATTTGGTTACCACGGGGAGTTTCTGAGCTGCGAGGCGCAGTGCTTCCTTAGCGATGTCGTAGCTTACGCCTTCCACTTCGATGATAATGCGACCGGGGGTAACGGGAGCGACAAATCCTTCGGGCGAACCTTTACCTTTACCCATGCGGACCTCGGCGGGTTTTTTGGTGATGGGTTTATCGGGGAAGATTCGGATCCAGATTTGACCTTGACGCTGCATGTAACGGGTAACAGCGATACGTGCGGCCTCGATCTGACGACCGGTAATCCATTTGCTCTCCAGGGTCTTGATGCCGAAGGAGCCGAAGGCCAGCTGGTTGCCACGCTGAGCAACGCCTTTCATGCGGCCTTTTTGGGCGCGGCGGAATTTTGTTTTCTTAGGTTGTAACATTGTTGTCTGTCAGAGTCTACGGGGTTTAACGATTTGTTTTGGCACCGCGACGGAAGCCACCGCGACGAGCGGGAGCACCGGCACCGCGGCCTTCCTGTTTAGCGGCGGTGAACTGGGGGGCCAGGTCACGTTTGCCGTACACTTCGCCACGGCAGATCCATACTTTTACGCCGAGAACGCCAACTTTTGTGTGGGCTTCAACGAGAGCGTAGTCGATGTCTGCGCGGAGAGTGTGGAGGGGAGTGCGGCCTTCCTTGAACATTTCGGAGCGGGCGATTTCAGCGCCGTTGAGACGTCCGGAAACCTGCACTTTGATGCCTTCAGCGCCGGCACGCATTGTGGCTGCTATAGCCATTTTGATGGCGCGGCGGTAAGCTATCTTGCCTTCGATCTGGCGAGCGATGGTGCTTGCAACGATCATGGCGTCGAGCTCGGGGCGTTTAACCTCGAAGATGTTGATCTGCACGTCCTTGTCGGTAACTTTCTTGAGCTCTTCCTTGAGCTTTTCTACTTCCTGACCGCCTTTACCGATGATGAGACCGGGGCGGCTTGTGCAGATTGTTATGGTGATGAGTTTCAGTGTGCGCTCTATAACGATGCGGGACACTGAGCATTTAGCCAGGCGAACATTGAGGTACTGACGCAGCTTTGAGTCCTCGAGGATTGTTTCCCCGTAGTTTTTGCCGCCGTACCAGTTTGAGTCCCAGCCACGGATAACGCCTAAGCGGTTGCTGATTGGATTAACTTTCTGTCCCATGTTTATGCCTGGTTATTTTTGTTATCAATAGTGTCTACTACCACAGTAACGTGGTTTGAGCGTTTGCGGATGCGGTATCCACGGCCCTGGGGGGCGGTGCGGAGACGTTTGAGCATCGGAGCGCAGTTAACGTAGATGGTAGAAATGTAGAGCATTCCGCTCTCGGCTTTCTGTTCGTTTTTAGCCTCCCAGTTTGCGATTGCAGAGCGGACGAGCTTCTCAAGTTTGGCAGCAGCTTCTTTGTTGGAGAACTTGAGGATGCCGAGTGCGCGGAAGACTTCCTTACCGCGTACCATGTCAGCTACCAGGCGCATTTTGCGGGGAGAAGAAGGGATGTTAAGCAGCTTTGCAAAGGCGATGTTTGCAGCCTGCTCTTTCTTCTTGTCGGCTGATAATCTTTTTCTTACACCCATTGTATTGTGTTTGTTTTTTTATCGTGGTGATTGTTGAGTTTTATACCCCGGTTTATTTTTTC
Source organism: Bacteroidales bacterium (assembly GCA_004554255.1). Lineage (GTDB taxonomy): Bacteria > Bacteroidota > Bacteroidia > Bacteroidales > Muribaculaceae > CAG-873. The sequence goes on from SFNC01000003.1 coordinate 21,094, forward strand.
TTGTTTCCGGCGTGACCACGGAAGGTGCGTGTGGGGGCGAATTCGCCCAGTTTGTGACCTACCATGTTTTCGGTAACGTAAACGGGGATGAATTTATTACCGTTGTGGACTGCGAAGGTATGACCGACGAATTCGGGGGCGATCATAGAGGCGCGAGACCAGGTTTTGATGACTGATTTCTTGCCGGATGCATCCATGTCAGCGACTTTCTTTTCGAGTTTGACGCTGATAAACGGTCCTTTTTTTAATGAACGGCTCATATTGCTATTTTATACAGATTACTTCTTTCTTCTTTCAATGATGTACTTTGAAGAGTGCTTTTTAGGAGCACGGGTTTTGAGACCCTTGGCGTACAGGCCTTTGCGTGAACGGGGATGTCCACCGGACTGGCGACCTTCACCACCACCCATGGGGTGGTCAACGGGGTTCATAACAACACCGCGGTTATGGGGGCGGCGTCCGAACCAGCGTGAACGTCCGGCTTTACCCGAGCTTTCCAGCATGTGTTCGCTGTTACCAACGACACCGATAGTTGCTTTGCAGGAAGCGAGGATTTTGCGGGTCTCACCAGAAGGTAATTTGATGATAGCGTAGTTTCCTTCGCGGGAAACGAGCTGTGCAGATGTACCGGCGGAGCGAGCCATGAAGGCACCCTGACCGGGACGTAACTCAATGCAGTGTATAACAGTACCGACGGGAATGCTGCTCAGGGGAAGGGCGTTACCAACTTCGGGAGCTGCGTCGGCACCGCTCACCACGGTAGCTCCGACCTTGAGGCCGTTGGGAGCCACGATGTAAGCTTTTGCGCCGTCAACGTAGTAAAGGAGTGCGATGTTAGCCGAGCGGTTGGGATCGTACTCGATGCTTTTAACTACGGCGGGAACTCCGTCTTTGTTTCTCTTAAAGTCAATGATACGGAATTTGCGTTTGTGTCCACCACCAAGGTAGCGGGTGGTGAGATGGCCTTCGGCGTTACGACCGCCGGAGGCACGCTTTCCGACTGTAAGAGATTTCTCCGGTGTTGTAGCAGTGATGGTACCTTTAAATACACCGATAACTTTGTGTCTTTGCCCAGGAGTTGTGGGCTTGAATTTTCTTACTGCCATTTGTTTATTTAGATATTGCTATAGAAGTCAATGTTCTGGCCCTCAGCTACAGTAACGAAGGCTTTTTTCCATTTGGCCGTGTTTCCGCGGAGCAGGCCGCTCTTTGTCCAGCGGCTCTTGTTTTTTCCACGTACCACAGCGGTGTTTACGCGTACTACTTTTACGCCGTAAAGAGTCTCAACGAGGTGGCGGATCTGGCTTTTGTCTGCATCGGGGCTAACGCGGAAGGTGTAGACTCCGAGCTTTTCCTGGATTTTTGTTGCCTTCTCGGTGATGACGGGTTTCAGTGTTATATCCATTGTCGTTATGTCTCTGAGAGGTTAAAGTTTGTTGATATGCTCGAGAGCGCCTTCTGCGATAACGAGGGCGTTGTTGTTGAGGACAACGTAAGCGTTGAGGTCCTGGGGAGCGATGAGCATGGTGTTGGGCACGTTGCGTGCCGAGAGGAGGACGTTATTGTCGGATTTGCCCATAACGAGGAGAACTTTTTTGTCGCTGACCTTGAGGTTCTGAGCGATTTTAACGAATTCTTTAGTCTTGGGCTGTGCAATCTTGAGGTCCTCTACAACGATGATGTTTTCCTGCTGGGCCTTGAGCGAGAGAGCGCTGCGGCGTGCCAGCTGTTTCATCTTTTTGTTGAGTTTGAAACGATAGTCGCGGGGACGGGGACCGAAAACGCGTCCACCACCTACGAGAACGGGCGAGTTGATGTCACCGATACGGCTTCCGCCGCCGCCTTTCTGCTTGTGCAGTTTGCGAGTGGAACCTGAAACTTCGCTGCGCTCTTTACTTTTATGTGTTCCCTGGCGCTGAGCGGCAAGGTACTGTTTTACGTCAAGGTAGAGGATGTGCTCGTTGGGTTCGATGGCAAAGACCTCGTCGTTGAGGACTGCCTTGCGGCCGGTGTCCTGACCTTCCTGGTTGTATATTGCTACTTCCATTGTTATTTCTGAATTGAAATGATTGAACCTTTGCTGCCGGGGATAGAGCCCTTGAGCATGATGAGATTGTGTTCGGGGATGACCTTGATAACCTGGAGGTTCTGTACAGTCACCTGTTTGTTACCGGTCTGGCCGGCCATGCGCATTCCTTTGAATACCTTTGCGGGGTAGGAGCAGGCACCGATAGAACCGGGAGCGCGCAGACGGTTGTGCTGGCCGTGAGTGCTCTGGCCAACGCCGCCGAAACCGTGGCGTTTTACAACGCCCTGGAATCCTTTACCTTTGCTGACGCCAACGACGTCTACGAAGTCTGCGTTGAGGAACAGTTCTGCAGTGATAACGTCACCGCATTTGTAGTCTCCTTCAAAACCTTTGAACTCGGCCAAGTAGTGCTTGGGTGTTACGCCGGCTTTTTTGAAGTGACCGAGTTCGGGTTTGGTGCAGTGTTTTTCTTTTTCTTCACCATAGCCGAGCTGGAGGGCGTTGTAGCCGTCAGTCTCTTCGGTTTTAACCTGAGTAACTACACAAGGACCAACTTCGATAACAGTGCATGGAATGTTTTTTCCCTCGGCACTGAACACGGATGTCATTCCGATTTTCTTTCCTAATAATCCTGGCATTTCTTTGTTACTTTAAATATTGTGATTTGTTTTGATTTCCTGCCACATTGGTGTCCGCCGGCGGGGGTACTTGCCGGCGGATACCGTGAAGCAAGGGATTGTTTTCTGTTGAGTTGTGGTTGTCTGTAATTGGAGTTATCAGACTTTGATTTCTACTTCTACGCCGCTGGGGAGTTCGAGTTTCATCAGCGCGTCAACGGTCTTTGCTGTTGAGTTGTAGATGTCGATGAGGCGTTTGTAGCTTGAGAGCTGGAACTGCTCGCGGCTCTTTTTGTTAACGAAAGTAGAGCGGTTAACGGTGAAGATGCGCTTGTTGGTGGGCAGGGGAATGGGGCCCGAGATAACAGCGCCTGTAGCCTTCACGGTCTTAACGATTTTCTCGGCGGATTTGTCCACGAGATTGTGATCGTAAGATTTGAGTTTGATTCTTATTTTCTGGCTCATGATATTGTTTGTTTCTTTATTCATTATTTGATGAGGTCCACACGTCCCTGGCATTCGGTGAGAACGTTACGGGCGATAGAGCTTGAAACCTCTGAGTAGTGTGAGAAGCTCATAGTGCTGGTTGCGCGACCGGAGGTGATGGTACGCAGAGCTGTAACGTATCCGAACATTTCGGCGAGGGGAGCCTTGGCTTTCACTACGCGTGCGCCGGAGCGGCTTGTTTCCATGCCTTCCACCTGGCCGCGGCGTTTGTTAAGGTCGGAGATAACATCACCCATAGACTCCTCGGGAGTAACAACCTCGATTTTCATGATGGGCTCCAGGAGCACGGGACCGGCTTTCTCGGAAGCCTTCTTGAAGGCCTGGATAGCGCAGAGCTCGAATGAGAGCTGGTCAGAGTCAACGGGGTGATAGCTACCGTCGATAACTGTAACCTTGAGCTGTTCTACGGGGAATCCGGCGAGTACGCCGTTCTTCATAGCGGTTGTGAAACCTTTCTGAATGCTGGGGATGAATTCCTTGGGAATATTACCGCCCTTAACCTCGTCAACAAACTGGAGGTTGCCGTCAAAGCCCTCATCAACGGGTTCAATGCGAACGATGATGTCGGCGAATTTACCGCGACCACCGGTCTGTTTCTTGAATACCTCGCGGAGTTCAACGGGACGAGTGATGGATTCCTTATAGGTAACCTGGGGACGGCCCTGTTTGCATTCCACTTTGAATTCACGTTTCAGACGGTCGATGATGATGTCGAGGTGAAGCTCACCCATACCGGAGATAACGGTCTGGCCGGTTTCCTCGTTTGTCTGTACGCGGAAGGTGGGGTCTTCTTCAGCCAGTTTCTGCAGGCCGACGCCGAGTTTGTCAAGGTCCTTCTGAGTGAGGGGCTCAACTGCGATACCGATAACGGGATCGGGGAAGTCCATAGCCTCGAGAACGATGGGAGCATCTTCGGCGCAGAGAGTGTCACCGGTGCGGATATCCTTGAAGCCTACGCCGGCACCGATATCACCGCATTCGATAGTTTCCTTGGGGTTCTGCTTGTTTGAGTGCATCTGGAACAGACGCGAGATGCGCTCTTTTTTACCGGAGCGGCTGTTGAGCACGTACGAGCCGGCATTAACGTCGCCGGAGTATACGCGGAAGAAGCAGAGGCGTCCCACATAAGGGTCGGTAGCGATTTTAAATGCAAGGGCGCACATGGGAGCGTCGCTTGAGGGCTCGCGAGTGATAACCTCGTCGGGGTTTCCGACAGCGTGGCCTTCAACAGCGCCGGCATCGAGGGGGCTGGGCAGGTATGCGCAAACAGCATCCAGCAGGCACTGTACGCCTTTGTTTTTGAATGAAGAACCACAAATCATGGGCACGATGTCCATAGAGAGGGTTGCTTTGCGGAGACCGCGTTTGATTTCTTCGATGGTGATGGTAGAGGGATCATCGAAGTATTTTTCCATGAGAGCGTCGTCGTATTCGGCGATTTTCTCAAGCATTTTGTCACGATATTCAGTGGCTTCGTCGAGCAGAGAAGCGGGGATATCCTCTATGCTGTAGTCGGCACCCATAGTCTCGTCATGCCAGAAGATAGCCTTCATCTGAATGAGGTCAACGACACCTTTGAAAGTTTCCTCGGCGCCGATGGGAATCTGAATGGGGCAGGGGTTTGCGCCCAGAACATCCTTGAGCTGGCGAACAACCTCGAAGAAGTTAGCACCCGAACGGTCCATTTTGTTAACGTATCCGATACGGGGAACGTTGTATTTGTCGGCCTGACGCCATACAGTCTCGGACTGGGGCTCAACGCCACCAACAGCGCAGAAAGTTGCAACAGCGCCGTCCAGTACGCGCAGAGAACGCTCAACCTCAACGGTGAAGTCCACGTGTCCCGGGGTGTCAATCAGGTTGATTTTATATTTTTCGTCCTGGTATTTCCAGAAGGCTGTTGTAGCGGCCGATGTGATTGTGATACCGCGCTCCTGCTCCTGTTCCATCCAGTCCATAGTAGCAGCACCGTCGTGTACCTCACCGATTTTGTGGGTGAGACCGGTGTAGAAAAGGATGCGCTCCGAAGTAGTTGTCTTACCGGCGTCGATGTGGGCCATGATGCCGATGTTGCGCGTATATTTAAGATGTTCGTCGTTTTTATTAGCCATAATCGGTTATTTGTTAAAGAGTCTATTTCAATTAAAAGATAATTGTTGAAATTCCACCTGTAACGTACGATTAGAAGCGGAAGTGAGCGAATGCACGGTTAGCCTCGGCCATCTTGTGCATATCCTCTTTGCGCTTGAATGCGCCACCCTGGTCGTTGAAAGCGTCGACGATTTCGGCGGCGAGCTTGTCAGCCATAGTTTTACCGCCACGGCGACGTGCGTACAGGATAAGATTTTTCATCGAAATAGATTCTTTGCGGTCTGCGCGGATCTCTGTGGGCACCTGGAAGGTAGCACCACCAACGCGGCGTGATTTAACCTCTACCTGAGGAGTGATGTTTTCGAGAGCTTTTTTCCAGATCTCGAGGGCGGTCATTTCCTCGTTGGGCATTTTAGACTTCACAGTCTCGAGTGCGTTGTAGAAGATGGTGTAAGCGGTGTTCTTTTTACCATCGTACATGAGATGGTTAACGAACTTGGAAACGCGAACATCATTGAAAACGGGATCGGGGAGGACCACACGTTTCTTAGGTTTTGCTTTTCTCATTTTGTTTACAAATGGGATGTGTTTTTGATTGCTTGGTTGCTTGCTGCTTGTGTCTTCAGCTCGGCGCTCGTGCCAGCTTACTCAACCATTGTTCCGCTGTAATATATATTAATGTGTAATATTACACGTAGCTGCTTGTTTCAAGAAATTCAAAAACGAGTTTAAAACTTTTTGGTAGTTAATAAAATCTCGCGGTGCTTTCAGCGGCATGGCGCCGATAGTGACGCCGGCCTCTTCACCACTGTACTCCGACAGCGATTACTTCTTGGCTGCACCGGCCTTGGGACGCTTGGCTCCGTATTTGGAGCGGCGCTGAGTGCGGTCTTTAACACCTGAGGTATCAAGAGTACCGCGTACGATGTGGTAGCGAACACCGGGAAGGTCCTTAACACGACCACCGCGCACCAGAACGATTGAGTGCTCCTGCAGGTTGTGACCTTCTCCGGGGATGTAGGAGTTTACTTCCTTACCGTTGGTGAGGCGCACACGTGCAACTTTACGGATAGCTGAGTTAGGTTTCTTGGGAGTGGTGGTGTACACGCGCACGCAAACACCGCGGCGCTGGGGGCATGAGTCCAGAGCGGGCGATTTGCTCTTGTCTTCAAGTGCTACGCGACCTTTTCGTACTAATTGCTGAATAGTTGGCATCTTAGTTTGTTTGGGTTTTACTTATATTTATTTACGTTGTACAATTGTCGTTCTGTACGTTATGTTTAACTTGCAAAGCGCTCAGCGCACGCGCGCACTCCGCTGACCATCAGTCAGTTAAGTGCACAACACGGGCACATCGCCACTATTGCGACCACAAAATTACTAATTAATTCTCACACTACCAAACATTTGCGCATTTTTTTTGCGTCTGTCCGCAAAGAAAAATTACCGGGACAGTACGTGTGCGCAATCAGGCGTTGCTGTTGTTGAAGATGCTCTTGATGGAGCCGAGCGAGGACAGCACCGACGAGGCCTCGTAGGGAATGTACACGGTTTTGTTGTCCGTGCCGGAGGTCATTTCCTTGAGTGTGTCTATATATTTCATGGCGAGCATATAGGACGCGGGGTCGGTTTTTCCCTTGCTGACAGCCTCGGCGACGCGCATAATAGCCTCGGCCTCGGCGCGGGCGTTGAGTATTATTGCCTGGGCCTCACCCTCGGCACGAAGGATTTCGGCCTGTTTCACGGCCTCGGCGGCGTTGATTCGCGACTCCTTCTCGCCCTCCGACTGGAGGATAAGACTCTGCTTTTTACCCTCGGCGTTGAGGATTTCGGCGCGGCGGTTACGCTCGGCCTGCATCTGTTTTTCCATGGCCACGCGCACTGATTCGGGAGGTGTAATATCCTGAAGTTCTACGCGGTTAACCTTCACGCCCCATTTATTTGTGGCATCGTCAAGAATAACCTGGAGTTTTGAGTTAATGGTGTCGCGGCTTGTCAGCGTCTCATCAAGCTCCAGCTCGCCGATAACATTGCGGAGCGATGTCTGCGTGAGCTTTTCTATGGCGTTGGGCAGGTTGTCGATTTCGTAAACGGCCTTTTTGGGGTCAGTTATCTGAAAATAAAGCAGCGCGTTGATTTCGGTGGTGACATTGTCGCGGGTGATAACCTGTTGCGACGGGAAATCATAGACCTGCTCGCGCAAATCAATCACCGATGTTGCGGTGTTGCGCACTATGTGTCTGCCGTTTGAGAGTGTTTCCACGCGGCGAGTGTATATGATTTTGGGACGGTCTATAAACGGGATAATGAAGTTGAGGCCGGGAGGGAGCACGGCGTGGAAGCGGCCAAGGCGCTCTATCACACGGGTTTCGGACTGAGGCACGACTTTTATACCGGCCGAGATGATAACTATCGCCAGCACGACGAGAATTGCGGGGAGGATGTAAACCATAGCTATTTGTTTTTAGGATGTAAGACCCCTGAGTTATCAAATATTGGGAAACGGGGCCTTAGTAACTCTTATAATTATTTAACAGTGAGGATAATAGAGTCGTACCCGGTTACCGAAACCTGCTCTCCGCGTTCAATGTCGCGGTCGGTGCCCGGCGCTCGGGCCTGCCATGAGTCGCCGTCAATGCGCACACGCCCCAGCTCTCCGCGGCGGATTTCGTGCGTGACGGTAGCCTTGCGCCCCAGCAGGGCGTCCATGCCGGTACGGTCCTCGCGGTTGCCGTCGGCGTGCGGCTTATGAAGCCAGCGTCTGAAGCGCGGAGCGATGAAAATGAACGACAGTATGGCCGCAACCGCCATCGTCACCAGCTGCCAGGCGACGTCGGCTCCAAGCAGGCTTGCCACCATAGCGGCGAGACAGCCTATGGCGAGGCACAAAGTCCACACCATTGTTGACAGAACTTCAATAATCAGCAGCAAGACAGCTGCGATAAGCCAAATAATCCAGGGTTCCATGGTAAGATTCAGAGGGTTAAAGTATAATAATGGCTCTCAGAGCAGTGCCGGCGCCAGGAAATACGAGAGCGCCCAGCCACCTAAAATAAGCCATACATACAGAATAAAAGCGAGGACGAAAGGCTTGGCACCGGCTTTCTTGAACTTGTCAATGCTGGTTTCGGCTCCGAGAGCCACCATCGCCATCGTCAGCAGGAAAGTATCTATATATTCTATGACCTTGATGCCCTGAGCGGGGATAAAATCAAAGGAATTGAACACAATCACGGCCAGGAACCACAGGGCGAACCAAGGGATGGCAATCTTACTCTTGCCGGTCGTCGCAGCGGCAGTGTCTTTAGCCGTTGACCGCGCCAATCTCACAGCCACCATATATCCCAGGATGAAAAGTACGGGGATAAGCAGCATCACGCGAATCATCTTGACGATAATCGCCACCTTTGCCACCTCATCGCCCATGGCGTTTCCGGCTCCGACGACATGAGCCACCTCATGCAGCGTGGAACCGGTATAAATGCCCATCTCGTCGGGAGTTAGACCAAGGATTCCGGCACGATAGGCTATGGGGTAAAGGAACATGGACAGAGTGCCGAAAATCACTACCGTGGCCACAGCGACAGCGGTCTTGTACGGTTTGGCGTGGATTGTAGACTCTGCGCCGAGTACCGCTGCGGCGCCACAGATGCCGCTGCCCACCGACGTCAGCAGAGCTATGTCGCGGTCCATCTTCAGCAGTTTACCTATAAAAACGCCTCCTATTATAGTGACAGCCACCACTATAGCATCAATAAGGATGCCTGCGGTGCCTACTGCCGCGATGTCCTGGAAAGTCAGTCTGAAGCCATACAGGATGATGCCGAGGCGCAACAGTTTCTTAGAGCAGAACTGTATTCCGGGCACCCACGTCTCGGGCAGATGGTTTCTCAGCGAATTGGCATAAAGCATACCTAAGATTATGCCGATAATCATCGGGCTGAACGAGATTTCCTTGAGAATCTTAGCCTCGCCGATATAGAATGCGGCGCAGCTGAATAAGCCGATAAGCAGCACACCGTGGAGCATGCTGGCGCGTTTTTCAGTAATCATAAGCTTACTTATCAGGATAAAAGTTATTAAATAGACAGACGGCGCAGGGTGTTCAGCAACTCGCGATTTATAGGTTTGTCGTTCTTAATTGCCTTGGTGAAAGGCACATACACAATCTCGTCGTTTCGCAAGCCAATCATCACATTTCGCTGGTCCTCCATCAGGGCGTCAATGGCCGCCGAGCCCATGCGCGATGCCAGGATACGGTCGTAAGCCGTGGGGCTACCGCCGCGCTGCAGGTGTCCGAGTATGGAGACGCGCACATCGTAACCGGGATATTCGTTTTTCACGCGCTCGGCAAGGCCCATGGCGCCGCCGGTAACAGGGCTTTCGGCAACGAGCACGATGGAGGAGTTCTTGCTTTTGCGGAATCCGTGCTCAATCAGCTCGGCAAGCTGGTCCACCTGCGTGGAAATCTCGGGGATAATCGCCGCCTCGGCACCGCTTGCTATCGCACCGTTCAACGCCAGGAATCCGGCATCGCGGCCCATGACCTCAATAAAGAACAGGCGCTCGTGGCTGGTTGCCGTGTCGCGAATCTTGTCCACGCACTCCATAATGGTGTTAAGCGCTGTGTCATAGCCGATTGTGGCATCGGTGCCGTAGAGGTCATTGTCTATGGTACCGGGTAATCCGATGATGGGAATATTGAATTCGTTGGCAAAGATGCGCGCTCCGGTAAGCGAACCGTCGCCACCGATAACCACTAAGGCGTCAATTTCGTGACGGCGCAGGACATCATACGCAAGCTGGCGGCCTTCGGGAGTCTGGAACTCCTTGCAGCGTGCAGTCTTGAGGATAGTACCGCCCTGCTGTATTATATTGCTGACATTCTGAGTTTTAAAGTCAACAATCTCATCGGTAATCAGTCCGCGGTAGCCACGGTAAATACCCTTTACCTTAAGGCCGTTGAAAATTGCGGAACGTGTTACGGCACGGATGGCTGCGTTCATGCCGGGGGCATCACCGCCACTGGTGAGGATGCCAATGGTCTTAATCTCTGCCATATTATTTCTGTGTTAAATGTGTACGTATTGCTATTATATATAATGTGTAGGGACAGCAAAAAGTTCCCTCAGAATTTACGGTCAATAATATAATTGAAGAGGTCGGCGAGCTGTCTGCGGGGAGTGGAATCCGGGAATATCTCCAGACACTGCATAGCCTCGTCGCGCATTCTCTGCATCACGGCGTAGGCATAGTCTATACCGCCGTTGTCGCGGGCGAAAGCGTACAATTCCTCTATCTCGTCATCGCTAAGTTGCTCTTTACCACCCAGTTCTTTCATCTTGTCATGGTCGGGCAGAGACCCGTCCAGCAGCACATGCAGCAAGGGTAGCGTAATCTTGTACTCACGCAAGTCGTTGCCGGTGGGCTTACCCACCAGCTCGTCGCTGTAATAGTCGAATATATCGTCGCGAATCTGGAAAACCAGGCCGAGGAGCTCGGCAAACCTTGTTAGAGCCTTGGATCTCTCGTCGTCCACGCCACAGGCATGGGCGGCCATTCTGGCGCACGCCTTGAAGAGAGATGCTGTCTTGAAATCAATAATCTGGAAGTAAGCATCCTCGGTAAGTACGTGATAGCGAGCGTTGTATATCTGATCCAGTTCACCAAGGCTGAGACGGTGGCCCAAGTCGCAGACGGCTTCTATTATGTGGACATTTCCCGTGTTAATGGCCAGCTGCATGGAGGTGGAGACGTAATAATCGCCCACCAGGACAGCGATATGATTGTCCCAGGTGGCATTGATGGTGGGTTCTCCACGGCGCATGCGCGACGCATCCACAACATCGTCGTGTATCAGCGACGCGTTGTGCAGCAATTCTACCGATGCCGCCGAATCTATCACCATATCATTCACTCCGCCAAGCAGTTGCGCAGTGAGGATGACGGTAATGGGCCGAATCATCTTGCCCTTGGTGCGCAAGTTCCCGGCCACAATGGTATGGAGCATAGGGTTAGATGTGGTAAGGCTCTCAGCGATGCGTCCGCTCAGCCTTTCCAGCTCCGGGGCTATGCTCCGGCGTATTTCCTCGATGGGACTTTGGCTCATCTTTTCGTTGATTTTTTTCTTTTTTCGGCTACAAAATTACTAAATTTTCCTCAAACTTACTCATTAATTTTCATATATAGACTAAAAGTTGTAATTTTACACCATCAATGGCTACATAATAGCCAATAAAATACGCCCTGATGGAAGAAAAAAAGCTATTTTTACTTGATGCCTACGCGCTGATTTACCGTGCGTATTATGCGCTGATACGTGCCCCGAGGGTAACCTCGGACGGCCGCAACACCTCGGCCATATTCGGATTCTGCAACACGCTGGACGACATTCTGCGCAAAGAGAATCCCCCCTATATAGCCGTATGCTTCGACCCCCCGCACGGCATCACTTTCCGTCACGAGGTGTATGCCGAATACAAGGCTCAGCGCGACAAGCAGCCCGAGGACATCACTTTTGCCATTCCCTATATAAAGCGGATTATCGCCGCTTACGGCATCCGTGTCATTGAGGTTCCGGGCTACGAGGCCGACGACGTGATAGGCACCCTGTCGGTAAAGGCTGAGGCCGAGGGGTTCACCACCTACATGATGACTCCCGACAAGGACTACGGCCAGCTTGTCACCGACAAAGTGTTCATGTACCGCCCGGCCATAAAGGGTCAGGGATTCGAGGTTCGCGGCCCCAAAGAGATCTGCGACCGATATGGAATCAGCAATACCCGCCAGGTCATAGACCTGCTCGCGCTGGAAGGTGACGCCTCGGACAATGTTCCCGGATGCCCCGGCGTAGGCGAAAAGACCGCCGCAAAGCTTATAGCACAGTTCGGCAGTGTGGAAAACCTCCTTGAAAACATTGCGGAGCTGAAGGGAGCCATGAAAGCCAAAATAGAGCAGAACGCCCAACAGATTGAATTCTCCAAATTCCTCGTCACCATAAAAACAGACGTCCCGATGGACGAGACTCCGGACGACCTGCTGCGTGCGCAACCGGACTACGACGAGCTACGCAAGATTTATACTGAGCTGGAATTCAAATCCTTCCTCGCCAAGATTAACGCCACCGAAGCAATTACAGCCCGGGCCACAGAGAAACCGGCCAACGAGCCGCCATCGCTGTTCGACTTTGACGCCGAAACCGAATCCGTCCCCCACCCTGCGCAGGTTTTCTCCACGGAATTCACAATCGCCCGCACCGCGGAGGACGTCGCCGGCGCTGTCTCGGCCGCAATTGCCGCCGGAAGCGCGTCCATAAGCCTGTACGCCGACGGCGAAGAGGCCATGACGGCAGTACTGAAAGGCCTGGCACTTACCGTGGACAGCCACAACATCTACATCCCCGCCGCGCTGGTTGACGATGGCGGAAAAGCCGCGCTGACGCAGCTTTTCGCCGCCCCGGAGGTTACGATAGTCTCCCACGACACAAAACGCGACATGATTCTGCTGCGCCGTCACGGCATCAGCTGGTCGGCTCCTTATTACGATACCCGCCTGGCTTACTACATTTTAAAGCCCGAGCAGCCCAACGGCCTCCCCGAAGTCGCCTCCTCTATGCTTGGGCGCCAGCTTTTCGACGCCTCACTGTCGGCCAACGACCGCAAAAAGCCCATCCACGGGTCGGAACACGACGTTGCCGCCGCGGTATGCGCCCGCGCCGCCACGGTCGCCGCACTGGTAGCGCCTCTTAAAGCAGAAATCGCCGCCGATGACCAGGATAAGCTGCTGGACGACATAGAGTTGCCGCTGGTTACCGTGCTCGCCGATATGGAATGGCAGGGCGTGCGTATTGACACTGCCGCGCTGGCGACGATGTCGCAGAACCTCACTGCGCGCCTCGCCGACATAGAGCAGCGATGCTGGGACATGGCCGGCGGGAAGTTCAATATCGGCTCTCCGTCGCAGGTCGGCGAAATTCTCTTTGACCGCCTGCATATAGACCCCAAGGCCAAGAAAACCAAACGCGGAGGCTGGAGTACCGCCGAGGATATCCTCGAAAAATATCGCCGCCAGTGGCCCATAGTAGACCTTATTCTGGAGTACCGCGGCGTAAAGAAGCTCCTGGCGACATACATTGACGCCCTCCCCAAACTTGTAAATCCGACATCCGGCAAAATCCACACCACATATAACCAGACTGTTACCGCCACCGGACGCCTCTCCTCCGTAAATCCCAATCTGCAGAACATCCCCATCCGCACCGACGAGGGGCGCATTATCCGCGCGGCCTTTGTCCCCGACCCCGGATGTGTAATGGTCAGCGCCGATTACAGCCAGATAGAACTGCGCCTTATGGCCGCGCTGTCCGCCGACCCCGCAATGGTCGAGGCGTTCCGCGAGGGCCTGGACATCCACCGCGCCACCGCCGCCAAGATTTACCACAAAGCACTTGACGAGGTCACAGACAACGAGCGCCGCAATGCCAAAACGGCCAACTTCGGCATAATATACGGCATCAGCGCATTCGGCCTCAGCGAACGCCTCGGCATTCCCCGCAGCGAGGCCAAAGCACTGATTGACGGATACATGCGCACGTACCCGGACGTTGACAAGTTTATGGCGCAGGCCATAGAACGCGGCCGCAATGACGGGTATGTCACCACGATAATGGGACGTAAGCGATACCTCCCGGACATTAACTCGCGCAATGCCGTGGTTCGCGGATACGCCGAGCGCAACGCCATAAACGCCCCCCTGCAGGGTTCGGCGGCCGACATCATCAAGATTGCCATGATACGCGTGTTCCGCGAGATTGGCAGTCGCGGAATGCGTTCGCGCATGATTCTGCAGGTGCACGACGAGCTGGTCTTCAATGTGCCGGAAAACGAACTCGCCGAACTGCAGGACATAGTAATCCGTTGTATGGAAGAGGCCTGGCAAGGCCCCGTGCCTCTGACCGTCGGCATCGGCGCCGGCAAAAACTGGCTTGAAGCCCACTGATTCTTTTAACCCTACTTATACCCTTCCCCAAAAAATATCTCTACGATGAAGTCTCCGGCCCGCGCGATGTGCGCATTCTTCATAACCATAGCATTGTGTATTCTGTTGGCGGCATGCGCCTCCATGGGACGCCCCGAGGGCGGCCCGCGCGACGAGACGCCGCCGGTGTATATGCGCTCTTCACCCGGCTCCGGTGCACGAAACTACAACAATAACAAGGTTGAGGTGTGGTTCGACGAGAACATCCAGCTTGACGATGCCTTCAACAAGGTTATTGTCTCGCCCACACAGAAGCAGGCCGCCGTGGTGCGCTCGCTCGGCAAACGTGTTTATGTGGAGTTGCGCGACACCCTGCTGCCCAACACCACTTATACCATTGACTTCGCCGATGCCATCAAGGACCTTAACGAGGGCAACATCCTGGACGGCTTCGCCCTGGACTTCTCCACAGGCGAGGACCTGGACACCTTGCGTCTTAGCGGCATAGTTCTGGAGGCCAGAACCCTGGAGCCGGCACAGGGAATGACGGTGGGCATCTATGCCGACCCCGTAGACACCATGCTCACCACCACACCCTTCCAGCGCCTGGCGCGCACCAACCAGTACGGCCAGTTCACGGTCCGCAACCTCAAGCCGGGACGCTACGGCGTGTATGCGCTGAACGATGTGAACCGCGACAACCGCTGGGACCGCTCGGAGGATGTCGCGTTCCTGGGCACCTTGGTGTCGCCGTATGTGGAAAACATAATGGTGAACGACACATTGCGCAATGCCGAGGGCAACGACTCCATCGTCACCCGCCCCGGCGTGGCGTATTTCCCCAATGACCTGCTGCTCACCTGGTTCAACGAGGATTACAAGAGCCAGTACCTGCGCGACCACGCACGCCCCGAGCGCCGAAAGGTAACCTTGGGAATGGGCGCACCGTCGGACACCCTACCCTCCGTTACTATCGTGGGCGGCGAGCTGGACGGCCAGGACATTCTGAAGCATGCGCTGCTGCAGAAAAACGCCACAAATGATACCCTGACATACTGGATGCGTACCCCCGAACTTATGGCCATAGACTCGCTGTTTCTGGACATTCGCCATCAGTACACCGACACGCTGGAGCAGGTGGTGTGGAAAAACGACACCATACGCTTCTTCTGGCGCGAGCCCAAAAAGAAGAAAGAGGACAAAAAGAAGAAAGAGGATGCCGACTCCGTACCGCAGATTGAATTCATTAACCTGCAGATGGCCACATCATCGTCGCACGATGTGTACGCACCGTTGCGCATGCGCACAACCACACCCATAGAGCGCATTGACACCGCCGGCCTTCACCTTGATATTTATGTAGATTCGGTATGGACACCAATGCCCTTCAGCCCGCTTGCCGCCGCCGAGAACAATCCGCTTATGGAGCAGATAATAGACTTTGAGCGCAAGCCGGGTCATAAATACCGTTTCACCGTTGACTCCCTGGCCATAACGGATATTTACGGGCTGTGGAACAAACCGCTTGCCCACGAGTTTACCGTCCGCGCGCTGGAGGATTACTCCAACCTTATTTTCAAAGTAAGCGGACAGGACTCCATTCCCATGGTGGTGGAACTGCTGGACGGTTCCGACAAACCTCTGCGCGTTATTCCCGTCACAGACGGCAAAGCCGAGATAAAATACATAAATCCGGGCACCTATTTTGCGCGACTGTTCCTTGACGCCAACGGCAACGGCAAATGGGACACCGGCAATATCGCCGCCTCGCTGCAGCCCGAGGAAGTTTATTACTATCCCGGCAAGCTGGACCTGAAAGCCAACTGGGACATAGAACAGCCCTGGGACATATACAAAGAGCCTATTGACACCCAGAAACCGTACGCCATCAAGAAAAACAAGCCCAAGCTGAAGAAAGGCGAGAAAGATCCCAACGCCGAGGGCGAAGTGGAATACGATGAATGGGGCGAGCCCATAGACCCCAACGAGAACTATCGCCGCAACAACGGACGCCGTAACAATAACAATGGCATGAACGGCTTTGGCGGCCTCCGCGGCGGCCTGCAGACGTCATCGGGCACCGAGTTCCGCCGATAAAGTTTCCCCGTGTTGCCTCCCGGTCTCGCCGGACCCAAAGGAGGACGCAAAAAGGTGGTGTATCAAATTATGACACACCACCTTTTTAGCTTGTTGATAAATCGTTATCAGAGCGCCGCCAGTATAATGCTGGCAAATACGGTTAAAAGTAAAATGTATAGGCAGGAGATTACCAGGCCGGCGATTGCGAGGCCTTTTTTGGGCTTGAACATGCCGATGATCGAGAATACGAGACCCAGAATCCAGAGGATCCAGTTCAGGATGGGAACCCAGCAAAGAATGAGGCCGAGAAGGGCAAGAACGAAACCGGCAACACCCATTCCGTTGCCTTGCTTAACAACAACTACTTTTTCTTCTTCCATTGTTTGGTATTTTTATTGGTTAATAAATATATTTAAGGTTATGTTCGCAAAGATATGCAAAAAAAACATCAGTATAGCAGTCTAATGTGTTAATATATCTTAAATATATTTTATGACTGTCTTTTTGTATCGTATTGTACGGTGAAACGAGATTATAAAATACACCTGCCGCAAAGTCTTTATTGCTAAGACTTTGCGGCAGGATTATTTTATGGATAGACTGTAGGGTCAGTCTTCGTCGTAGTAAGGAATACCGGCTATGCGCAGGTTATTGGCACGGATAAAGTCAAGGATGCCGTCGCGGATACGACCCGGCTCAACGTCTGTCTCAATGCGCTTAAGAGCATTGTAAAGCGATGTCTGAGTCTGGAATATGTGGCGGTATGCCTTGGCGGCAGACTCGATTTCCGAACCGGAGAAATGGTCCTTGCGACCCATCAGAACGGCGTTTACGCCATAGTAAACAGCGGGGTTGTGCGCCATAATGATGTATGGTGGAACATTGTTGGAGATGCGTGTGCCGCCTTTCACGAACACCCATTCGCCGACATGAATACCCTCGTTGAGGATTACGGCATTGGACAGGATGCAGCATTCGCCCACCTGAACCTCACCGGCGATTTTCACACCGTTTCCAAGGACTGTGTGCCCGGCGATTACACTGTCGTGACCGATATGGCTCTCGGCCATGATGAAGTTATGGTCACCGATTCGTGTTCCGCCCTCGTGGTTTACACCGCGGTTGATGATAACCTGCTCGCGGATGATGTTGTTATTGCCGATATAGCAATAAGTGAATCCGCCTTTCCAGCGAAAATCCTGGGGGTCGGCGCCGACAACAGCACCCTGAAACACCTTGTTGTTCTTACCCATGCGGGTGCCGCGGATAATTGATGCGTAAGGCATGATTTCGCAGCCCTCGTCAATCTCCACATCCTTGTCAATAAAGGCGAAGGGGTGAATCTTGACGTTCTCGGCAATCTTTGCCGAAGGGTCTACATAAGCTAATTTACTGATCATGGTAAATAATTTTAAAGGGTTTTATCGGCCTCCACCCATGGACTGGTAAAGGGCAACGATGGCCTGGACGCGGTCCAGTTCGGTGTTAATACGGTTCATCTGCGCCGACAGCAGGCTCTGCTGTGCGGTAAGCACTTCCAGATAAGTGCCGTTGTCGTAGAGCAGAAGGTCGTTGGTGTACTGCACGGCCTTTTCCAGGTCCTCTACCTGAATGTCGAGGGAAGCCTTGCGCTCGCCTGCTTTTTCGTAGACGGTGAGGGAGTTGCTTACATCGGCGGCGGCATTGAGCACGGTGCGCTCGAATGCGTTGAGCTTCATCTGCTGGTTAAGTTTTGCGGCCTCAAGGCGCGCCTTGTTCTGTCCGCGGCTGAAGATGGGAGCCACCAGAGAACCGGCGACATTCCAGAACCACTCGCCGGGATTTTGGATAAGCGTTCCGAACGAGTTTGTAAACCCACCGTTGGCAGTGATAGTAAGACCGGGGTAGAAGGCAGCGCGTGCCTGATTGGTGCTGTAATAAGCAGCTGCCATATCGCGCTCAGCAGCAGCGACATCCGGGCGCATGGCAAGGTATTGCATGGGAACGCCCTGCATCAGCATATCGGGCATGGCCAGAGTAGCGTCGGGCGACACTTCAAAGTGTTGCGGCAGGGTGTTTAAGAGCAGCGACATGGAGTTGTCGAGATGATGGCGAGCGACTTCCAGGTTGGTAACCTGTGCCAGTACGGAACGGTAGTTGGCGTCGGCCTGAACAACACCGGCCTCGGTGATGTTGGCGGATTCCTTGAGGTCGCGCATTGTCTGCACGCTCTTTTCCCAGAGCAGCGCGGTGCTGCGGCAGAGGCGCAGCTGTGCCTCGGTGGCGGCGATGGCATAATAGCAGTTTGCAACGCCGGAGATTATCTGCGAGCGCACGGCCTGAGCATAGTCCTCGCTACGCTCCACGGCAACCTGTGCGCCGCGCTTGCTGTTGAGCAGCTTGCCGAATATATCCACTTCCCAGCTTACTGTAGCGGGAATCTGGTATGTCCAGTTGTTTGTGGACCCGGGCAGCGAAGTGCCGGAGATGCCGCCGTTGGGGGCGATGGCAACGCTGGGCAGGAACGCCAGTTTGGCGCCGTTGAGCTGCGCTTTTGCCACACCGACATTAAGCTGGGCATCCTTAAGGTTGGTGTTGTTTACCAACGCGCGATTGATGAGGTCGGCCAGAACGGGATCGGTAAAGACATCCTCCCACAACATGTTGCCGAAAGCGGCCTTGTCGTACGAGGCCGAATCGTTGCGGGCCTCCACGTATGCCGCGGTGAGAGCCGTGTTCTGCGGCGTCTCGTATTTCTTGTAAATTCCGCACGAGGTGGCGGCGCCGCCTATTACGGCGCCGGCCACGGTGAGGATTACGGCTTTCTTTATTGTCATAGTCGTAATTGTTTTTCGGGTTAATTTTCAGCCTCGTCAGCTGTCGATGCAAACTGTTTGAGCTCGTTGCCGATGGTACCTCCGGCTTCCTCGTCGCTGAACTTGATGGGCGTTATCTTCTCGTTGAGATACTGGAAGGCCACGAACATCGCGGGCACGATGAGAACCTGGAGCACCATACCGATAAGCATACCGCCGATAGAACCTGCACCTAAGGCACGGTTACCGTTGGCACCTACTCCGTGCGCGAACATCATGGGCAACAGACCGATAATCAGCGCCAGAGATGTCATGAGGATAGGACGCAGACGGGCGGTGGCACCGGCGATGGCCGAGTTGATGATGGACATACCGGTGTGGCGGCGCTCCAGCGCGAACTCAACAATAAGAATGGCGTTCTTGGCCAACAGACCGATAAGCATAATCAGCGCGATCTGCAGGTAAACGTTGTTGCTGACGTCGCAGAAGTCGGCGAAGATGAATGTACCCATCAGACCGAAGGGGATGGAGAGGATTACCGCTAAGGGCAGCACATAACTCTCATACTGAGCCGAGAGCAGCAGGTATACGAACAACAGACACAGTCCGAATATGATTCCGGTAGCGCTGCTGGACGACTGGCTTTCCTCGCGGGTCATACCGGCATACTCGTAACCGAAGCCCTGGGGCAGAGTCTGGGCGGCTACGCGGTCGATTGCGGCGAGAGCCTCACCGGACGAGTATCCTTCGGCGGGGTTACCTGTAACGGATATTGATGTGTACATATTGAAGCGGTTCATAAGGTCGGGACCGTAAACGCGGCGCAGGCTTACAAAGTTGGAGATGGGAGCCATTTCCATGCCGTTGCGCACCTTGATTTTATTGAGGGTTTCGGGGTTTACACGGTCCTCGGGAGCGGCCTGCATCATTACACGGTAGATTTTACCGAAGCGGTTGAAGTTCGACACGTACATACCGCCATAGTATCCCTGCAGTGTGGACAGGATTGTCTGGGGCGAAAGTCCGGCCTGTTTAACCTTTGCGGCGTCAATGTCCACCATGTACATGGGGAAGGTGGGGTTAAATGTGGTGTATGCCATCCGGATTTCCGGCTGCTGGTTAAGCTGAGCCAGGAAGCCCTGAACCACGCCGAAGAACTCGTTGATGTCGCCGCCGGTCTTGTCCTGCATCTTGATTTCAAAACCGTTTGTAGCAGAATAACCGGTAATCATAGGCGGTGCGAATGCCACGATACGTCCATCCTTGATGGAGGCGGCGATGCCGTATATCTGTTTCAGAATATTATCAGCGCTTTCGGCCTCGGAGCGATCTTCCCACGGATCCAGTTTGATAATGAATGCTGCGTATGTGGGGCCCTGTCCGGCGATAAAGCTATAGCCGAGAATCTTCATGGTGTATTTCACACCGGGAATCTTGAGCAGAGCGGCATCCAGCTTGTCGCAGACCTCCGAGGTACGTTCCTGTGATGTGCCCGGCGGCATATCTACCATGGCGAACAGCGTACCGGTATCCTCGTTGGGCACCAGGGCGGTGGGGGTGCGGCCCATGAGCCATACCAGAACCACCAGCGAAGCAGCAACGATGCTGAAGGAAATAACCTTATGGTGTACAAAGAACGATGCGAAGTGCTTGTAAACGCCCAGAAGTTTGCCGAAGCCCTTGTTGAAGCCGGCATGGAAACGTTTGCTGAAGATACCGAGGATGGTGATAATGGCGCAGGCGATACCGATAATCAGATGGATAGTGTTGGAGTCGCTGTACCATCCCAGCACCATGAAGGTGATGGTGGCGCAAAGGAACAGGAAGGTGATAAGGGGATGAATGTTGAGCGTGAGCGAGCGGCGAGCGCGGCGGCCTACTGTACGTCCGGCCTCGCTGTATGCCTCCTTGAGGCCCTGCTTCAGGCTCTTCTTGTTGCCATTCTCGTCCTTACCGCGCAGGAACACGGCGCAAAGTGTGGGCGAGAGCGTAAGAGCGTTCAGCGCCGACAGACCGATGGCGATGGCCATGGTAAGACCGAACTGGCGGTAGAACACACCCGAGGTGCCGGGCATGAACGACACGGGGATGAACACCAGCATCATTACAAGGGTAATGGACACCAGCGCGCCGGCAATCTCGTCCATAGCGTCAATAGAGGCACGGCGGGCGCTCTTGTAGCCTTCGTCAAGCTTGGCGTGCACGGCCTCCACAACCACAATCGCGTCGTCCACCACAATCGCGATAGCAAGCACGAGAGCGGACAGGGTGATAAGGTTGATGGAGAATCCGATGAGGTTCATGAAGAAGAACGTACCCACCAGGGCCACGGGGATGGCGATAGCCGGGATAAGTGTGCTGCGGAAGTCCTGCAGGAACACGTATACCACAAAGAACACCAGGATGAATGCCTCCAGGAGGGTCTTGATAACCTCGTGGATAGAAGCTTCAAGGAAGTCATTGTTGTTCATGGGGATAGCGAACTCCATGCCGTTGGGAAGTTCCTTCTGCAGGTCGTCCACCACCTTAAGACAGTCGTTGATGATCTGTGTTGCGTTGGAGCCGGCGGTCTGGAACACGATAGCTGATGTAGAGGGCTTGCCGTTAAGAGTGTTGGCGAAACCGTACTGCACACGGCCCAGTTCAACGTCGGCGACATCGCCGAGGCGGAGCACTTCGCCGTTGCTGTTGGCACGAATCACGATGTCCTCGAATTCCTTGGGCTGAGTAAGACGTCCCTTATATTTAAGTGAGTACTGGAACGACTGGTTTCCCTGCTCGCCGAAAGCACCGGGAGCTGCCTCCACGTTCTGCTCGGCAAGGGCATTGGTAACGTCCGATGGCATCAGATTATACTGGGCCATAACATCCGGACGCAGCCATATACGCATTGAGTAGTCGGCACCGAACGACATCACGTCACCCACACCGCTCACACGCTGCAGGGCGGGGATAACGTTGATTTTCATGTAGTTGTCCAGGAACTGGCCGTCATACTGGCTGTCGGGCGAGAACAATGCCACGGCAAGCAGCATTGATGTCTGGCGTTTCTGGGTAAGCACACCCACACGGGTAACCTCGGCGGGGAGCAGGTTCTGGGCCTTGGCAACACGGTTCTGCACGTCTACGGCAGCCATGTTGGGGTCGAAGCCCTGTTCAAAGTATACGTTGATGGTAGCCGAACCATTGTTGGTGGCGGTAGACTCCATGTAAGTCATGCCCTCGGCGCCGTTGATACTCTCTTCAAGCGGCGCAATTACCGAGTTAAGTACGGCCTGGGCGTTTGCACCGGTATAGGTGGTTGTCACCGAGATTGTGGGCGGTGCGATATCCGGATACTGGGTCACAGGTAGCGACACCAGTCCGATAAGGCCCAGCAGAAGGATGAAAATGGAAATCACCGTCGACATAACCGGGCGGTTGATAAATCTATCTAACTTCATTTCTTGATTTTATATAATTTCTGAAATGTGATGATACGTGACGCTTATTTTGCCTGCTGCTGAGCCGCGCGTGCGTCCACGGGCTTGATGGGCATCTTGTCGCGTACGGAGTTGCCTACGCCTTCCACAACAATGCGGTCGCCGGCCTTGAGGCCCGAGGTAACCACGAATGTCTGGCCGTCGTTGATGTCAAGCACTTCGATGGGCTGCGAGACAGTGATGTTGCTGTCGTTTACCAGATAAACGAAGCGGCGGTCCTGCTGCTCGTATGTTGCCTTCTGGGGGATTACGATAGCGTTTTCGGTGCGCAGGGGAATAACCACCTGTCCGGTAGAACCTGAGCGGAGCATGCCGTTGGTGTTGTCGAAGAGCGCACGGACGCTTGCGGCACCGGTTGCGTTGTCAATCACACCGCTGACTGTTGCCACGCGTCCGCCCACGGGGTAGAGGTCGCCGTTGGCAAGGCGCAGCTGTACATCGGGCATCTCGGCCAGGGCCTGGTCAAGAGTCTTGGCGCCGGTGCCGGTCATCTTCAACAGGTCCTTCTCGTTAAGCGAGAAGTAAGCGTATACCTGGCTGATATCGCTGATAGTGGTGAGGGGAGCTCCGGAGGGAGAGGCGAGCGAGCCTTCGCGGTTGGGGATAGAACCCACAACACCGTCGGCGGGAGCCTTTACCACTGTGTACGACAGGTTTTTCTGTGCCGAAGCCAGGTTTGCCTGAGCGGCACCGACCTGAGCCTTGGCCATGTTAAGGTTATCAACAGCGGCGGCCCACTGGCTTTCGCTGATGATGTTTTTGTCGCGAAGCATACGTTTGTTCTGCTCCACGCTCTGCGCCGATGCAAGGGCTGCCTGGGCCGCAAGCACCTGCTGGCGGGCAGCGTCAACGGCAGCCTGGTACTGGATGGGGTCTATGGTGAAAAGAGTCTGACCCTTATGCACGCGCTGACCCTCGTCCACGCAAACCTTGGTGATGAATCCAGACACCATGGGGCGCACGGCTACGTCGCTTTTACCCTTGATGATGGCGGGATAGTTGCTGTTTAACTCACTGGTGGTTGCCTCTATGGTTTCCACTTGCACCTGGGGTGCCTCCTGTTGCTGCTGTTGGGCGGCGTCGGAACCACCCGAGCACGACACTGCCGCGAGCCCAAGGCTCACAGCGCTCAGCGCCAGTGCGCTGACCGTGATCTTAGCTGATTTCATTTCTTTTTTACTTCGTATGGTTTTATATTTATTGTTTTCGTTTTAAGCACAATTTGGGTTTTCCACCAAACCAAGTGCAAAATTAGTCATTTATTTATAGTCTGTTACAAGCGGAATAGTTAAATTTGGTAAAAGCGGAAAATACACCTAAATTACTCGCCATTTTGACCAAAAGCTTGGTAATTTACGGTAATAACACCTATTTCTCAAAACAATCCTGCGCCTAAATCGTTTAATCTATTAAAACTTAACACATTTATATGACATGAAACGTATCTTATTTGCGCTTGTAATTATGATTTTAGGCGTCAGCGCCGTCTCAGCGCACGACACTTATTCGCGCGATGCCTCAGTTCTTCCCGCCGCCGCGCAGTCTTTCATTTCCAAGAACTTCAAAGCCAAGGTTAACCTTGTTAAAATTGACAGCAAGACTTTCGGCGGCCGCGAATACGATGTCATCCTCACCGATGGCACGGAAGTTAGTTTCGACAAATCCGGCAACTGGGAGGAGATAGAAGTCGGCAACGGCCGCAGTGTTCCCGATGCGGTTGTCCCCGAGCTCACCCGCCGCTTTGTAAAGGCTAACCACAAGGGTACCAGGATTGTAAGCATCGAAAGAGAGCGCCACGGCTACAGCATAGAGCTGTCCAACGGCATTGACTTCAAGACCGACCGCAACGGAGAATTCAAGCGTTACGACGACTGATTTTATCCTATATCTTATAATATGGCCTGCACCTCCTTAAAGGCATAGGTGCGGGCCTTCCCTTTGTCATCGCTGAGCCCGAACATCCCGTCGGGCGCGACACCGGTTATGCGCGCGTCAAAGACGACGCCGGTGGCGGCATCAAGCCATTTGTACTTTTTTCCGTCGAAACGCCACAGCCGGCGGTGATACTCGTCGGAAAGACGCGCCAAATCCGGGGCGGCAACATAGGCATCTACATCCTGCACTATCTGCCCGCATACATCTCCGACAACCTTTTCCACATCAAACTCCCTACCCGTCAACTGCTTAAGCGACACAGGATTAGGAGCATCGCTGACAAAGACCGTCTGGTTTAGATTCACGCCTATTCCCACAATCATCCGCCCCAGCATTTGCCCGGCAAGGGAGTTTTCTATGAGTATCCCGCATAATTTGCGGTCTCCCACATAAATGTCATTGGGCCATTTAATCATAACAGAATCCCCGGATCCGAGAGAGTGCTCCAGTGCGCGGCAAATCGCCACGGATACAGCCATTGACAGCTCGAACTGCCGCCGTGCCGGCCATTTTTCAGGTCTGAGAATCAGCGAAAAAGTGGCGTTCAGACCCGGCGCGCTTTCCCACGTGTTGCCGCGCTGGCCGCGTCCGGCGGTCTGCGAGATGGCGCGTACAGCCGTGCCGTGCCCGGCCGATTCGCCAAGCCCGGCGGCCGTGGTATTCGTTGATGCTAATTCCGCGTAGGTCAGTATTTTAACCTGCGGCTTATTCATCGCCTACAGTGATGGTGCGCGAGTCGTCGTCGTTAACGGTGATAGTTACGGGGACAGTGTCGTCCGGCAGCATCTCGCTGATACGCTCGGGCCACTCCAGCAGACAGAGGGCACCACTGTCAAAATAATCCTCAATGCCTATGTCCATAGCCTCGTCCAGCGACTCAATTCGGTATAAATCAAAATGATATATCAGCTCGGCTGTGGTATCCGACCGATATTCGTTTACAATACTGAACGACGGCGAGTTGACAATGTCATCCTCAACGCCCAGCGCGCGCGTCAGGGCATTTATAAATGTAGTTTTTCCGGCGCCCATTTCGCCATAAAAAGCGTAAACGGTCTCATCGCCCATATTTTCTACAAAAGTCTGCGCGGCAGCGGCTAAATCCGCGATGCCATTTACCTGTATTTTCATTGCAATAGTCTGTTATTTTTGTATCAGTCCGGTCAGAAGTCCGAGAACAGCCTGGGTTTTATCACTATGCCCACACGCAACTGGGAATGGAATTTGTTGTATTCCAGCATGCCTTCGCCATATCCGTTGTAATACTGCATGAACAGGAACTGATTGTCCCTGCGCCACAGCCGGTAGGACAGTTCGACTATGGTGTTGTAATTCA
>SFNC01000143.1 GCA_004554255.1 Bacteroidales bacterium
GAGCGGGACCGTGTCCGCCTCTTCAAGGGCGACACCGCCTACGGAGAGTTCGGACTGGATGAGAAGGGACGTATGCGCGTCAATACCAATGTCGTCGGAGGACGCTTCGGGGGCGAGTACCTCGAGGCGGCGCTGGACAACCAGCGGGTGTTCCATAAGAACGACGGCCCGGCGGAGGTGCTTGCCAGGATCGGCGAGAAGTGCCTTGACGACGGGTTCATCCCGGACGAGGAGCGTGCGGTGAAAACGAATATGGAGCTGATGATAGAGGACCTGGCTCTCATCCAGGGGGACATACCCAGGGCCGAGCCCGTCTCGCAGGATGAGATGGCCGAGCGGAAGGCGGAGACGAGGGTGAGACATGATTATGGAGCATCCTCGGAGGCGCAGACCTTTGACGAGGCCCTTTACAGTTCCATGCACAAGGGTGCGGTGTTCACCATCGGGCACTCGAACCTCGACATGGATGCGTTCGTGGCCAACCTCCGGATATATCTATAACGGTGATGTGATGGGAGGACATATCCGCAGGACGGAGCTCCCGTCCGAGGGAGACGGCGTGCGGTTCACCCTGTCGGAGGGCGGATACGCCCAGAGGACGAGGGAGAACGCCTCCAGGGCCGACCTGACTCTCGCCTTCGCCGTGGACTTCTCCACGGCCGGCGAGAAGGTGACCGAGCAGGCAGCCGGGGATAAGCTCATACAGGTGTCGCTCTCCCGGGACAGCCTCTCCGAGGCGGCGGCCAAGGCCCGGTCGGTGTTCGATTGCCTGACACCTCAGGAGCGGTCGTCCATCCTGACGGTCAATATCGCAGGGAACGGGATGCAGACCCTTGCGGCCCGCGGCATAGGACAGAAGGAGATCAACGCCTACGTCCATGACTTCCTCGGGGTGCTCCAGGATATGGGGATCCGCTTCGGCGGGATCATCAGCGGCGGTCAGACCGGAGCCGACGAGGCCGGGATAGTGGCGGCGAGGGCCCTGGGCATACCCGCCGAGGTGCACGCCCCGAAGGGCTGGGCGATGAGGGGCGCGGACGGCAGGGACCTCTTCAGCGAGTACGCCTTCAAGGAGCGGTTCATCACCATGCCGGCGAAGGACCTGTCCTATGAGGAGATGACGAGGACGGACGGCTTCAGGAAGGTATATGAGGAGATCGTCTCCGATGCCCGCAAGGGCGAGAGGCAGGCCGTGATGTGCGCCGAGACCTCCCCTACCGACTGCCACCGGTTCGCCTGCATCGGATATGCCCTCAGCCATCCGTCGCTGGTGGGCAGGCGCTTCAACCCCGTCGAGGTGCAGCACATCAAGCGTGACGGCAGCATCATCTCCCAGGAGGCCCTGGAGAGGAAGATGTGCAGGGACGCGGCCGTGGAGTACAACGAGAAGGGGCTTCAGGGCGTGATGCGCAAGGCGGCGGAGAGGATACAGCACCCGAAGGCGGCGGAGAAGGCAATCAGCCTCAGCCGGAGCAGCACACAGACACACAGGAGGAGATGACATGGGAATAGCGGAGATAGTGACCGCCACGCTGGCGGTGATGGGCGGCATCACGGGAGGCTCGGCCATAATGGGAGCCGTGATGGGAAGCCACAGGAAGATAGGGTCCGTGAGGGGTTTCTTCTGGGGACTGATGTTCCCTGTCCTCGGCATAGGACGCGTCATCATAAGCGACCGGCTCCAGACGGCGGAGCAGGCTGCCGAAGCCAGGAAGACGGACGGCAGTCAGATGAAGGAATCCGCCCGCCGTTCAGCCGGCGAGCGGTTCGCCGAGGCGAACCCGAATACCGAGACGGAGAAGGTCGTCCCGACTCAAAGAGTGGAACAACAGCAACAACAGACACAAAGTCATGGAAGACGCATTTAGAAAATACGATATGGAGGAAACAGTGAAGCCTCACATTGTCTAAAGCCAATGTGCTTCCCGAGTCAGCCCTGAAGGGCTGACGCCGCTTGAGGCGGCGGGACCACCTGTCCGAGAATACGGTACAAGGCTCAGCAAACGGCGGCTTACGCCGCAATCGCCGCACCGAGACTAATCAGGTCGGACAGGACGCAGGTGCTTCTCTTACGAACTGAAGGAACTTTCGCCTCCAGCTGCAACCGCCGCGTTGCCGTGACGGATTTTAAAAATTCCCTGATATAATACCTCGCACCTATGTTGTACGAGGCATTTAGATCACAATGATATAGTTTTCCGTTACTGAACTCGCAAAGACTATAGTTGTTACTGGTGCGTTCGGACTCGCTCCCGCGAAGAATCCTGCCGCTGCCGTCGAACGCCAGTCTGCTCGTGTTCCACGCACATACATGGCTCACCCTGCATCCGAAGCGATGAACCTTACCAGTGACTATGGACTGTACGGATCTGGCTCGCCAAAGATGAAGCCTCTGCTTCTTGGAGCCGCGTTTCTTGCCTTTTAGCTCCAACGCTTCGAACACCACGCAGTCCGCGTTGTATTCCATGGCGATATCCGATATGAACCGAGCTGTGAGTTCCGCGATATGACGATTAACGTTGTCGGCATAGCCCCATAGCCTCGGAGTGCGTCTTGCTCCTCTCTGCTGTGCCTGTTTTATCCTGTTTATGCGATGGTTCAGACAGTCGTATTCTGCGGGGAGCCTAAGAAACTTCCTCCCTACGACCGTGCCGTCCGAACACATCACAGAACAGGTGCAGGCGTTGTTTATGCCGAGATCGACTGCCACTATCCGCTGTTCTTGGATTTTTGTATTATTGAGTTTGACTTTTTCTTCGAAACAGAAGTCCAGGCTCCAGACCTTTCCTCTCCTGCAGAACGTAGGGACACACTCCTTGCGGTTAGAGCAACGCTTGGATATGTAATCCACATCGCATTTACGAAGAGTGACGTCCACCCAGTCCCAAGTGTTGCGTATCCAGACCTTTATACTCGCGGTGTATGTACCCGTACGAACAAAAGTATTGTCCCTGTACATCGCAGGGAAGCAGAAACCCGCCTTCGGCTTCCCAGGAGCCTTACCCTTCCTGCCGTTCTCCTCCCAATTACGGTAGTTCGATACCCAGGAACTGTACTTGCCAAAAGCCTCGGCTATCGCCGAACGGCGGAGGTAACAGGGGAACTTCTAGAACTTCGCGGAAAAATCATACGGAACTTCAATGCATACGTATGGAAAAAGAACTGTCAGGAGGTTGTCAAGAGAGGAAACCTTGCCAAATTTTCACAGAATCTAAAGCTAATGGAATATCTGCTTGGCACAGGTGACAAGATATTGGTTGAAGCATCACCTAAAGACACCATCTGGGGCATCGGACTTCCCGAAGATGCTCCCGAGGTCTGTAGTCCGCGCCTATGGCAAGGTGAAAACCTGCTGGGCTTCACGCTGATGGAAGTAAGGGATATGCTCAGAGCAAAAGAGGAAGATTCGGCCGACAATATATCGGAGGAGGATATGAAGAAAGCGTTGCTAATGTGGACGATGGGCGCAGGCAATTCGGCACGTCGCTTCAACAACGAGGACCCGATGCCTGAAAAAACTAAAGTGGCAAAGCCTATGGGCGACCCTTTGACGATGTTCGTGTCGGTGCCACAAAATCATTTTCTCACTGCCAAACAAATGGATGTGATTAAGTGGGGACACATCCCCGATGCGATGGAAGACCATTGGTATATGTTTTGCGACGATACCACTATCAACTATTTGCGCAGCTGGACCGGTTTCCACATCTTCGAAGCCCATTATGAGAAATGCGGCGACGAATATCGCATCACCGAGTTGCGCATCAACAACAACCCGGATGAGCTCCGATTGGTTAACGCTGATGCTGCCGTGGCGTGGTTTTATGCGCTGCTGGTGAGCGAATACGGCGGCGATGCCTCGGCATACTGGAATGCTGCTTTTTAGTTACAAGATGGCGTCAGCCGGCATGACGGTCGGCTGAATGCCTTTCATACTCAATGAGATACGGCTTGTTTTGGCACGCAATTTGCAGCAATATTTTGTGTAAAAAGTCCCGTTTTGTTTTACTGAAAAACATAGCTTGGAGAACATTTTATTCCAGGGAAAAGATAGTATTTAATTATTTTTTTGAATTTTTGTGATATAAAACGGGTTACTTTTCAATCTATATAGGCATAAACATCAAAACAATTATTCATTACTCTAAAAAACACAAACGAAGATGAATGAAATGAATCAAAAAACCGACAACACTAAGACACAGG
>SFNC01000144.1 GCA_004554255.1 Bacteroidales bacterium
ACTTCAAAAGCAAATCAACCTTATGCGCCGTCGAGTTCTTACAATTTTCATCATCATCGTCACTACCAATGTTATCGGTTGCGCCGAGTATACGCATCGCTTTTTTTGCGAGATTCAGCCCGATTTTCATTATGTAGCTGTTCCACGATGTGTCTGGTCTTACTCGGTTTGCCAAAAGGTTGTCATATATAGCAATAAACGTGTCTTGATACAGATTTTCAGCATCGCCCAACCTTAGTGAAGGATACTGTTGTGTCAGCCTCCTCAAAAATGCCGGGCGAAGACGATTGTACCAATTTCTTACTATGTCTTCGTAGTTATGATCCATTTGCGTGATTTTCAAGACTACAAAGATACTAATTAATTATAATAATACAAATGGCATCATTTAGAAACAATGAATACTTGTTAATCTCAGGAGGTGTCGGGTGCGGGATATTTGGTTTAGTGGAATTGTTTTTGTAAATTTGCATGCAAAACTAATATACAGACAATTAAAGCCCTAACTGAAATTCATGAAAAAACTATTGATCAGCTTCGCCGCTGCAGCCTGTGCTACAGGCCTTGTGTCTGCCCGCGAGATTGTCAAGACGCCGGCTTATACCTGGCATGGCGATACTATTACGCAAGGTGTTTATATGGCCTATGCCCCTAATGCCACAGTTATAATCAGTACTTATTCGGCACAGCCGGGTTATTACATGGGAATAGACAAGGAGTGGCATAAGCGCAATGATTTGAGCGGTTATCCGCAGCTGTCCACGCCCAATACACTGCACCGTGCCATCTATAATATGGGTATGGATGAGATGGTTAACGCCGTGGAGCCGGATACAACACTGCGCACCGGCAAGGAATGGTCGGGTGTGTGGACACGTGACGTCTCTTATTCCATCCTGCTTTCCATGGCATATATGCAGCCTGAGGCGACCCGTATATCTCTGCTGCGTAAGGTTGACCCGATGGGCCGTGTTATCCAGGATACCGGATCGGGCGGCGCATGGCCTGTGTCGACAGACCGAATGATCTGGGCAGCCGCCGCTTATGAGCTGTACCTGGTCACCGGCGACAAGGATTGGCTCAAGACTATCTATCCGATAATAAAGAAGAGCCTTTACGATGACCGCTCGTCGGGCCTCTATTCGGCAAAGACGGGCCTTGTAAAGGGCGAGACCTCGTTCATAGACTGGCGAGAGCAGAGCTATCCGAAGTGGATGCAGACCGCCGACATTTATCAGTCCGAGGCCTTGGGAACATCTATTGTCCACGCCCGTGCATGGGTAGTGCTGTCGCGCATTGCCGCCGAGCTGGGCCACAAGGATGTAAGCAAGGATGCTGCCGAGCAGGCGCAGAAGATTGTGGACGGCGTAAATGCCAACCTGTGGAACAAGGACAAGGGTTATTACAATATGTACCTTTACGGTCGCGACAATCTGATAGATAATCCCCGTGCCGAGACCCTTGGCGAGACCCTTTCTATCCTCTGGGATGTCGCTGATGCCGACCGTGCCCGCACAATCACCGAGAACAATCCCACCACGCCTTTCGGTGTAGGCATTTTCTATCCTCAGATTGCAGACATGCCTGCGTATCACAACAATGCTCTGTGGCCGTGGGTCGGAGCATACTGGGCTATCGCAAACGCCAAGGCCGGGAACGAGCAGGGCGTGATGCAGGGCATAGGAGCCGTATACCGTCCCGCCGCACTGTTCGCGACCAACAAGGAGAATTTTGTCCTTGAAAACGGAGATATCGCGACAGAGCTTAACTCGTCGAACATGCTGTGGTGCCTTGCCGGAAATATCGCGCTTACGCATAAGATACTGTTCGGAATAGACTTCACCGAGAAGGGCCTTGCCTTCCATCCGTTTGTGCCTAAGGCGCTTGGCGAGGACCGCACCCTTTCGGGATTCGAGTACCGCGGCTGCAAGCTTAACATCACCGTCAAGGGCTTTGGCTCCAAGATATCATCGTTCACTGTTGACGGCAAAGAGCAGGCAGCGCTGATAACTCCCGCCCAGGCCAAGAAGGCAAAGGGCAAGACGCTTGATGTGGTGATTGTGATGGACAATCAGCCCATTGCACCGCTCAAGGTCAATAATGTGAGCAACGCAAAGGCACCGCTGACACCCATTGCACGCCTTGAGGGCAAGACCCTGGTATGGAACCCGATAGAGTACATCGGCTCTTATGTGATAGTACGCGACGGAAAGCGTATAGATACCGTGCACACCACCACTTACGACGCATCAATACCCGGTGAATATCAGGTTATCGGCGTGAGCACCGATGGCGTGGAAGGCTTTGCCTCCGAGCCCATGTCCACACGTATGCAGGGCATGTTCCAGCCCGAGAAAGCTACAAAGACAATGACCTCCGGCGAGATTAAGTATCAGCCCACCGGCGACATCGCAGGCTTTACGGGACATGGATTCGCGGAGACTGACCATGCCAATCAGACAGTTACAGTTCCCGTTGTCATTCCCGAGGACGGCGAATATACACTCTCCGTGCGTTATGCCAACGGCAACGGCCCGGTTAACACCGGGCGCAGCTGCGGAATAAGAACCGTAGAGCTTGACGGCGCCTCTCTCGGCACAGTTGTGATGCCTCACCGCGGCAAAGGCAACTGGAGCGACTGGGGATACTCCAACAGCGTGGACTTCAAGGCTACAAAAGGCAAACACGTTGTTACCATTGTCTTCAAGCCGTATAATGAGAACATGGACATGAAGACTAACCACGTTATCATTGACGCGGTACGCCTCAACAAGAAATAATTACTGACACATGAATATAGCGGTGGGTTGCGGAGAGAGACTGCAACCCACTGTTGTATTGTTAGCCGGACGTGACGATTGAACCATAGCGACGCAGGAGTTGTTTTACGGATAGTTTAATTAATTTTTAGGAATATGAGTAAAACAGTAGAGAATACACTGCTTGAACGCCGCAGCATACGGCGTTATGAGTATGACCCGGTCAAGGCCGAGGATATGGAGTTTATTTACGCTGCCATCCGCAATACGCCCACCAGCTATAACGGCCAGCAGTTTTCGGTGATAGACATAACCGACAGGGACATAAAGGAAAAGCTGTACGAGATTACCGGACAGAAGCAAATCAAGACCAGCAGCCATTTTATGGTGTTTGTGGCCGACTATCACAAGATGTCTGTGGCCTGGGCCGCAAAGGGCGTGGCTCCATCGTCGTTCCCGCGTACGGTGGACGGTTATACGGTGGGCGTCATAGATGCGTCGCTGGCGCTGATGAGTGCTATTGTGGCCGCCGAAAGCCGCGGACTGGGCACCTGTCCCATCGGCTATGTGCGTACAGCCGACCCCGAGGCCGTGAGCCGATTGCTGAAGCTGCCTGAGGGAGTGTGCCTGGTTTGCGGCCTGGCAATAGGAGTACCGCGTGAGATGCCGGATCTCAAGCCCAAACAGCCCGAGCAACTGCTGATACACCGCGATACGTACGACACTTCCGATGAGGCAGAACTGCTGACAGAGTTCGACCGTCACATCACGGAATATAACGCCACACGCGCCGGCGGCAGTTCGGACAACGACTGGATCAGCCACATCACCGATTACTACCGCGAGGGCGAGAAGTATGATATGCTTGCGGCTGACCGTGCCCAAGGATTCCTGCTGGACAAATAACGACTATAATAAGACCCCGTTCCCCAATATTTGTTAACGCAGGGGCGGTGTATTTTCGAGTAAATTTCGCAAGTTGAAGAGGGAGTGTAGCGGGCTACATGACCGATGAGACTTGGCGAAATTTACCGAAAAGACACCGGACCGGGGTAATTTAAATTAAAATTAATAAATAAAACATGCAC
>SFNC01000145.1 GCA_004554255.1 Bacteroidales bacterium
TCGCAGCTTCCGGCCATCTTTAGTCTTTTGGTTCAGTCACATAGCCCGCTATGCTCCTTCACCTGCAAGACTAAATCTGACCGAAATCTGCGACCCCTGTGTTAACAAATATTGGGGAACGGGGTCTTATAGACATAACAAAAAACGGGATGCCGGCCGGCATCCCGTTTTTTGTTATGTACAGGTTTCTAAACCTGTTATTTCACGAATTTCAGGGCAGCGCCGTTTGCAGCGGCGATGTATGTGCCGGGAGCAAGCGATGCTACAGAGAAGCCTTCGCCTGCTTTCACGCTCTGGCAAGCCACGATGGAACCGGTGAGGTCGTATACATAAACAACAGCGTCAACACTACAGGTGATGATGTCACCGGCAACGGCGAGGGTCTTTTCGGCCTTGTCGACGATGATATCCTCAACGCCGTCCTGGGGCTTCTTGGAGCCTTCAAAGTTAACGGGAACCACACCGTAACCGCGAACGCCTTTGGCAACAATCTCGACTTCGGGCTGAGCCTCGCCGAGTTTGATGCGCTTGATGCAATCCTGATGGCGGGGATTGGCGGCATCGTAAGCCTCTGCCCAGCAGTAACCGGGAGTGGTGGAATATTTCTCATCGAGCGAGAGTTCGGCATCTTTCTGCGATACTGCACGCGAGCACCAGTAGAGGTATTCGCCGTTTTCGTCAGGTGAGAACTGGCTGATGCCGGCACGCTCGTTATCGGAACCTTCACGAGCCACGGGAGCGCCGTCAATGAGGACGGGATTGAGGTCGTCGAAGGTCGCAGCCTTGGGATTAGCAATGATGTCCGACAGTTTGAGACGGTATACACCGGCCTTTTTGGTTCCGGTACCGGCCTCGTAGTACATGTAGATGTGGTCGTTGGCCTCGTCAATGTGGAAAGTGGTGAAAATAGGCATGATGGATGTCATATATGCCTCGCCGCCTTGACCTTTGTTGTTGCCGGAGTCTGTGCCTACATTCTCTTCCTTGAACGAGTAAAGACCGTTACCGTTGCTCTTCATGCCCACCCAGTAGCGGGGTTCGGGATTGCCGGCGGCATCCTGGTCTTTGGTGATACCCCAGCCGCTCTTGATGCAGCCGTATTGCCAGTTGGGACCGTAGAAGCTGAGCCAGTTGTTCTCTACCCAGTGCTTGTAGTTGCGGGGCAGAGCGATGGAGTTGGCAGAGATTTTGCGGATGCAGACATTGCGGTCGTTCACATACAGAACATCGCCATAGATATAGAGACCGAAGGGGTCCTCGTAGTCTATACCATCCTTGTTGTCAAGAACAGTAGCCTGGAAGACATTTCCGCCAATCTTGGAGATGTAGAACAGTTTGCCGTCGCCACCGCCTGCATTACCTACAGGAGTGTAAGTGAAGGTTTTACCGGCCGAAGCGCCATAGATGCGGTTCTTGAACTGAACGAGCTGGAAAGTGTGAGGCACACCGCCTACATCGTAAGTGTCGGCGTTGCCGTCGGCATAAACACAGTGGAGGTTACCGTCCTCGCCGGCATAGTAAAGACCGGCGGGCATACCCATGTCGGAGGGACCAACAGCGAGGTTGGCGTCGCCGACAACGTTGCAGTTTGCCCATTCGCCCGATGCGGGAGACTTGTAAGTATCCACCAGGTCATTGGGAACAGTGAGGGTGATTCCGCAGCCTACGGGGAAGACGCCCTCGGCAGTGCCGGGAGCGGCGTAAGAGGACAGGGTGATGTCCTTGATGCCGGAATTGAGGAATGCATCGGCCTCAACGATAGCGAGTATCGAACCCAGGTTGAGGCTCTTGAGGGCGGAGCAGCCTTCAAAGGCCTGAGATTTAACGACAGCGACACCGTCGGGCAGAGCCACGTCGGTGAGAGCGGTGCAATTCAGAGCCACACCCATGGGAACCTCGCCGCCATAAACGGTGAGGGACTTGAGAGCGGGAGAGTTGGCGGCGATGAAGCGGCCCATCTGTCCATTGAGCACGAGGCTTTCAATTCCGGTCTCGGAGAAGCAGTAGTCGCCGAAAGACTTGGCCTTGGGGAGGTTTATAGAGGTGATGCCCTTGGCGGCGAAGGCGGCGTATGCGGCAATCTCCTCGAAATCACCGGTCAGAGTGGTGATGTCAGATACTGCGGCGACATTGAACAGAGTCTTTTTGTCTGTGGAGTAGAGCATCTTACCGTCGGTAGCGTAGTTCTCGTTACCGTCGGCAATGGTAAACTTGGAAATGTTCACGCAACCCTTGAAGGCACCGTCGCCAAGAGTCTTGAGCGAAGCGGGCAGCGATACAGAGCTGACTTTGGTGTTTGCGAAAGCCTGGGCACCGATATAAGTGAGGCTCTCGGAGAACGCGAGGTCGCCGCCGAGGTTAGTGCCGGAGAAAGCCATCTGGCCGATTGTGGCAACAGAGGCGGGGATAGTCACCTGCTCCAGTTTGGTGTTGAAGAATGCCAGCTCGCCGATGGAGGTAACTGCATCGCCCATAGTAACCTTGGTGAGGTTTTTGCAGTTCTGGAACACACCGTTGGCAATCGCGGTGATTTTGGGAGAGATATCGAACGATGCGATTGCTGCGCCGGCGAAGGCGTTGTAACCCATTGACTCTATCTCGCTCTTGATTTCAACAGTCT
The DNA here is from genome assembly GCA_004554255.1 of Bacteroidales bacterium. GTDB lineage: Bacteria > Bacteroidota > Bacteroidia > Bacteroidales > Muribaculaceae > CAG-873. Next base: position 2,621 of record SFNC01000145.1, read on the forward strand.
CCAGTTTGGGGTTGTTCTCGAAATAAGTGTCGGGGATTTTGGTGAAAGAGCCACCGATGACGAGGTGTCTCAGAGAGTGGCGACCACGGCCGAAGCGCTGGTCAACACCGCTATTTACACCAAAAGAGTTAGCACCGTCAATCTGACGGTAGATTTCCATAACTTCTACATTATTCAGTGCGCCGCCGCCGAATTTTGTAGCGTCCAGGTCCAGAGGTTTCGCAGATTCGTCCACCACGATTTTCTTGAGGCCCACGCAGTTGCTGAACGATGCGCTGGCAATGTTGGACACGCCGGCAGGGATGTTTACCTCCTCGAGGAGCGAGTCGTTCTGGAAGTCGTTCATGCCGAATTTGGTGAGCGTAGCAGGGAGCTGCACCTTGCGGAGTTTGGGGCAATCCTTAACCGCGCCGCGGCTGAGGGTTGTGATCTTTGCATTGATGATAAGAGACTCGATATCGGTTTTGGCAAAGCCGGTTCCGATGCTCGAAACGGTGTAAGTGGTACCGTCGTAAACGATGGTCTCGGGGACCACGATGTCGCCGGTGTACTTGTCGGGAGCAGCGTCGCCGACAGTGGTTGTTGTGCCGGGTTTCTGAACCGTAAGCTTACCGCTTGCGTTCTTGTAGATGACGCCCTCGTAAACGAAGGTCTGAGCGTAAGCAGCCGACGCCGCCACACCTAATGCCACCACAAATGCACCACGTTTCAGTAAAGTAGAGATGTTCATTTGTTAAAGATTTGATTAGTAATATATAGAATTTAAGTAAAAGCACATTAAGGCCTGGGTGCAAATGTACAATAAATTAATGAATTAAACGAATAAAAGCGCATTAAAGTTAGAGCCCGTTCCCAAATATTTGTGAACGGGCTCTAAGTGCAAAAGCGGCAGTGCCGTGGACACTGCCGCTTTTGGGAGTATAAATCGGGTAAATTACCCGGGAATTGTCAGATTATCAGCGGAGGTAAACCTTGGATGACTTGTTGCCCTGACGGCGGATGTAGATGCCGGGGGTGAGGTTATCGTCGGCTACGCGGATACCCTGGAGGTTGTAGTACTCAACGGGGTCGTTTTCAACGTTCTCATCAGATACGATGTTCTCAACGCCGGAAGAATGCTCGCCATCGAATTCCCAGCAGCCGATACCCTGCAGGGGCACGAGAGCCCAGAGTCTCAGCAATGAGTTGTTGTTGCCGCTGAGCTGGTGGAGAACCCACCCCATGCGCCTGTACCGAAGGTTTCGGGGTACTTGCCAATGTTTTCGGCATTAGCAACACCGCCGGTAACTTTGGCGAGTGCCATGTAACCATTGTCCCAGGCAGTATTGCTAGAACCGGCAGCACCGATACCTGCTACGTATTTATGTTTGCCGTAGTCGAAGAAGGTTGACGAAGAACCCAGAGCGTTGAAGCCGGCACCGGCGCCTACAGTCTCAATGAGTTTACCCTGAGCGTTGTAGTGGCGCGGCATGGTAGTCTTATTGTTGATCCAGAATGAACCGTCGGCCATGAAGGTGGGCTCGTAACCGAATCCGCCATCACCGTTGGTGATAGGCTCCTCAAGGGTGATTTCCTTGATGTCGC
>SFNC01000036.1 GCA_004554255.1 Bacteroidales bacterium
GACATCAAAGTAATAGGATTCTAAAATGGCAAAGAAAGCAAAAGGTAATCGCGTACAGGTAATCCTGGAGTGCACCGAACATAAAGCAAGCGGTATGCCCGGCACATCGCGTTACATTACTACCAAAAACCGCAAAAACACCACAGAGCGTCTTGAGCTGAAAAAGTACAACCCCATCCTCAAACGCGTTACTTTTCACAAAGAGATTAAATAATATCACCATAAAACAATCACTTAGATATGGCAAAGAAAACCGTCGCCTCACTTCAGAAAGGTGAAGGCCGTACCTACAGCAAAGTCATCAAAATGGTGAAGTCACCCAAAACCGGTGCATACACCTTCAAAGCTGAGATGGTTCCCAACGACGCCGTTAAGGACGCCCTCAAATAATCCATCCGCACTCATACGTAACTCATAAAAAAAAGCTGCGCCTCGGCGCGGCTTTTTTTATGCGCCCCCCCCGCACCGCTCATGACTGGCCGGTCCGAGTGAAACATGACATCCCGGGTGCGTGCATTCGGACGGTGCTGTCCGAGTGATTCCTCGGGTTGTGGGGGGGGGGCGGATGGAGTAAACAATTGCACGGGGTAAAGCGTTAATCAATTATAAAAGTAATGAAAAACACATAATCGGATATATGCGACACTTATACTTATATATAACTCTTATGTTTGCGATTTTTATGGGTGCCGGAACCGGATGCTCCGATAACGAATTTTACAATGACCTGCCACCCGAAATTCGCAATTTCCTTGCTAAATATTATCCCAATACCGGCGTTGAAAGCTATACTCATAACGCTCAGGTGTACCATGTAAAGCTGAAAAGCAGTGCCGGACTGACTTTTGACAGTGAATACCGGTGGGAGGTGGTGAACGGCTACGGTGCCGCGTTGCCCCAGGTCTTTCTTTACGACCAGCTGCCGCCGGCTTTATTCGACTATCTGCAGGAGACAGAGAACCTTAACGCTGTGATGTCGGCAGAACGCACACCCCGGATGTATACCGTGGCTTTGCTCAATGATACTGTAACCTACGATATTGGCTCCGGCAGAATTACCGAGTTTTATTGACGGACAGCCGCACCGGCAGGGATGCGTCTGAAGCGCACCTGGGCGCCGAAAAGCGGGAACGAGAGCGTAAGGATGCTCTCGGATTCGCTGATTGTCGCGGATGTCTCGTGTGTGAAATGGTTGAGGCGTTGTGCGTCAAGCCACTCCAGGTCAAAGTGGTTTATGAATATTGTGGGATGCAGTAACCCTTTTACCATCAGGGGTTTCCATGCTCCGTTGTCCTCACCCAGATACAATATCTGATAGCTGTTGCCATCGCGGACTGTAGCGATTCGGTACCCGGATGCAAAGTCCACGCCGCTTTTGGATATATTGCGGTCAAGGTATTGCCAGTAGCCCTCCAGCGAATCCCTGGATGCGGCAATGTGTTCGGCAAGTGCCTGTGTGTCACTGAATAAGGCCGGACGTATGGTCACGCGCTCCGCAATATCCCTGCGGGCGATGACGGTATTGGATTTCTCCGGTGCATGCACCTTGAAAACGGTTCCGGCAGCAAGCGGAACATGGACCCTTACACTGCCGTCGGCAAACAGCGGTTCGCTGTGTCCGCCGGTTATTTTGGTGATTCTGCCGTTGGTGTAAACCCTTATTCCGCACATATCGCCGTCGCATGCGGTCTGTTGCTCCGCCAAAACATCGGTTTTCCCGTTTTTATGTGATAACAGCCTGAAAATCACGGCCGGACTATACGTCATGTCGTCAAATTTCCGGTTCAGGCGTTGTGCGCTGATGCCGGTATAGCCCTCCCCGGATTCCGGTCCCCATGTCAGGCTGAAGTCGGTGGCGTCGTTTAACACAAGTATGTCTGCCGAGGCCACGTCATCGCCAAGCACGGCTATTGTGAAATCGGCAGGCAGTTCGGCGCGAACCGCCAGGGATGCCGTCAGGGCAAGGCTTATCAGAAGCAGGCGTGTCAGCATCCCATCAGTTGTTTTATCTGCGCGGTAAATTCCTCGGCATCAAGGCTGTACGGCAGGTAGTGGAGTGTGAATCCACGTCGTTCCATGCCACGGAACCAGGTCATCTGGCGTTTAGCAAACTGGTGGATGGCGATTTCCAGCTGTGCCACCATTTCGCTGTACGTCAGCTCTCCCGTCAGGTACAGGGTTATAAATTTGTATTCCAGGCCGTAATAAATGAGGTCTTCGGGCGCTATTCCGCTGTCCAGCAGGGCCTTTACTTCCTCCACCATGCCGTTGTCAAGGCGTTTTTTCAGTCGCTCGGATATCCGTTGGCGTCTCGTCTCACGGTCTATGTCCACCACGACAATCAGAGCCTCGTCCGGACTCATGGGCTGTGGCTTGGTGCTTTCAGCCGCTTCAGGGTGCTCCAGATAATAAGTCTGGATTTCTATGGCACGGATGGCACGTTTAACAGTGTCAACGTCCGTTATGTTGTGCAAGGTCTTCATCCCCGACAGAATCTCGGTGAGCTCGTCCAGTGTCTTGCCTTCCAGTGATTTACGGAGCGAGGGATTTTCCGGGACTTCCGGCAGGCTGATGCCTTTGGCCAGGCTTTCCACATAAAGCCCTGTGCCTCCGCAGATTACGGGTAGATTGCCTCTGCCGCGGACTTCTGCGATGGCGGCACGCGCATCCCGCAGATACTCATACAGATTATATTTGTATCCCGCCGGGGCAATGTCTATAAGGTGATACGGCACCGTGCCGTATTCCTCCAGGTCCTTGCCGGTGCCGAGGTCCATGCCACGGTATATTTGCCGGGAGTCGGCGCTGATAATCTCACCGCCAAGGCGTTCGCAGACTCCCACAGCAAGCCGTGTCTTTCCGGTAGCCGTAGGCCCGGTTATAAACAGCAGTGGCTTTTTCATGACTTGCCGAAAAGGTTGCGGATATAACGTTTAAGCCTGAAGAAACGCACATCCTGGTTGAAGCGTGCCACTTTGAGCCAGTGGCGGTCATTGTAGTCCACATCCCAGTTCTTGAGGTCGCGAAGACGGAAGGTGGGGAGGTAATTCTTTATCGGATAGAGACGGAAACCGCGCCGGTCGTACGTTTTCCAGGCCATGGTGATGGTGTATACCAGATAGATTTCCTCGGACATGTCGCCGGACATCACTCTGGCTTTCATCGTCAGGTCTATCTGCGGGATTGTCATCCAGTTATTTCCCATGTGCCAGCTCTTGGGCAGGGATTTTGTATCGTCCAGTATCGCGGCATAGTGGTAGACATCGCTGACACCGTTCAGCGCCTTGTTGCTGTAAAGCGGGCGCAGGGTAAAGTCTTTTACTCCGCTGATGCGTGCGAATTCCTCCGACGCCTTTTCGTCCGTTACCGGAACGGTTATCGGGAGTTTCACTATCGCCGGAGTGTCAAGGCACAGATTTTTGCTAACATTGTCCTGGGCACGCTCGGTAACGAGGAGGGAGTCTTCGCGGATAATGATGAAACGCAGTGTGTTGCTAAGCTGTTCCACGTCCGAGTTGAGGTGGGCGGCGGTTGTCAGCTCATCGGCCAACGCATTAAACTGACGCCGCAGGTACAGCAGCGACAATATATAGATTATGAGGGGAACCGCGAGGAAAAAGTACTTGTCGGAAGACGAAAAACTGCTGTTGGAATAGTATATCAGGTAATACGTCCAGTCTATTATTGAGGTCGCTGCCGACAGCCAGCCCAGCAGGATAATCTGTCCGCGGGCGTTGGAGACGAACAGATCGCTGTGTATGTTGTTTATGGCAGACACACCCAACACCAGTTTGCACTGCCGGCAGGGCCGCAGGTTGTATTTGCTGTAGAATACTGCGGCGACAATTGTTGTTACCGGATAGAGAATCAGTGAGGTGATGTAAGGTATCTCGGGGTTGATTTTATTGGCCTCGGCAGGGACTACGCGGCTGTAAACCAGGGCTATAATCATAATGAATGCCGTGATGAACAGCGACCGTGTCACAATCGGTGCTATGCGTACACAGCGCAGATAATCGCGGTGATTGGGCGAGCAGAAATACGACGACAGCTGCCAGGCGATAATCAGCACAATGCCGGGAATAATCATGCGCGGGAGAAAAAACGACAGCGACACCGTCAGGGCCATTGCTCCGACGCACACGGCCCACTCGGAGAACATTGACCCTATGCCGCGGATTCGTTTTGACAGACTGCGTATGTCGCTCATTTCAGCTTGTCTTTGAAGAAATCAAACATTTTGCCATATACAACTGCGCGGGCATTGCAACCGTAAATGGAATGGTTCATATTCGGGAAAACAAACATGTCGCAGTAGCCGCCGGCTGTCTGTAACGCGCTTACAAACCGCAGGCTGTTGGCCGGGTGCACATTGTCGTCGGCAGTTCCGTACATAATAAGGGTGGGACATGCCAGTTTTGCTGCGCGCGAGAGGGGCGCCGAGGCATTGTAGCCGGCCTCGTTCTGCTGGGGTGTCAGCATGTAGCGCTCGGAGTAGACGGTGTCGTAATACCTCCAGTCGGTAACGGGGGCAATGGCCACAGCGGCAGCGAACGGACAGCCGTTGGCGGTGGCGCACATCAGGGTCTCGTATCCGCCGTAGCTCCAGCCGCAAATACCTATGCGAGAGGCGTCTACACCGGGCAGGGTGGCGATGTGCTTGGCGGCGTTAATCTGGTCAATGGTCTCGTAATGGCCGAGGCCCTTATATACGGCGTGCATGAACTGTGTCCCGCGGCCACCGGTTCCGCGGCCGTCCACACACACTATCATGAATCCATTGTTGGCGAAGTAATACATCCAGTCCAGCTCCCAGCGGTCCAGAACGCTCTGCGAGCCCGGGCCGCTGTACTGGGTCATTATTACGGGGTATTTGCGCGACGGGTCAAATCCGGAGGGACGGATTACAAATGCGTTGAGTTCCAGGCCGTCGGACGGTATCTTTATAAATTCCTTTGCCTGCATTATGCCGTCGAAACGCTGTTTAAGGGCGGCATTGTCCTCCAGCACACGCAGGGATTTTCCCTGGTTGTTGCAGAGTGTGTAAACAGGGGGTGTGGTGGGGGTGCTGTAGTTGATGACGGCGTATTCCAGATTTGGTGAGAATGTCGCTGAGGCGGTGCCTTTTGTGTCCGAGACAGCGGTGCGAACTCCCTTGGCATCAACACGATATACGGTGCGTTGCAGAGGCGATGGGCTTGCGGCCTGGTAGTAATGGCGGCCTGCGGCATCGCTGCCATAATAGGCGGTTACGTCGAAGTCGCCGCTGGTGATGGTGCGGGTGAGTGCTCCGGCATAGGAGTATTTGTACAGGTGCATGAATCCGGAACGCTGGCTCATTACCACAAATCCGTCCTGCTGAAAGGTCATACCCTCATAGGTAAGAGGATCAATCCAGGCGTTGCTCTTTTCCACGAGGACGCTTTTGGCAACTGTGGTGGCCGGGTTTACGCTATACAGTTCGTATCTGTTCTGGTCGCGGTTCAGGGTGGATACCATAAGCTGCGAGGGCTGTGCGCCGTAATCTATGCGGGGGATGTATTCTATGTTCGCGTCGGGTAGGGGAATATCCTTGGTCTTGCGGGTCTCTACATCGTAGCTGTGCAGGGTAACCTTGGAGTTGCCTACACCGGCAACGGGGTATTTATAGGACAGCGAGCCGGGATACCGGGCATATTCCTTCATGGGCATGCAGGTACCTTCGTAAAGGGGCAGGGAGTACAGAGGCACGTCAGTCTCGTTGAATTTTACAAAGCACAGAGTGAGGTTGTCCGGTGCCCATGCCATCAGGGATGTGGTGGAGAACTCTTCCTCGTAGGTCCAGTCGGTGGCGCCGTTGATAATTTTGCCGGCGGCGCCGTCGGTGGTGACGCGAACCTGGTTGTTGTAGTCAAGTTTCTTAAGATAAATGTCGTTGTTGGCGACAAATGCTATCATGCGGCTGTCCGGCGACATCATCACCGAGCGCACGCGGGGAAATTCGGGGCTGAGATTGTCCAGTTTGCGCGATTTTATGTCGTAGACATAGTACTCGGCAGTGAAGGAACGGCGGTAAATGTACTCGGGGTTGCGGTAAATTATGACTTTTGCCGCATTCGGCGATACTATGAAGCCATCGGCTGAGGGAATGGTGATGTCGCGGGTGCGGGTAAGGTCAACAAGCACGCCGGTTTCGTTGCCGGAGCGTATGTCGTAGGTCTTGATGGCTTTGCCGTCGTCCGAGAGCATGGCGTACTGGGTGCCGTCGGGCATATATGTCAGCGAGGACGGGCGTTTCGCCGAGTTCTGCGGGAATACGTACGGAGCAATTTCTTTGGTGGTGCGGGCGCCGGGGAGCGATGCCGCTGCCGCGTCTGTTATGGTGAAGACGGCGGCTATGGAAAGTATTGAGAGAAGACTAATCTTCATAAATATAAATAGTTGAGAGTGTATTTCAGAACAGAGACATCTGGTCATCGTGATTGTTTTTAGTGTGCTGTCGCGTGGAGCGGCCCGATTTGTTTCCTTTCAGCGATGATGGCGAAACCAGCCAGTCGGTGTCGGAGAGGATGTCGTCTATAGGCCTTGCCTCGGGTCTCGGCGCCGGTTTGTCGGCGGGGGCAGAGGTGTCCTCGTCGCGGCTTTGCTGCTCTTTCAGCTCTTTCAGCTCGGCGTTAAGTCCGGCAATCTGCTTGTTCAGCTCACGTTCGTTTTTCTGCAATTCGGAGATGCGGGCGTCCTTCTTGCGGCGGACATCCTCAAACCGGTTCAGCTTTTCTTCCAGCTCGTGGATGAGTTCGGGGTCAATGGCTTCCGAAACATTTTGTTTGAGGGCCTTTACTTCTTTGTTAAGGCGCTCAATCTCAGAGTCTTTGGTGGTGATAAGACCGTCTTTTTCGCGGACGGCACTGTTTGCCTCCTCCAGTTTCTGCTTGGTCTCGGACAGCTGTTTCATAATTTCGGGGTCCGGGGCTGCGGCGGCAACCGGTAATCCTTTGCGGGCATTGTTCAGCTCCTGGCGCATGCGCAGGTTCTCTTCCTGCAAGTCCTCGTACTCCTTTTCTTGAACGTTCGCAACCTTCAATTTGTTCTGCAGGCTGCGGCTTTCCAGCTGGAACTGCTCGCGCTCGGCCTCGAGCTGTGCCACCTGCTTTTCCAGGTCGTGGACGCGTTCCGAGAGGGCGCGGCGCTGTCTTTCGGAGCTTAATTGCTTCTGAACCATTTCGTTACGCTTGCTCTCTATCTCGCGAGCCTGAGTCTCCAGCTCGTTGACTTTTTCCTGCAGTTTGTGACGCTCGCGGGTCCATTCCTCCGAGCAACGGCGGCGTGCGTCGCCGGCAATATCGTCAATATATTTGCGCAAGTCGGCCTGTAACCCGTCGTAAAGCAGTTTTCGCTGAGTCGCGGGGTCGACGCTGCGCGCCAGGAAATCCGGAAGTGCGGCATTGAAAGTCTCCACAACATGCGTAAAAATGCGCTGTTGCATCGCCGAATCGTCTTTTCGGGCCGGCTCGTCGGCCGCTTTGGGGCTTTCGGTATATGGGGTGGAGGCGGGAGTATAGGGATTAGTGGAGTCCGGGTCGTCGGCGATGATACCATCATCGTCATCGTCTCTGCCGAAACCGAGAGCTCGGGAAAATTTGGATAAAAATGCCATAGCTATATCTGGTTGGAGAAATTATCTTTGTTAATAATCGCGTCGGGCTTAAGGACCACGCCCACTCCTGAGCGCCCGTCTATGCCGATGCGTATGGGTTTGTCGAAGTGTACCACCCTCAGGTGGTCGGTCTCATAAGCGGCCGGGCGGCTGTCAAGGTATGCGAGGTCGTATATGCACCCGTCCTTGCCGGGATTTACGGTAAAGTAACCTACTCCGAAAGAGGTGAGGTTCTGGAAGAAATGCGTTCCCTGGCTGGGTTCAATGCTGTATCCGTCCAGGGCGGCTTCCACAATGAGGCGGGCCTGCGCAATCTCGGGCCATTTTACGGGTATGCCCAGGGCATTGTCGCTGCTTCCCCATCTGCCCGGGCCGACGAGGATGTAGTTTGTGTCTGTGTCGGTGAACAGTTTGTTTACCTGCGCCACCTCGCGGGCAATCTGCGGATTGTCAAGGCTGTTGAACTTATCGGGGCGCACATATACGATGTCGTGGATAGTGTCGATGGCGCCATGTCCCAGCGCGCGGTTGCAGCGAATGATAACCCGGTCGTCGGCGGTGTGCAGCATGGAGTTCTCCACCATGTCCTTGCGGTCTATGATGGGCCTTATCTGCAGCCAGTAGATGTGTCCTTTACGCAGATTACCGTCGGCATCGCGTTTGCCGGGGGTAATCTCGGCGGCGAATTCAATCTCTACGGGGCGGCGCATGGCTTTCTGGCCGGTTGTGAGCATGAAGTCCACCGCCTCTGCAAGTGGATAAACGCCGTCGCGGAGGATATTGCTGAACGTCACTACGCGCCGTCCGCGTCCTACGTTGTTGTCAATGAGCATGTCGCAGGAGGCGTCGTAAGTGGAGACCATGTAGTCCAGCACGCGCTTTCCGGCAAATTCCTGGATGTTGCGCTGTACTATATTGAAGCTGTCGTTAACGTTGAAATCGTCGCCGAACGGTTTGCATGACAGGGCGCACAGGAGCGTCTGGGTGTCGCGCAGGGCGAGGTCTATGGTGGACGTCTGCAGCACATGGCGCGGACGTCTGGGGCAGAAGCGCAGGGCCATTCCGCCGTCCACGATGTATTTTCCCAGTCCCACAGCGATTTGTGCTACGCCGTCGGTGGCTTCTTCGCCGGGAAGGGGGTAGTAGTTCAGCGAGCGTCCCACGCCCGAAAGCGAGGGGAAGAACACCGGGCCGTCCGATGTTTCGTGCTGTGTACCAACCACTTCCTGGATTATAATTGCCATCTTCTCCTGGTCTATCACGTTGCGTGTGGCGTTCATATAAGCTTTGGAGTCGGCATAAAATACGGATGCGTATACGCCTTTGATAGCGTCGCAGAGCATGGTGAACATGCGTGCGCGGTCGGAGATGCGCGGAATCATGTATGTGGCATAAATTCCGGCAAACGGCTGGTAGTGAGAGTCTTCCAGGAGCGAAGACGAGCGTATGGCGAGCGGGCGGTCTATGACGTCGAAGAGCGCGTCGAGGTCTTCAAGCAGGCTTTCGGGCAGAGCGGCCTCCAGGAAACGTTTCAGAATCTCGCTGTCCGGAGCATCGCTTAACGCTATGGTGTACAGGCCGTTGGTGGCCATGAATTCGTCAAATATGTCGGTACACAGTACCACGCTGCGGGGGATGCTGATGGTGACACCGCTGAAGTTGTCGCAGACCGGATTCTTTTTGATTACCGCGTCCACAAAAGCGAGGCCGCGTCCTTTGCCGCCCAGGGAGCCCTGGCCGATGCGGGCAAAGTTGGAATAATGGTCGAAGCGTTCTTTTTTGAACACGGCGACAACGCCGCGGTTTTTCATCTTTCGGTATTTCACAATCAGGTCAAATACCAGCTGTTTCACGGCGGGAGCCTCGTCGGTGGACACGAATCTGTGCTGCTTCATGACATCGGCAATGGGGAACATTGCGCGGGAATAGAACCACCGTGAGATGTCGTTATGCGAAGCGTGGAAGTAAAGGGAGTCGGCGGGGATGTCGAAAACGCGTTGCTGCAGGTCCTTGAGGTCGCGGATGCGCATGCGCACGTCACCGGTTTTGGGGTCGCGGATAACAAAATCACCGAACCCGAAGTTGTCCATGATTGCCTCGCCGAGGTCTATGGGCAATTTTTTTGAGTTTTTGTCTATGAAAGTGCCGTTAAAGTCCGAGACCTTGTCGGCGTTCGCTATCTCTGAAGACTCCACTATTATGGGCATGTACGGGTCGCAGTCGCGGACATAGCGTGCGAACTTCAGGCCGGCTTCGGGGTCCTTTTCGCCGTCGCGTTTAAAAGAGACATCGGTGATTATTCCCAGGATGTTCTTTCCGAATTTGTCGTAAAGGGCTTTAGCTTCCTCGTAGTCGCGGGCGAGCATCACCTTCGGGCGGCCACGCATGCGCAGCATTTTCTCGTGTTCGTTAAGCGCTTCTGTGGAGAATAGCAGAGACTGTTTCAGCAGGAACTTGTAAATGTGCGGCAACACGGAGGAATAGAACCTGACAGAGTCCTCCACCAGAAGAATCATCTGTACGCCCACCTCTGTAATGTCGCGGTCGGCATTCATTTTATCCTCCAGAAGCTTGATTATCGCAAGCAGCAGGTCCACATTTCCGAGCCAGCTGAAGACATAGTCAATGCATGAGAGGTCTTCTCTCGCAAGCCTGCGCGACACCTCTCGCGAGAAAGGCGTGAGCACCACAATCGGTGTGTCGGGGTAGTCGGCCTTAATAATTTTAGCGACGCTGAGGCACTCGGCTATGTCAACGCCGGGCATGGTGATAATCAGGTCGTAATGCTTTTCGCGCAAGGCCGCAAGTGCCTTGTCCAGCGAGCTTACGCGGGTAACACGCGGAGGCGAGCTGAGGTTAAGTGCGACATACTCGAAATACAGCTGTTCCTCAACGCGTCCGTCCTCCTCCATCATGAATGCATCGTATGGCGATGCGATGAGCAGGACGTTGAAGATGCGGCACTGCATAAGGTCCTGGAATGCCGTATCTTTCAGATATAGTTGAGTAAGAGCAGCCTCGTTCATTGTCTTCTGTGTAGATTGTATATTAACTCACAAAGTTAGTAAAAAAGTAATAAAATACAGATATAAATCGTGCAAATTTTTCAACATTGCGGTGTAAAACGCGGCCATAGAAATAAAACGGCGATGTGCCGGGTTAGTGACACATCGCCGTATGCGAGTTGAGCGGTGAGGGATTATTCGTCGCCCATTGTAAGGTCTGAGAAGTCGGGGTATTCAGCCACGGTGACATCGTTGCAGAAACCGGCAGCGTCGGGAATGCCTACGTTGAAGGTGTAACGGTATACGCATCCGCTAACCCATTTGGTGTGGTCTTTTGACCAGAGGGGATAGTAGATGTATGCGGTGCCGGTGGCTTTGTCGTAGCCGGGTGCGGACTCGTCGGGCCACAGGAGTTTGCCGTTGAATTTGTTGGTGATGCGGGCACGGATACGGATTATCGCGCCTTCGGCGGGATTCTCGTCAATGACCATTGCGAGGTCCTGAGGGATACCGAAGAGGATGCCGGTGTTGTTGAGCTCGCGGGCGAAGTCGGTGGTGGCAAAACCGGCATCGTGGTAGATGTTTACATCCTTGATGTCCTTGTGTCCTGACCATACGCCGTAGGCCTTGTTGGTGGCGGTTGTTGTCTCCTGAGGTGCGGCGAAGGTCGCTGTGGTGTTAGTACCGAGGAGGTCGACGGTGTATACCGTTGCGTTCACGTTCTGCTCGGCGTTGCGCAGGAAGCGGAAGCGAATCTGCGACAGCGCGTGGCGGAAGTATACGTTGACATTGCTGTTGCCCTCATTGCGGTCCAGGTTTACGCCATAGAGTAAGTCAACAGTGCCGTCGTTCTTGAAATTGTTTACAGTTGAGGCGTCCGAAGCATTGGTGGCCTTGTCGTATGTTATTCCGGCGGGAGCGAAGCTGTAGAAGTTCACGTTCTTCTCGCGGGGATAATATTGCAGGGGAGAGTATGTCCATTTGCTCCTTTTCGTTGAGACCTTAACCTCGTTCATAAGCAATTCATTGTCTACGACACCATAAGTGATGAAGTCCGTGAGGTTGGAAGAAGTGAGAATTGCGCGGGAGGTGAGAGGCGCTTTGGGCGCGTATGCGGAAAAAGTTACCGGAATATCAGTTTTTGTGAGACGCTGAACATCGTCGTCGTTGGTGCAAGAAGGCGCCAGAACAGCTGCGAACAGCACTGCCGGGAGGATATTTTGTAATTTCATAATAGTGAGGTATTGTAATGGTTTTTAGAATATTTTCTGATAGATTTAAGTTTTGGTCCTCATTTACAAGTTCTTACCTTGCGGCACGGAAGTAGAGGATTATAGCGATTATGATGAATACGATGTTGGGAATCCACATTGCCACCATCGGGGAGGTCAGGCCCGACAGTGCAAAGGATTGTGTTACAGTCATGAACATTATGTAGCTGAAGGCGAGCACCAGTCCGATACCGATGTTCACGCCCATGCCTCCGCGTCCGCGCCGGCGCGATGACAGCGCCATGCCTATTACCGTGAGGATGAATGCTGCGGCTGTCATTGCTATTCGGCGGTGGTATTCGACCTCGAATGACTGAATGTTTCCGACGCCACGGTTTTTCTGGCGCTCCACATATTCGCGCAGCGCGGGGGATGTTAGCTTTTCGTGGTCGTTGGCGCTGATAAGGAAATCGCGCGGCTCGAACGGGATAACGGTGTCCAGTTCGCGTCCGCTGGTAATAAATTCGCGTCCGTCCTTAAAGTCGCGGATAACGTAATCGTATACCTTCCAGGAGTATAGCGTATCCCAGCGAATGGTCTGCGCGGTAAGGCGCGACGTCAGCTGCTTGGCGGAGTCGAATGTCTCAAGGCTGAATCGCGAACCTGTCTTGGCGATGTTGTCGTAGTGGTTGATGTAAGCAATCTCGCCGGGGGCGACCATCAGCATGATGTTGGCGCCATAGTCTACGCGTTTATTCTTTACATACTTGTCCTGATACGCGATTCGGTGCACATTTGCGGGCGGAATCACGTATGCCGCCAGTACGAAGCTGAAGGCGGCGATAACGAAGGCGCCAACCATATACGGGCGCAGCAACCTCCTGAAGCTCATGCCGGTAGAGAGCATGGCGATGATCTCGGAGTTGTTAGCGAGTTTCGACGTGAAGAATATCACGGCGATGAACGTGAACAGCGGCGCGAACTGATTGGCGAAGTATGGCAGGAAGTTTACGTAATATTCGTTGATGGTCTCGGACAGCGGCGCTTTCTGGAATGCGTCAAGTTTCTCGTTAATGTCGAACATCACGACAATCGCCAGTAGCAGGATTATGGCGAAGACGTAAGTTCCGAGGAATTTGCCAAGGATGTATTTGTCAAGAATCGTAAACGGCAGCAGTCGCGACAGAAATGCCCGCACCCGTTTCCCTTTTTTTTCGGCGGGAGCGGGAGTGGCATCGGCAACAACCGGGTTGTCGTGCTGCTCTTTCGTGGCTATGTTTTCCGTATCGTCGTTCATTCTTACAGTCTTTTGCCGAGATTGCGAACCATCTCGGTTTTCCAGGGTTTGAAGTCGCCCAGCTGAATATGTTTCCGTGCCTCACCCACCAGCCATAGGTAGAATGCCAGATTGTGTATGGATGCAATCTGTAGTGCCAGAATCTCGTTGGCGATGAACAGGTGCCGCAGGTAAGCGCGGGAGTATACGCGGTCCACAAAGCAAGGCCCGTCCTCCCATATAGGCCTGAAGTCATCGGCCCATTTCTTGTTGCGCATGTTCATGGTTCCCTCGGGTGTGAACAGCATGCCGTTGCGTCCGTTGCGGGTAGGCATCACGCAGTCCATCATGTCCACGCCGCGGTCTATGGCCTCCAGGATGTTTATGGGAGTGCCGACGCCCATGAGGTAACGAGGCTTGTCCTGAGGCAGAATCTCGTTTACGACGTCAATCATCTCGTACATTACCTCGGCGGGCTCGCCCACCGCCAGGCCGCCGATTGCGTTGCCGTCGGCGCCCAACTCGGCCACTCGCTCGGCGCTTTCGCGGCGCAGGTCGGGGTAAGTAACACCCTGAACGATAGGGAACCAAGCCTGTCTGTAGCCGTAGCGGCCCTCTGTCTCGCAGTATCTCTTCCAGCCGCGGTCCATCCACCTCAGGGTGAGGTCCAGGGATTTGCGCGCGTATCTGCGCTCGGCGGTGCCGGGCGGGCATTCGTCCAGCGCCATCATTATGTCCGAGCCGATGGAGCGCTGTATGTCTACTACGCCTTCGGGGGTGAACAGGTGCTTGCTGCCGTCGATGTGGCTACGGAAGTGCGCGCCCTCGTCGGTGAGCTTGCGGTTCGCCGACAGCGAGAATACCTGGAATCCGCCGCTGTCGGTGAGAATGGGACGGTCCCAGCCGTTGAACTTGTGCAGGCCTCCCGCTTTTTCCAGGATTTCAATGCCCGGGCGCAGATACAGATGATAGGTATTGCCAAGAATAATCTGTGCTTTTACATCATCTTTCAGCTCGTGAATGTGCACTCCTTTTACAGACGCACAAGTGCCCACGGGCATAAAGATGGGGGTCTCTATGGTTCCGTGGTCGGTGGTGATAAGCCCTGCGCGGGCGTTGGTATCCGGGGCGGTTGCCTGTACTTTAAAATCCATATACGGGGTAGAGGTTATGTACTGTCTGAGGATTGCGGGTTCTCAGTCGGTTAGAACAGAGTTTCGGGGTAAGTGCCGTCGCTGTGCAGGGCCTCCAGATTGTCGCAGACATTCTGGCGGTCGTCGGCGTAGGTCACTCCAAACCAGCGTGAGTCTGTGGTGAGTACGCGCACGGAGGCTTTGCCGTTGTTGATGAGGAAGTCAACAACATTGGGTATGTAAAACTCGCGTTTGTTGTCGTTGGAGAACAAATCCAGGAATCTCTTGAATTCTTTCTGCGAATGAACAAAGAAATCGGGCGTGAATCCCCACAGGTTCATGGACACGGGGGTTGTGGCGTCCAGGCGGTTGGGCTGCTCGGTTTCCTCGTCTATAAACACGGGGTTGTGGTCGCCGTCAAATTCTATGCGTCGGCGCTCCACGATGCTGCTGAGGCAATTGTTGTCGTCGACAGTGCAGACGCCGCGGCTCACGCTGCCGTTCTCGGTCATAGTGTTGCCGACCTTGAAGGCCACCATGCAATAGTGGCCCTGTTTGTTTTCGGAGTCTTTAAGGAAGTCGGCCATGACCTCGAAGGCGTTGCGGCCATAGAAATCGTCGGCATTGATAACGGCGAACGGTTCATTTATGGCATCGGCGCCCATCATCACGGCATGTCCGGTGCCCCAGGGGCGGGTGCGGTCTTCCGGAACAGTATAGCCTTCGGGCAGAGAATCCGTCTCCTGATATACAACAGTAACGGGTATGTGATTCTTATATTTGGAGAGTACGCGTGCGTTGAAATCATCTTCAAAATCATGACGAATCACGAAAACGACCTTGCCGAACCCGGCACGCATCGCATCGTAAACAGAATAGTCCATAATCGTCTCTCCGTGAGGTCCAACGCCGTCAAGTTGCTTTAGGCCGCCATAGCGGCTTCCCATTCCGGCTGCAAGGACCAATAAAGTAGGCTTCATAGGCTTTAAAATAACGTTATATAAATGTGTATGTCTTGTATAATGATTGGAAGTTAACTTCTTTGTTTATAAAATCACTGCAAAGTTAATAAATTTTTTGGAATTATATATGTATGGATGGTCTAAACGTTGTTCAGCACCTCTTTATATAAATTAATGTATGCGTCTGTCATGTCTTTTACTGAGGTTATCCGTGACCCTTGCGGCGTCATTTTCGCGGCCTCATAAACGGCGTTTACTGTGGCGTCCGTGTCGGCGAAATCAATGGCAATGCCGTCTCCGGGTCCTATAATATCCTGCGAATCAGTGCCTTTGCGTATCACTACCGGCGTGCCGCAGTTTATCGCCTCGGCGACGGTCATGCCGTAGCTCTCGCTCAGCGAGGGATTGATCAGTATGGATGCCTCGGTGTAGAGCCGCGCCAACTCTGTGTCGCTGAGGTCCTTACCTGCATGAATCATGTTGTGGGCGAGCGATGCGCCTTTCAGGTCTCCCACCACAACGATGGGGAATTTCAGCCTCGGCGCGATCTCGACAAGGCTTTGCAGGCTCTTGCCTTTTGTCCAGATATTGGCTATGGCGAGCGCATAGTCCTTCTTGGCGAGTGCGTCCGGCGCCTTGCTGATACTTACGCCGTTAGGGATCAGTCGGGCGTTGAAAGCCTTGGCGAGGCGGTGCGACGGTGTCGCGAATGTAATGCCCTCCGTTGGCTTGTAATGTGCTTTTACAGAGCGCCATACGGCGGGATATACATCGCGGTGCGGACAATTGTCACACTCCGCCGTGGCGTATCTTTTGCAATTGTAAGTTGCCGGAATTGCGCATCTGCCTGTCAGCCACCAGTCGTCGTGGAGTGTCACTATCGGCGGGATTTTCATGTCTCTCAGCGCCGCCAACAGATCGGGCAGACAGAGGTAGTATCCGTGGGCGTTGTGCAGATGGACTATGTCGGGTTTCAGGTGCCGGATGTAGTCTGTCAGGCGCAGGGTGGGGGCCTTTTGTCCGAAACCGTCGTTGCCGGACAGGCGGGCCGCTAAGGCGCCGCGTATTCTGCCGGCTTTGCCGGTCATTACCAGTCCGCAACCGTCGCCATCGCCATATCCGCAAGCCATGTGCGCGTCTATGCCGTAATCCTTTGCGGCACAGTGTATTCGGCGCATAATTGTGGCTACCGGCGATGTGCCGTGAGCAACGGTATTTATCTGTAATAGTCTCATTGCGGCTGTTGTTTTTGCAAAAATAGCTAATTTTATGTTTGTGTGCAAATCTGCAACCGATGACGATATGCGTCGGCATGAGTATAAAAGTTAAATAATGTTATAAATATTATATAAATTTGTAAACAGCATATAAATGTATTATCTTTGCACCGAAAA
>SFNC01000037.1 GCA_004554255.1 Bacteroidales bacterium
GCGGGATATGGTCCGGACTTGGATATATACTATAATTCCTATTTAGAAAAAGATTCAACTAATTCTGTGGTTGTTCCGCGGTTTCCGATGCCTTTCAATAAGAGACTGATACCGAATGAACCATTCACAATCAACCTCGTTTTTCCCGATGTGCTCAGCCTGGAATGTATTAAGACTGCCATATTGTTCTTTCCGGATAGTCAATATAAATTTAAGACTGCTTTTATAAAGGAGAAATCAATAAATGTTTCAATTGGGAATGAGCTCAGGAAGTATGCCGAGTTTATATATGAAAAATACTCGAAACGTCATGATAACACACTTTTCAATGCTCCTTTCATACCTTATTTTCTATCGGACGAATGTCAGGAAAAAAAGGATTATTTGCTGAGTTGGGAAGAATTCAAACGAGCATACTCGCGTGAGACATACTGGAAAGGCGAGTCCTCCAAATAGTGATGTAAGTTTATATACAGTGCAACTTATCTCTTCACCTACGCTACCGAAAACATGACTCTTGGCGATGCTGTTGCTATTTCCCTGTGGTGGGGTCAGGGGCGGGTGTTGCGGGGGTGATGGAGCATGATTTCGTCGCGGAGGCGGGTGTTGTCGATGTGCAGATAGACTTGTGTGGTGGCGATGGATTCGTGGCCGAGCATTTGCTGTATGGCGCGCAGGTTGGCGCCGCCTTCCAGGAGGTGTGTGGCGAATGAGTGGCGCAGGGTGTGCGGCGAGACTTCCTTGGTGATTCCGGCTGCTTTTGCCGCTTCTTTGATGATGTAGAATATCATTACGCGCGTGAGGCGTGCACCGCGTCGGTTAAGGAACACGATGTCCTCGTCGCCGCGCCGCACTGTTGTTGCGGCACGGTCTTCGGCAAGGTAATTGTCTATCAGATAGGCAGCTATCGGCGACATAGGCACCATTCGCTGCTTGTCGCCTTTGCCGATGACTATGATGTATTGCTCGGTGGTGTTTACGTTCTGTATGCGCAGGTCGCAGAGTTCGCTTACGCGCAGACCGCACCCGTACATGGTTTCGATGATGGCGCGATTTCTGCGTCCGAGAGGCGTGGAAAGGTCGAAGGAGGCAATCATGGCGTCGATTTCCTCAATGGACAGCACCTCGGGGAGGCGCCGGCCTATGCGCGGGCTCTCGATTAGCCTCATGGCATCGTCGCTGACGATGCGTTCCATGCGCAGGAAGTGGAAGAAGGACTTGAGTCCTGAGACAATTCTGGCCTGCGAGCGGGCGTTTATGCCCAGGTCGTGGAGGTCGCCGACAAAGTTGCGTAGCGCGTCGGCATCCAGCAGGCGCAGGTCCTCGTCGGTTTTGATGTCCATGGCGTCCACCAGCTTTTCCACGTCGGCGCGATAGGCGAGGCGAGTGTTCTCGGACATACCCCTTTCCAGCGTGAGGTATGCCGCAAACCGGCGTATTATATTGTCTATAGTCATAGTGTGCCCTGTTCTACCTGGGTGGCAATGCGTTCTATCAGAGCGTCTTCCTTGTTCTTGTCGGGCTGATATTTTCCGCGTAGGCTCACGCCGAAAAGCTTGCCGAATCCTTGCCAGAATGCGGCGCGGAACGAGCCGAGGAATGCCTTGACAATCTCGTAGCTGGACTGGTTTGTCTCGCGCTGGATGAGCTTTATCAGCAGTTTGGCCTGGCGTTTTGAGAAGCGCTTCAGGATGGGTTTGTATTGCTTGAACAGGTCCTTTTCCATCTGCTTGAGGTATGCCTGGCGCTGTTTCTCATCCGGGAAGGTCTCTACGTATTCGTAAGTCTCGATAAGCGTCTCGCGAATCATCTTTGCATACGGGAGGGTGATGCGGATGTTGCGGACAAGGCGGTCGTAGTTCTCGCGTTCTTTTTTGTTGCGGAACTTCATCGGCGGGTAAACGGTGAGGTTGCGTAGATAGAAGATGGTCATGGTGTCACCGTCCACCACGACAGTGGAGTATCCGTGGTATATGTGCTCGCGCGCCGAGTGTTGTTCTTCGGGGCCGGGGATAAAGTCCTTGTCCGGCGCAGCCACAGCATCAGCGGCCACGAAAAAGAGAATCATGGCGACCAGAATGCGTATGTGTCTGCAGGCGTTTATCGTTCTTTTAATTATTATGAGATGCAACCGGCGGATAGTCCACGGTATAATGCAGACCGCGGCTTTCCTTGCGCTCCTTGGCCTGTCTCATAATCAGGTATCCGACGTTAATAATGTTGCGGAGTTCGCAAATTTTGCGCGAAGCCTTGGAGCATTTGAACAGCGATTCGGTCTCCTGGTATAGGATGTCGAGGCGGTTCCATGCGCGGTCGAGACGCAGGTTGGAGCGTACAATACCAACGTACGAGCTCATTATTTGGTTTACCTCGCGTGTGCTCTGTGTGATAAGCACCATCTCCTCGGGGTGAGAGGTGCCCTCGTCATTCCATTCGGGGACATCGGTGCGGAAGTCGTAGCCCTCAAATACGCCGGTGGCGTGCTTGGCGGCGGCATCGGCGTAAACCACGGCCTCGATAAGGGAGTTGGAGGCCAGGCGGTTGCCGCCGTGCAGGCCCGTGCACGAACATTCGCCCAGTGCGTACAGGCGGCGTATGGAGGACTCTCCGTTGGTGTCCACCTTGATGCCACCGCACAGATAGTGGGCGGCCGGTGCCACCGGGATATAGTCCTTGGTGATGTCTATGCCCAGTTCCAGGCATTTCTTGTAGATATTGGGGAAGTGGCGGCGAGTCTCCTCCGGGTCCTTGTGCGTGACGTCCAGATAGACATGGTCGTCGCCGTGCAGCTTCATCTCCGAGTCAATGGCGCGAGCCACAATATCGCGGGGCGCCAGGGACAGGCGCGGGTCGTATTTGTGCATGAATTCCTCGCCCTGCATGTTGCGCAGCACTGCGCCGTAGCCGCGCATGGCCTCGGTAATCAGGAATGAGGGTCTGTCGCCGGGGTGGAACAGCGCGGTGGGGTGGAACTGGATGAATTCCATATCCTTGACAGTGCCCTTGGCGCGGTACACCATTGCGATGCCGTCGCCGGTAGCAATCAGCGGGTTAGTGGTGGTGAGGTACACGCCCCCCACTCCGCCGGTGGCCATTACGGTCACGCGCGCCAGGAACGTCTCCACCTTTTCGGTAGCCTCGTCCAGGATGTACGCGCCATAGCAGGTGATGTCCGGGGTGCGGCGGGTTACAATCTTGCCCAGGTGGTGCTGAGTGATGATTTCTATGGCAAAGTGGTGCTCGAACAGGTCGATGTTGTCAGTGTCGCGTACGGCCTGCATGAGGCCGCGCTGAATCTCGAAACCGGTGTTGTCGGCGTGGTGTAAGATACGGAATTCGCTGTGTCCGCCCTCTCGGTGAAGGTCGAAATTACCATCGTCGTTGCGGTCGAATTCCACGCCCCACTTCAGCAGGTCGCGAATGCCTTCCGGGGCGTTTTTCACTACTTTTTCAACGGCAACGGGGTCGCTGAGCCAGTCACCGGCGACCATAGTGTCGTGGATGTGCTTGTCGAAGTCGTCCACTTCGAGGTTTGTCACAGAGGCGACGCCGCCCTGCGCGAGGGCTGTATTCGCCTCGTCGAGGGTTGTCTTGCAAATCAGCGCCACGCGGCCGAATTTAGCGGCCTTCAGGGCGAAAGACATACCGGCGATGCCGGACCCTATCACAAGGAAGTCATATTTGTGTGTCATGACTGATTACGTATAATTAGCGCCACAAAGGTAAACAATTCCCACGAAAATGCCAAAATGAAATTATGGCATGGATTATGCGGCTTTGGTCTTGCCGAAGAAACGGTTGAGGATAACTGCGAGCGCGCCGTCGCCGGTGACATTGCAGGCGGTGCCGAAGCTGTCCATTGCGATGTACAGGGCAATCATCAGCGCCAGCATCTGCTGGTCGAAGCCCAATATTCCGGAGAGGATGCCGAGCGAAGCCATGATTGAGCCTCCCGGAATGCCCGGCGCGGCGACGATGGAGATGCCGAGCATGGCCACAAAGTGCATGAACAGCGCGGCGTCGTAGGGCTGGTTGTGCATAATCAGCAGCGTCAGGGCACAGGCGGTGATTTTCAGGGCCGAGCCGGACATGTGTATGGTGGCGCACAGAGGCACCACAAACCCGGCGATGTCCTCGCGGACACCCATTTTGATGGTCTGCCGCAGTGTTACGGGGATGGTTGCCGCCGAGCTTTGCGTGCCCAGTGCGGTGAAGTATGCCGGGAGCATGGTGCGCAGCATCCGCAGCGGGTTGCCGCCGTTGAAGCATGCCGCGATGCAGTATTGCAGCAACAGTATGAAGATGTGCAGAATAAAGATTACGGCGATGACCTTGATGAAGGCCTGGAGGATTACGGCCACCTGCCCCTCCACGGTCATAATCATAAAGATGCCGAAGATATAGAACGGCAGTACGGGCAAAATGGCCACACGTATCGTTTTTTCTATGATGGTGCGGAATTCCAGGGCGATGTTCTTCAGGCCGTCGGTCTTCAGGAACGCGATGCCAAGTCCGGTCATGAACGCGAACACCAGAGCGGTCATCACCGGCATAATCGCCGGGATGTCAACGGAAAAATAGGGCTTGACAGAGTTCGCGGCCTCCAGATTCGCCACTAACTGCTCTCCGCCAATGAGCCACGGGAAAGTGAGCGTGCCGGTAAAGTAGGAAAGCATGCCGGCGAAGAAAGTCGCGAAATACGCCAGCATAGCGGTGGCTACCAGTAGTTTGCCGGCGCGGTTGCCGACCTCGGCAATCGCCGGTGTCACGAATCCGACGATAATCAGCGGAATCATGAATCCCAGGAACTGTGAGAAAATGCCGTTCAGCGAGGCCATTATCCTTGCGGCCCAAACGGGAGCTCCCCACCCTGCCAGAATACCGAGCGGGATGGCGATAAGAATCCATCCCAGAAGTCCTAATTTTTTCATTTATAGTAGTTTTTCAAGGTTTGCAGGACGGTTTCGCGGTCCATTTTCAGCTGTTCGGCGAGAGCCTCGGGGCTGTCGAACCGGCGTTCGGCACGTATCCGCTGAATAAAGTCGAGCGACAGACGTTTGCCGTAAATATCTGCGTTGAAGCCAATTAAGTGGGCTTCTATTGTCTGAGTGGCATTTCCGCAGTTAAAGGTCGGGCAAGTGCCGATGTTCACCATTGCGGGCAGCGCTGTGCCGCTGTCGGTGTGGGCTAAGGCGGCGTAAACGCCCGGTGCGGGCACAAGGCGGCCGGCCGCGGGCCTGATATTTGCCGTGGGGAATCCTAACAGACGGCCCTGATGTCTGCCCGAGACAACAGTTCCGGACACCTGGTAGGGGTGGCCGAGCATGTCGTTTGCGAGAGCGAGGTCCCCGCCGGCAACCGCCGCGCGTATGGCGGATGAGGCGATGGTTGCCGCGCTGTCGCTGTGGCACACGGCATCGTCAATGTTTACTATGCGTATTCCGGCCCGCTGTGCGGCCTTGTGATACTCTTGCAGGTCGGCGGGCATGTCGGCTCCGAATCTGGTGTCGTACCCCATAATTAGAATAGCTACGCCATTGTCTGCCAGGAGCCTGAGGAAGTCCGCGGCGGGCATTTGGCGCAGCTGCGGCGAGAATTCCAGGACAAGAACGCGGTCCACCTCGCGCTCCAGGCGGGCGATGCGCTCGTCATTATCGTCCAGGAGCTGAGGCGCGGCCTCGGGGTTTATCAGCGACAGCGGATGGCGGTCGAAGGTCACAGCCATGGACAGCAGACCGTTGTCCGCGGCAATGTGCCGCAGAGAGTTCAGCAGAGCCGCGTGTCCCCGGTGCAAGCCGTCGAAAGTGCCTATGACGGCCGCATATTTCATTTGTTGAGGTAGCCGTTTATTGCCTCCATGAATCCGTGCTGTCCGGAGACGTGGGCGGCATGCCATCCCAGGGCGCGTGCGGCCTCGCAGTTGGCCTCCGAGTCGTCCAGAAACAGAGTCTCGTCGGGGGCAATCTCCATAGTGCGTGCGGCGTACTCGAATATCTCCGGCGCGGGTTTTAGGGACTTGGCGTTGAAGGATGTGGTGACGCCGTCGAAGTAATCGCGTACAGACAGGCCTTCCTTTCCGAACTCGTTGGCAATGAACCCCTTCCACATAATGGGGTTGGTGTTTGAGAGCAGGAAAAGGTTGTATCTTTTGCGCAACTGGCGCAGCTGCTGCAGGCGTTCCACGGGAATGCCGATGAGGAATTTGGTAAAGGCATCGTCAATCTGTGCGTCGGTCACCGGCACCGGAATCAGCGAATGCATTATATTGTGGAATTCTTTTACGGTGAGGTGTCCGCTTTCCAGGCTGCCGAAGGGCTCCTTCTGGCTGAAGTCGCCGAAGTACGACTCGGCGTCGGGGAGGCCGAGTTCACGGAAAGCGTTTATGCAGTTTTCCCTATGGATGTCCATTATGACACCGCCGAGGTCGAAAAGAAGATTCTTTATCATGAATAATAAGTACAGAAATATTCCAGTGCAAAATTAGTGAAAAATTTTGCAATCGGCAAGAATTGCCGTAAACTTGTGGGATTGAAAATAATTTTGTAATTTTGCAGAAAATTAACGCATCAGCGAAAGTCACTGCATCGCCTATGAATAATCTACTTGCCTTGATTACAGGGTATTACGGTTGGCAAAACATGCCTGCCGGGATTGTCGGCTCCCATAAGTGGTCTCGCATATTTAATAATAAATTAACAGATAGCACCCCGTAGAGAATTGTGTTAAGCATTTCTGCGGGGCTTGTTTTTTATAATAGAATAACAATCTAAACACAAAATACCCCTATTTTATTAATCAATCATTCTCAGCAATGAAAAGACTTCTTTCAGTAATCATGGTGCTGTGTTTTGCAGTGGGCAGCGCGCTTGCGCTCCCTGCTACACGCAAATGCTCAGGCACCGTAGTTGACGAAACAGGTGAGCCCATTATCGGCGCCGGTATCGTTGTCACCAACGGACCCGCATTGGGTACCACCGACATTGACGGTAAATTCAGTGTGAATGTCCCCGACAATGCCAAGTCCTTAACCATCAGCTTTGTGGGCTACACCGATGCCGTAGAGGCACCGCGTGCGGAGATGGGAACCATCACCCTCAAGCCCAAGACAGAAATGCTCCAGGACGTGGTTGTAACCCAGTCTCTGGCACGCACCCGTCAGACCCCTGTTGCTGTCAGCCAGGTTAATGCCATGGACATTGACCTTAAGCTCGGTACACAGGAGCTCCCCGAAATCCTGAAGACCACCCCCGGTGTATGGGCAACCAAAGACGGCGGCGGTTTCGGTGACGCCAAAATCAACATGCGCGGCTTCCAGAGCGCCAACGTTGCCGTTCTCGTTAACGGTATTCCCGTCAACGATATGGAATGGGGCGGCGTTTACTGGTCCAACTGGGCCGGCCTTAACGATGTTGCCTCCAACATCCAGACCCAGCGCGGTCTCGGTGCAGCTGTGCTCTCCGCTCCCTCTGTCGGCGGTACCATCAACATCACCACCCAGAGCATCGACGCCAAGAAAGGCGGTTCTGTATGGTACGGCTTCGGTAACGACGGCATGAACACCATCGGTATGAAAGTTTCCACCGGCCTCATGAAGAACGGCTGGGCTGTAACAGTCCTCGGCTCCCGCAAGTGGGGCGACGGTTACGTCCAGGGCACATGGTTCAACTCCTACAACTACTTCATCAACGTTTCCAAGCGCTTCAACGACAGCCACTCACTGTCACTGACCGCCTTCGGCGCTCCCCAGAAGCACAACAAACGTTCCAGCCAGGACGGTCTCACCATCATGGAGTACCAGACCTACGCCAAGCGCGTGATGAACGGCGACAGCCCCTACAAGTACAACCCCACCTTCGGTTATGACCTCCAGGGCCAGCGTCGCTCCTCAAACCTGAACACCTACCACAAACCCCAGATTTCTCTTGCACACAACTGGGAAATCAACCACAAGTCACGCCTGTCCACCACACTGTACATGTCGCTGGCTTCGGGTGGCGGTTATTCAGGTCAGGGCCGTGGCACATATAACGGCACAAGCCTCAGCAACTCAAGCTGGTACGGTGCTACAAACGGTATCCCCAACACACTGTTCCGCAACGAGGACGGTACTTTCGGCTACAACCTCATCCAGGAAATGAACATGGCCTCCACCACCGGTTCTAACATGGTCATGAGCCAGAGCAACAACTCGCACCAGTGGTACGGTCTGGTTTCAACCTACACCAACCGCTTCTTCGACGGCAAGCTCAATTTCCTGGCCGGTATCGACCTCCGCTACTACATCGGTAAACACAACAACAAGATTATCGACCTGTACAACGGTGCATACTTCATGGACGACTCCTCACGTAAAAACGTGAAAGTAGAGAACAACGCCGCTGCTGCAGATCCCAACTGGAAATACGAGAAACTCGGTATCGGCGACGTTGTTTATCGCGACTACGACGGCCACACCAACCAGGAAGGCGGATATATTCAGGGTGAGCTGAATCTCCTTGACAAGCGCCTCACCATCGTGGCTTCCGGTTCACTCTCCAACACCGGTTACCAGCGTATCGACCACTTCTACTACGACAAGGCCCACGCCAAATCCAAGACCTATAACTTCCTTGGTGGAACAGCCAAAGCCGGTATCAACTACAACATTGACCGTCACAACAACGTATACGGCAATGTGGGTTACATCAGCCGCGCTCCCTTCTTCAGCCAGGGCGTATTCCTGTCATCGAACGTCAGCAACGCCGCCAACCCCGACCCCCTGAACGAGAAAGTATTCTCTGCCGAAATCGGTTACGGTTACTCATCGCCCATCTTCTCGGCAACCGTCAACGGTTACTACACCAAGTGGCTTGACAAAACCACAACCCGCTCGGGCGACATCACCGCAGGCGAACACGCCGGCGACCGCTACTACCTGAATATGTCGGGCGTAGACGCCCGTCACATGGGCGTTGAGGTTAACTTCACCCTCGTTCCCGCCAACTGGGTGGAATTCAACGGTATGCTCTCTCTGGGCGACTATGAGTGGGCTTCCGACGCTACCGGTTACTTCTACAACCAGCTCGGCCAGCCTCTTAAGGACCTCGCCGGCAATCTTGCCAGCGGCATCCTCGCCGAGGACCACGCAAAGGCTACTCTTCTTCAGAAAGGCCGCAAAGTAGGTGGCTCGGCACAGACCACCGCCGCTCTCGGCGTAACCTTCCGTCCCTTCAAGGGCTTCCGCATCGGTGCCGACTGGACCGTTGCAGACCGCAACTACTCGGACTACTCCATCAGCTCCAGCAGCTACACCGCAAACGGTACTGTAAAAGTGGGCACCCCCTGGCGTATTCCCTGGGGCAATCAGCTGGACCTCAACGCTTCTTACCGCTTCAAAATCGGCGGTGTTGACGCTGTTCTTTCCGGAAACATCCACAACCTCTGCAACTACAATTATGTTATGGATGCCTACACCGATTCAGGCGTAGTCGGCACCTGGGAGAACGCTTTCCGCGTATTCTACTCGTTCGGCCGCACATACTCCATGAAACTTCGCGTCAACTTCTAAACAACCACTAACTTTAGATATATAAAAAAATGAATAAAAAATTATTTCTCACTCCGTTAGTGGCTGTGGCCCTGGCCGCCACCTTCACCGCCTGCGATGAAGAAGCCTGGAATGACCATCTGGACGGCTACGAGGAAACGGACAAGAACCCCACCAACGTTCAAACAATAAACTACACCCTCACGGACGCTGACTACAGCACCGTGCTCTCCGCAAACTCCTCCGGCGCATCGGAACAGGACCTGGCCGTCCTCAAGCAGATTGCCGCCAAAAAGTGCTTCCCCGACGCCGAGGCCGTCAGAAAGTATCTGCCCGCGTTCCTCAACAACTCTTCCTTCCCCTACTTCACCCTCTCCGACAAGTCGGCAGTGAAGGTCACCTATAAGATTGCCCAGAACCTCCCCGCCGAGCTCTCCGCCGCCGCCGCCGCACAGCTTTACACCCTCTCCGAGGAGGATTACATGGACGTGTGGGAGAGCCAGGAGGACTATGTCCCCTGCTTCGCCCCCAGCCATCCCGCTGCAAAGAGCCTCCCCGGCATCCTGGCTGAGAACGCCGAACCCGGCAAGGACTACATCATCGCCTCTTATGCCGTCTCACAGCAGGAGCCCGTCTTCGGTAACGTCGGCGGCGACGAACCCCAGCCCGAACCCTGGAAGCCCGGCAACACCATCGCCACATACGGCCTCAACGATGTCGCCGAAATCCAGGGCGTAGTCACCGCCGTCTGCGCACAGGGCTACACCGTCACCGACAACTCCGGCACAATATTCGTCTACATGGGCTCGAGCTTCGACGCCTCCTCCGTACAGGTCGGCAACCAGCTCAACATCTCAGGCACCATCGGCGCCTACAACAAGGGCCTCCAGGTGACCGGCTCATCCGCCACCGTCGAGAACGTCGGCCAGCAGACCGTCACCTACCCCGCCACCACGCCCCTCACCGGCGCACAGCTCGACGCCCTCGTTGCCCGCACCGACAATGCCCTCGCACAGTACGTGACCGTCAAGGGCAAAGCCGTTGTCACCGAACGCAACATCAACATCGTTGTTGACGGCGCCGAAAAAGGCCAGGGCTCGGCCTACCAGGCCACAGCCGACCAGAAAGCCATGTTCACCAACGACGCCGAAGTCACCGTCAGCGGCTACTTCATCGCCATCGCCGGCAGCCGCTACGCCTCCATCGTCGTCACCAGCGTCAACGGCAAAGCCTGCGCTCCCCGCCGCGTCAACTTCAGCCGCTCAGCCGCCGCTCAGGTCCCCTCCACCGTCGAGCGCGCCCTCTATCACCTGGACGGCAACCGCTGGACCGCCGCTTCCGACTTCGTAGTCCTCAACCCCGACGACTACACCGCCCTCGGCCAGCAGTACCAGAACCTCACCAACGCCAACACCCTCCTGCCCAAGTTCCTGGCACAGAAATTCCCCTATGCCGCTGCTGACGACGTCAAGAACGTAATGTACCTCTATTACAACTCATCAGACAAGACTACATACTACGTCGCCGACCAGTACACCTTCAACGGCAGCGAGTGGATCCTCAACAATGGCGTTGTAGAGGCCACCGACCAGTTCGTTCGCAACAAAGGCGTCTGGAACTGGGATCCCTCAGTGGTAATCACCCTCCCCGGCGGTAAAGGTCAGGCTATTTCCGCCACCTATTACCAGGCTTGTGTTGACTGGGTATACGAGAACATCTGCGTTCCCCTTGGCGACACCAGCATCAAGTCGGGTAAGTTCTATGTTTCGTCTTACGGTAACAACGAGTACTACAGCGGAACATCTGCATACCAGGGCAATGTTGACCTGCGTCCCTCGGCTGCCAAGACACAGTACCCCGCCGAATACGGCTCAATGACCGACGAACAGGTCGTAGCACTTGAGAAGAAGCGCTTCATGGAAGAAGTAATGCCCGGCGCCCTCGCCAAACTGCATCCCGATGCAGTTCCCGTGGAAGGCATTGATGTTACCTACACCATCAACTTCGTGGTTTACGACGGTTCAAACTCTAACCACACCGCAGTATTCCGCGTAGTAGGTCCCGCCAAGTTCGAGCCCGTAAGCTGCACCTGGGACGACAAAGAATAAAATTCTGAAAGGCAAGTAATTGCCGCAATCCTCTATAAAAAAGAGCAGGCCTGCCACGCGGGCTTGCTCTTTTTGGCTTATTTTTGTACCTTTGCGGCTATGATGACTAAACTGAAACAAGGATGCCGGTGGCTTGTCCTCTGGCTGAGCGACCCGCGTACGGCGGCGATGGCGGCAACGACCTTTCTGTCGCTTTTATGGTTTATTTTGGACTGGAATACGGACACCACCTTCCGCTCCATGAGCGACTGGATGCTGTATGTGTGCAATCTGCTGCTGACGATGATTCTGCTCACGCCGTGGATGCTTACTCGGCGCGTGTGGGTGCAGCTGCTGACCATTGCCGTTGCCGACGGTTTCTGCATGGCAAACCTTATGTACAACCGCACATATCTGACGGCCATTCCGGCCGACAGCTATGCCATGGTGTCCAATCTCGCCGACTTTACCTCGTCTGTCACCGACAGTCTGCGGTGGAAGGACGGAGTGTTCCTGATAATCCTTGCCGTGGGCGGCGTTTTCGCCTATCGCAGCCGCGTGAAAGAGGTGGCCGGGGCCATAAGCCGCTGGCTGTCCGTCACGGCGATTTTAGCACTGATTACGGCCATAGGGCTGCTGTCGCGAGGCGGTTTCTATCAGGCTTACGACAAGCTTGTACAGTCCTGCTACCACTATACCTGCGGTGTGCCTACATATACCATCGCCGGCCATGTAATCTACAATATAATGGACAATAACCGGCATGCGGTGCTGGACGAGGCCGACCGCATGCGCGTGGAGGCGTGGCTGGAGCGTCACCGCAGTCTGCAGACCCTGCCGCCCGACAGCCTGGAGGGACGCCGCAATCTGGTGCTGATAATCTGCGAGTCGCTGGAATCCTGGCCGATAGGCAAATCCGTTGCCGGCAAGCCAATTACGCCTTATCTGAACAGCCTTGTGGCCGATTCTGCCACACTGTACGCCCCGAATATGCTCACGCAGGTGGCGGCCGGACACAGCATTGACGCGCAGCTGCTGTTCACGGCGGGAATGCTCCCGGCAACCTCCGGAATATACTCCATGAAGTACCCCTCGCATTACTATCCCACGCTGAATATGGCGCTGAAGGAGGACCGCGGGGCGCGAAGCATGCTGCTGACCTCCGACAAGCTAATGACGTGGAATATGGGTACCATAGCCCGTACATTCGGCTATGACTCACTGCTTTACCGCGACAACTGGGAGATGGACCAGACTATAGACAGACACCTCACGGACGGGTCGTTCCTGCGCCAGGCAGTGAAGGAATTTCAGCGCGGCGAGCTGTGGCCGCACGGACAGCCGGCCATGGTGACTCTGCTTACCTACACGGGTCATAACCCCTTCATGCTCACCGATAACCTGCGCGACCCGGAATTTGAGAAAGGGTTGGCCTCCCTACCCCGCCGATTGCGTGACTATATTGCTGTAACCCACTATGTTGACGCACAACTGCACATAATGGTGGACTATCTGCGCAGCCGCCCGGATGCGGATAACACGCTGATAGTGATAGTTGGCGACCATGAGGCCTTAGGGTCGTCGCGCGACGAACTGCGTGGCTCGTCGAAGATGGCGTCGGAGCTCGTAAGTCCCGGAAAATTCACCCCCTTCATAGTGCTGAACTCCCCCGTTGGCGGACGTGTGGATGCGTTAATGGGTCAGGTGGACGTTTATACCACGCTGCTGGACCTGCTGGGGGTGCGCGAGACACGCTGGCGCGGCATGGGCCGCAGCCTCCTGGACCCCCACAGGGTCAACGCCGAATACACCTCCGTGCCGCACCAGCTACATGGCGACACCGTGGGCGTGGATCCTCGCCTGATACAGCATCTGGACAGTGCGGCGGCGGTTTCCTCGCGCCTGATAATCCACAATATGCTGGCGCCGTGAGCGCCGTGAGCGGGCTGTGGATTTGCATGTTAACGAAAAATGTTGTACTTTTGTGCAAATGTTAACAGATAAGGCGTGACAGCCTTTAAGTTCAGACAACTTCATAAAGAATAATGTCCACAGACCCTTTGCCTATTATGCAGGTAGTGACGCTTGCCATTGCCTGCCTCGCACTAATTCTGTCCGGGTTTATCTCCGGTAGTGAAATCGCTTATTTTTCTTTGTCACCGGCGCAGTTAGACGACCTTGACGAGACCGACTCGGGGCGCCGTGCAAGACGCATGCTTGACAAGCCGGAACAGCTTCTGGCAACAATCCTCATCGCCAACAACCTGGTGAATGTAGCAATCGTTGTGCTCACCAATTTTGCGCTGGGCCCGGTATTCAAGGATATGGGCGCGGTGTTGAGCTTTATCCTGCAGTCGGTAATCCTCACATTCCTGATTCTGCTTTTCGGAGAGATTCTGCCCAAGCTTTACGCCAACCATAACCCTGTGAAGTGGGCGCGTTTCGCCGCTCCCGGTGTTAAATTGCTGATGATACTGTGCAGCCCGCTGTCGCGACTGCTGGTGCGTTCCACCAGCATAGTGCACCGTGTGGTTGCAAAGCAGGCACCGTCCATCAGCACCGACGAACTGTCTCAGGCTCTTGAGATTACGGACGTAAAGACCGATACCGCCGACAAGCAGATGCTGGAGGGCATCCTGCAGTTCGGCGACACTTCCGCCGCCGAAATCATGACGCCCCGAATAGATATGACAGATATCCCCTACTCCGCTACCTTCGACCAGGTTATGCGCGTGGTGTTGGACAGCGGATTCTCGCGTATCCCCGTCTACGACGGCACCGAGGACAATATAAAGGGCATACTCTACAGCCGCGATCTGTTGCCGTATATCGGCAATGCCGACAACGACTTCAGGTGGCAGACACTGCTGCGCGAGGCCTATTATGTGCCTGAAAACCGCATGATTGACGATGTCCTTGAGGATTTCCGCCGCCGCCGCCAGCATCTGGCGATTGTGGTGGACGAATTCGGCGGCACGCAGGGCCTGGTGACCATGGAGGATGTGCTGGAGGAGATTGTGGGCGACATCAACGACGAGTACGACGAGGATGAGTCCACGTATAAGCGCCTGGCCGACAACTCGTTCATATTCGAGGGCCGCACGCTCCTCACGGATTTTTTCCGCATCACCGACCTGGATGAGGACGATTATGCCCCCGTGGCCGAGGACTGCGAAACCCTTGCCGGCATGCTCCTTGCCATAAAGGGCGATTTCCCCAAGGCCAAGGAGCCGATGGTTTACAGCCGCTGTCATTTTCTGGTACTGGATGTCACCGACCACCGCATCACCAAGGTGCGTGTTAAAATAACAGAGGCGGAAACCAATGCATAAAAGCGCGTTGATTATCGCCGTGGCGGCGGTTGTCGCCGCATGCAACAACGGCGGGCAGAGAGACGTGGCCGTACCGTTGCCTGAGGCCTATCCGCGTGCGTATGTCTACCCTGATTCTTTCCGGACAGTGACCTTCCGTGGCGTGACGTTTGATGTCAACGCCGGTGCGCGTGTGGACAGCGCCGAGAACGGCATAAATATCATCTATCCGCGTTATGGCGCGGTGGTTTACGTGAGTGTGCATGACAAAATAAAAGGTCCTGAAGCCTTCTCGGCAGAGTGGACGGGACGGCAACGGCGCATAGCGATGAATCTCGGCGCGTCGGCCGGCAGTGCGAGCACGGACGGAGGCGTGCGCGAGGATATTTCGGCCCCCTACACTATTGTCCGTGCCAATACCACAGTTCAGACACCTGTACAGATACTTACGGGTAACGCTGAAAAAGGCGTTATAATAAGCGCTGCCGCGTTTATGGAGTCGTGGAGTGCAGTTACTCCATACGACTCGATAAAGTCCGTCACGGATGCCTTAGAGCGCGATTTGCGGCATGTTGTTTTCTCGGCACGATATGGAGACGCTGAAAATTGATAATGTAACCGTGTATCTGTGCGCGATTCCCGGCGGCGATGGCTCGCGCCGCGAGCGTGAACGCATGGCGGTGAACAGCCTTGTGGAGCAAGTGTTTCCGGGCTGTAAGCTTGGCCATAAATCGTCCGGCGCACCATTTATAGATATACCCGGCGTGTATGTATCTGTCTCTCACTCACGGAATTATGCGGCATTGGCCGTGTCGGAGCACACTGTCGGGATAGATATTGAGGAGCCGCGGGCGCAGCAGTTGGAGCGCGTTGTGACGCGTTTCATGAGCGATGCTGACCTTAAGGCATGCCCGAATCTGCTTGACGCCTGGACGGCAAAGGAGGCCGTATTCAAGGCCGCCGGCGTGGATGACGCCATGTTGGCTGACATCTCCTTCGAGACCGCCACCCTCGCCACCCTCGGCACCTGCCGCTTCGCCATCAGGCACCACCATCGCCCGCCACTGACCATCGCCATCGCCCAGAGCACATAAAAAATGCGGCCCCGAAAAGAGTAGGGACCGCGCTTTTTATATGTTATGTAGTGTTAGACCCCGTTCCCCAATATTTGTTAACGCAGGGGTCGCAGATTTCGGTCAGATTTAGTCTTGCAGGTGAAGGAGCATAGCGGGCTATGTGACTGA
>SFNC01000038.1 GCA_004554255.1 Bacteroidales bacterium
CAGAGGGAATTATTTTTTGTTCGTATTGAGGAGCTCGCGGAGGTAAATCGCTTTGGCGATTTATTGGCGATTTATTGGTGATTTATTGACGATTTTATGATCCATCTGTGTAATGTGTAATTGTGCCGATGGAGTGTTTGGGGTGGCGGGAGGATGGCGCGGAGAGAGTGGGGATAGTGGGGGGATGGGGGGGAGGAGAGAAAGGGCGGTGTATCATGGTTATGATACACCGCCCGGTATAGATGGTTATGGTATTTATGGCTTATTTGAGGCCGAGTTTGGCTTTTACGGCAGTTGTAACGTCGGTAACGTCAGAGCCGGCGAATACGGGGATTCCGTTTTCAAAGATGAAGGTATAACCGCCTTCCTGGCCAACGGCTTTAATTGCATCGGAGAGTTTCTGCTGGATGGGGGCCATGAGCTGCTGCTGCTGGCGCTCCAGGTCCTGTGAAGCTGTGTTGCGGAAGGTGTCTACTTTCTGGCCGAGCTCCTGGATTTCCTGCTGACGGCGCTCCTTGATGGACTCGGGGGTGTCTTTGGCAAGGCCCTGATACTCCTGGATTTTTTTGTTGATTTCTTCCTGGAGTTTGGTGAATTCGCCCTCATATTTCTTAGAGGCTTCCTGAAGCTGGTTCTGTGCGGCGGTAGTCTCGGGCATTGCGGTGAAGATGGCGTTAACGTCTACGGTGCCGAATTTCTGTGCAACGGCGATAACGGGCAGTGCAAGAGCGACTGCTGCGATAGCTAAGATTTTTTTAAGCATTTTTTGTGGATGTTATTTGTTTAATATTAAGTATTTACGATAATATATGGGGGTGTTATTTTGCATAGCCCATCTTGGCGAGAACGTCGTTTGAGACGTCAATGGTGGGCGAGGCGTAAATAATCTCGGAGGCTGATGCGCGGTCAAAAACTGCCTGGAAACCACGTTCCTGCGCAAGTTTTTTGATGGCGTTGTAAACATCGTCCTGGACGGGTTTAAGCAGTGACTGGCGTTTCTTGTACAGCTCGCCTTCCGGACCGAAGTATTTGTAGCGGAGTTCGGTAGCCTCTTTTTCTTTAGCGACTACTTCCTCTTCGCGTTTCTTTACCTGTTCGTCGGTGAGGAACACCTTGTCGGCAAGGTAGTTCTGGTAGAGGCTTTCGGCTTCTTTGCCGATAGCTTCCACTTCTTTCTGCCATCTCTGAGACAATTGAGACAGCTGTTCGTTTGCCATCTCGTACGACGGAACGTTCTTAAGGATGTATTCCATATCTACGAGAGCGAATTTCTGGGCGTTGGCACCAAATGCAGCCAAAACGGCGAATAGTGCGAGGATGGCGAATTTTTTCATAATTCCTTGTGTTATATATTTATTATATATAGACGTCCGGGGGCTTAAAAGGTTTGAACTTAGGCGAAAAATGCTTGTCGGTCGGTGTTAGAATTCCTGTCCGAGGATGAAGTGGAAGTGGCTTCCGCCGCGCATACCGCGAACCATGTCGAAACCGTAAGCCCAGTCAATACCCATAAGTCCGACCATGGGGAGGTAGATACGGACACCGGCACCGGCACTGCGCTTCATGCTGAAGGGGTTGAAGTCGCGGACAGAGGTCCACGCATTACCGCCTTCGACAAAACCAAGAGCGTAGATTGTGGTGGTGGGCTGGAGCATGAGGGGGAAGTGGAATTCCACGCCAAAGCGTGTGTAGGCGTAACCTTCCTGTCCCCAGGGGGTGAGGTCACCGTTGTCGTAACCGCGCAGAGCGATGGTTTCGGTTGCGTAGGTGTATGAGCCGGACATACCGTCACCGCCGACATAGAAAGTCTCGAACGGAGTCTTGAGGTACTTGTTGTAGCTTCCGAGCAAACCGATGTCGGCGCGAGTCATGAGTACCGGGGTCCATTTTTCCGAGTTGGAGAGCGGTGTGTAAGTGCGTGATTTAAAGCGGAGTTTCCAGTACTCAATCCACTGGTAGAGTTTCTTTTTGGACTCCTGGGTGTTTTCTTCGCTGAGTTTTTTCCAGTCGCGTTTGCCGGTAAAGAGCTGTGCCGGCGGTGTGATCTGGAGGTTGAGCGAGAAGGACGAGCCGCTACGGGTGTACAGCGGGTTGTCTATAGAGTTACGCGAGAGGGTAAGACCGATCACAAGTGCGTTGGAAGTACCGTTGTTCATATAGTACAGGTATTCCCAGTTCTTGAGGTAATACCAGTTGTAACCGAGCTCGGCTGTAAATGTGAAATAGTCATCGGGCCATTTAAGACGTTTACCGAATCCAACATTCACGCCCACCATCTGGAGTACCTTATTGGGGTCGTATGCGTTCTGATAGTTGTAGTTGTCGCCGTAACCATATCCGTAGCCGTAGTTTCCGTAACCATATCCGGAGTACATATAGTTGGACCACTGGCGGTTATAGTACGAGCTGTTTACGCCTGTCTGGCGGCTGTAATAAGCCGAAACCTGCAGAGAGTTAGGGCGTTTGCCACCGAACCACGGGTCAAGGAACGACAGAGAGTAGGCCTGATAATAGCGGGCGTTGGTCTGTGCGCTGATGGTGAAGGTTTGTCCTTCGCCCTGCGGGATTACACCCTTGTAAGAACTGGGATTGAGCAGGTTTTTGATTGAGAAGTTGGTGAACTTGAGCGAGAGTTTACCGATGATACCGGTCTGACCCCAACCCATTGAGAACTCAATCTGGTCGTTGGCTTTGGACTCAAGATTCAGCACCACGTCCACCGTACCGTTTTCCTCGTTAGGCTGGATGTCCGGGGCCATATTTTCGGGGTTGAAGTGTCCTGTCTGGGCGATTTCGCGCAACGAGCGCATGAGTTTGTCCTTGCTGAACAGCTCGCCGGGGCGAACGCGGAGTTCGCGGCGCACCACCTTCTCGTAAAGGCGGTCGTTACCGTTTATGACCACATTGTTGATGCGTGCCTGCGGGCCTTCCATGATTCTCATTTCCAGGGAGATAGAGTCGCCATCCACCTCACGTTCAATGGGCACGAGCTGGTAGAAGAGGTATCCGTTGTCCATATACAGGTTTGCAACGGCGTCATCGTCCTCCTGCAGGCGCTTGTTCATGAGCTTCTGGTTGTATACATCTCCGGCTTTCATGTCCAGGACGGCAGCAAGAACATCGTTGGGGTATACTGTGTTGCCGACCCATGAAATGTCGCGGATGAAGTATTTTTTACCCTCATCCACCTTGATGTGGATGTCTACCTTCTTTTCGTTAAAGGGTATTACGGTGTCGCTCACGATTTTAGCGTCGCGGTAACCTTCCTCGTTATATTTCTGGATGATTCGGTTCAGGTCGTCCTGATAATCGCTTTCCACGAATTTCTTGGAGCGGAGCCAGTTTCGTATAGGACCCGGGTCGCGGGTCTTTTTCATGGCCTTTTTAACCTTTGAGTCCGAGAGAACCTCGTTGCCTTCAATGTAAATTTTGTGTACCTTTACTTTTTCGTGCTTGTTAACATTGACGTCCACGATCATCTCGTTCGGCGCAGAGATGTCCTCGCGCAGCACCACATTAACGTCGGCGTTGCCGAAACCCTTGTCCGAGAAGTATTTCTTGGAAATGCTTTCGATACGGTTGACAATGTTTTGAGTAATGACATTGCCTTTCATCAGTTTGAGTCGCTCCTGCAGATCGTCGCGCTCACCTTTTTTCACGCCGTTGTAATTCACCTGCGAGATACGGGGCTGAGGGCGTACTTCAAGTTCAAGCCAAGCCTTGTCTCCGGCAGTTTTGAGAACCTTAACACGGGCCTGGGAGAAGAGCTGCTGACGCATGAGGCGTTTTACGGCCTGTGTGATATCATCGCCGGGAATTTCCACGCGGTCACCGACTTTCAGGCCGGTGTAACCGAGGATAAGAAAATCGTCGTAGTTGGGAGCACCGGTAACTTTAATGTCGGCAATCTCGTAAGTCCGGGGCATGCCGGAATACAGCACATTGGGTTCGTAGATTGTGTCGGCCGGCGCTGCAACTTGCGCAACGGAGCGGGGCGAGGCTAATGCCAGAACGGCAGCCAGGATATAGAGGAATTTCAGGCGCATATCGTGATTGATGGTTTTCTCAACGGGTTGTTAATTGATTAGTTTTTTATAAGTTATTGATTTTGGGCGTCGACTTGTTGCCCTGTTTTGCCAAAACGTCTTTGCCTGCGGGAAAAGTCGGCGATGGCGTCTTTGAAGTCCGAAACAGAGAAGTCGGGCCAAAATCTTTCGGTGACATAAATTTCAGAATAGGCGATTTGCCACAGCAGGAAATTTGAGATTCTCATTTCGCCTCCGGTGCGGATCAGGAGGTCGGGGTCCGGTATCCCGGCAGTGGATAGCCGTGCCGAAACGGTATCGTCGGTAATGCTGTCCGACTTGATTTTTCCGGCGGCGACATCCTCGGCTATGGATTTTACCGCGCGGGTAATCTCCCAGCGTGCCGAGTAGCTGATTGCCAGAATGAGATTCAGTCCGGTGCAGTGAGCAGTGGCATTGATGCAACCGTCAAGACGGTTGCGGGTATATTGAGGTACGCGGGACATGTCTCCGATAACGGAGAGGCGTACGTTTTTTCTGATTAGTTCGGGGGTCTCACGCTCCAGGGCGGTTACTATCAGCTGCATGAGCAAGTCCACTTCGCGTTGCGGACGGTTCCAGTTCTCGGTGGAGAAAGTGTACAGCGTAAGGAACTTCACGCCCATGTTCGAGGCGACCTCGGTGATGCGGTGTACGGTGTCCACACCTGCGGAGTGTCCGTCAGAGCGGTCCAGACCGTGAGAAAGCGCCCAACGTCCGTTGCCATCCATAATAACAGCCACATGAGCGGGCACTCGGGCCGGATTTACGGCGGGAGCATTATGCGTTGTGGGTGATTGAGATTTATTGGTCATTGCTGTAGCGCTTATATATTAATGTGTAAAATCAGTCTACGTAGTGGCAGGTCTCGCAGCGTTTACCGAACTCGAAAGTGAGGCCGACAGTGAACCGTGAGTACCAGTCGTTGTTTTTGAGGAACGAGGACTTGATAGTGGCAAGGTCGGCAAGGTCCTTGCCGTCAATATGGTCGTTGAAAACTTTAACGACGGCGAACTCTGTGACGAGATTCAGCCGCTCTTTAAGTTTGAACTTGAAACCGAATGCGAATGGGATATTCGGGCCAAAAGCCGATTCCCCGTCGCACATAGCCATGGTGACGCCCACGCCGAGCGACAGATAGGGAGTCCACCGGCGCATTTTCTTGTATGTTTCGCCGATTCCATAGCTGAAAAAGTTGAATTCCACGCGGCCTCCGATGTCGTAAACTGTAGACTTGAAGTCGTATTGTTGTCCACCGGGCAGCACATTGTCCATGTCGGCGGTATTTCCGCTGATTGTGAGGACGTCTATGGTTCCGCGAATGGCCCATCGTGAGGTGGGGAGGTATCTGACGCCGATCTGTCCGGCGAATCCGGGATGCGAGAACAGCGTTTTAGCCGCCTCGCCCTGGTATCCGCTCATGCCGATGCCTGCGCCGAAATCGAACTTATATGGCGTTTCCTGCGCGACAGTGCGTGCGGGCATTGCGACAATCATCACAATGACTGCCGCAATATACGCTAAGGCTGTTCTGCAGGTTTTTATACGCATTATTATATTATAGGAGAGAGGGAAAGTTTTCAATCAGATAATGGGTATGAAGGTGAAGCGTTGGATAACTCCGCGGTACATGGTGTTGTAGAACGTGCCTTCTGCGTTGTAACCGCCAAACAGGTAAATGTAGGGGCATTCCCATTCGCTTACGGGTTTCACGGCAGTGACCATGGGCGTGGAGACGAACTTGGCGGCGGGGCGCTTAAGCGGGATGTTAACCCAGCCGTTAGCCTGCGAGCGCGATACGTGCAGTGTCTGTTTGTAATTGAATGCGCGCGCATCAACGCGACCGGGAATTACCGCGGCCTGCTGCAGGAGCTTGTCGGCTTTCTGCCAGTGTACACCGAGGTCTGACGAGGTGTAAACGGTGTCGTTAAGCGCGCCATTGGCAGTGCGTCCGAACATAGCGATGAGCACAGAACGCTCTGTAAACTTCCAGGTGTTATAGTTGAGGTCTACGGTGAAATAGGGAATCACCACGGCATTTTCGAGAGCCTCGGGGAGGGGTTTGCGTGTGATGCATGCCCATGAGTTGCCGTCGTAGCCCCAGGTTACGCCTGAGAGAGTGCCGTCGGCACGGCGGCCGCCGGTGATCACGGTCTGGGGCTCGTCGCTCATCTCAAAAGTATAGGTAGTGGTCTGCGATGCGCCCGATACGGGGAATCCGTCGGGGATGTCGTTTTCTGAAACCTCGGGATAGGTGACAACTTTCCAGCTGCCGTTACGGTTTGCCACACCAAGGAGTTTGTTGAGGTGTGCGCCGTAGATGGACGACCACTGCTGTCCGGTAGCCGACCAGCTGTTGCCGTCGGTAGAGGTCATCAGGTTGCCTTTGTCGTCAAGGATGTACAGAGCCTTGTCTGTGGCGGTGAGGGAGTAGAGTACGGGAGTAAAGGAGAATACGGGAGTGGAGTACTGCCATACGCCGGAGGGGTCTGTGGCTGTAGCCATGCAGTATTTGCCGTCGTAATGTGTGAGGCAGTAGAATTTGTCGGCGGTATGTGCGGTGCCCTGGTCTGTCACGACAGTGAATACAGAGGGGAGTCCGGCGCGCTCAAGGCGGCTCCATACAAGAGTGTCGGGATTGGACTTGTGCACGAGCACGCGAACATTGTACGAGCAAGCAGCCTGGCCGTCGGCCGAGACAATGCGGAGGCGTACCGGGCCGTTGCTGAAGTCGATAGAGTCGCCCGGGTGCTCGATATAGTTGTGGATGGAGTCGGATTTTCCGGGGCGTGGTTCAATGATTTCGAGCACGGATGCTGTCTCCACCGAAATGCGCGGAACAAGTTTGTTAATCTTTGCGCCCACGGGGAGCGAGTCGGCGTTGAAAATCTCGCCCCTGATCTGGTCTATCGAGAAGAAGACGGTATCCAGTCCGATGCAGACTGTCGTGTCCTTTGAAAGGGCGAATTTAGTGAGCTGACAACTGTTGGGGAGGTATGGGTCTGTTGTCACAGAGTCGCTGTTGCATGCTCCGAAAGATATGGAAATTGCGGCCACGGCCACGGCCACGGCAAATTTTCTTACGTTGGAAGTTGATGTTTTAAACATTATATGATGCATTTAAGAGTACAAAATTAAAATTTTGTGCTCAAACAGGCAAGTTAAAGTGGAGAAAAAGGCCGAAAAGCGCGTATTTTATAAGTTTTTAACGGGGATTGGGGCGCTAACGTTAAAATAGTACAACAAAAAACAGCGTAAAATCATGGCTTTTCAACTTCGATGAACGGGTGCGATGCAGTGAACAGCGGGTTGTTTGAAAACCATGCGACAGAGTTTGCGCCGATGTTGAATTTTGCGATTGGTGCGGCGGGTAATGCCGGGGCTTTTGCCGCACCGCGGTCGCCCAGCCGGAAGGAGGCTGATTCGCATCTTGCCGCGTCCCACAGGCCCTCGGCAATAAAGGCGTTCAGGACCGTGGCGCCGCCTTCCACCAATACGGAAGTGATGCCCTTGTCGTACAGATTCCGCAATACGTCTGCAATGGAACTGAAGTCGCTGAATATCAGCGTTCTGTTGTTCTGTGCCACTGTGAAATCGGTGCCTATTCGACGCCGGCGGTCCAGGATTACCGGTGTGGGCTGATTGCCGGGAAACAGCCTTGTGTCAAGGCGTGGATTGTCGGCCATGACGGTTCCGGAACCGACGAGAATGGCACCGTGTAGACTCCTGAGGCGATGCACTAACGTGGCCGACAGCGGCGTGGAAAAGCGTGCGGGGCGGCTGCCGGCCGAACGCGATGCGTCCATGAAACCGTCGGCGCTCTGAGCCCACTTCAGCGTTACGAAAGGACGCCGATGAGTGTGCGCAGTCATGAAAACGGCATTAAGTTGCTGCGATACAGCGGAGTAGAGGCCGACGGAGGTCTGTATCCCGGCGTCATTAAGCATCGCTATTCCGCGTCCGCTGACAGCGCTGAAAGGGTCGGCCGTGGCAATTACTACACGGGGTATATGCTTGTTAATCAGTAGCTTGGCGCACGGAGGCGTCTTTCCGTAATGCGAGCAAGGTTCAAGCGTAACGTAAGCCGTGGCGCGGGAGAGCAGCGGACAGTCGGCCTCGTTTACCGACGCCACGGCATTTACCTCGGCGTGTCCCTCGCCATAGCGGCGGTGGTAGCCCTCGCCGATTA
This sequence comes from Bacteroidales bacterium, assembly GCA_004554255.1. Taxonomy (GTDB): domain Bacteria; phylum Bacteroidota; class Bacteroidia; order Bacteroidales; family Muribaculaceae; genus CAG-873. Next base: position 8,254 of record SFNC01000038.1, read on the forward strand.
TGCGGTTGTCGGCGACGATTACGCAGCCCACCATCGGGTTAGTGCGCACACCCTGAATGCCGTTGCGGGCCAGGTCGAGAGCCCGAAGCATGTAAATAGAGTCTTTATTTTCCATATTTTAATACAAAATTAGTAAATGAGCGGTGATGAGCCAAAAAAATTACGTACTTTTGTATTCGATATGAACGAAAAACTGTCATTAGCCCAGAAACAGGCGATGGTGCAGACCCTTGCGCCGTTGCAGGTCCGTTACGTCAAAATGCTGGAAATGAACGCCGCAGCCATAGAGGACGAAGTGGAGCGGCAACTTGACGAGAATCCCGCTTTGGAGGCAGAAAAAGAGGCTGAAAGCCAGGTGGATATATCCGGAGCGACAGACAGCGTGGACTATGACCGCGAGGATGACCGTGCGGATATTTATGCGGCATACCGGCGGATGGGCAGCGGCGGTGACAACCGTATGCCCATGGAGGCCAATGCCGCCTCGGAGACGCTTGCCGAAAGCCTGCAGCGGCAGATAAGCGAGCTGGAGCTTACAGACCATGTACGCCGGCTGGCGATGTATATCGTTGGTAATCTGGACGATAACGGGCGTCTGACACGGTCGCCGCAGGCAATAATGGATGATATAGCCATACATACCGGACTGGAGATTGACGGCGAGGATATGCATTCGGCAATGAGTGCGGTGAGGAGTCTCGACCCGGCCGGGGTTGGTGCCTCCGATTTGCGCGATTGCCTGATGTTGCAGCTTGAAAGACGGGCACGGACGCAGGAGCGTGAAGATGCCATGACGCTGCTGGACAGGTATTTCGACCTGTTTGTGGTGAAGAACTTCGACAGGCTGCGGGTGAAATCCGGGCTGAGCGAGCAACGGCTTGAGGATGCGGTGGCGCTGATACGGACCCTTAATCCCAAGCCGGGGAACTCGCAGGCCGAGCCGGTCGCCGACCGTGCCATGCACATCACGCCCGATTTTATGGTGGAGCCCGACGAGAACTACCAGACCGGCGACAGGTTTATTGTGACATTGACACAGAACATCCCCGAACTTGTGGTGTCCGAGAGCTATAATGTCAAAGATGACGAAAAAATAAAGAGCGAGCGGTACGACAAGGCCAGACTGTTTATACGCAGCCGTCGCCAGGAGGCAAACGAGTTCATAGACCTTCTGGCGCGCCGCAATGCCACGCTGCTGGCGGTGATGAAGGCAATAGTGAAGTTGCAGGCCGAGTTTTTCAGGACAGAGGATCCGGCAAGCATCAAGCCCATGATTCTCAAGGATATATCGGAGATTACCGACAAGGATCTCTCGGTTATATCCAGGGCCACAAGCGGAAAATACGTCGCCACTCCGGGAGGCGTCTACCCGCTGAAGATGTTCTTTAACGAGCGACCGCACGACGATATGGAACTGTCGTCGCATAAGATATTGACCGAGCTGAAGACTATAATAGAAAGCGAGGACAAGCGCAAGCCGTTGAGCGACGATGCGCTGACGGAGATGCTGGTGTCGCGCGGCATGCCTATCGCCCGCCGCACCGTGGCGAAATACCGCGAGCAGCTGAATATCCCCAATTCACGCGGACGCAGAATAATGAAATCAAAAAATACCCAGGATAACTGATGACAATAAGACGAAAAAACAATCCGTTTGTACGTGCGGCACGCGTGGTGTCGGTGGTGTTTTCGCCGCTGATGATTCCCACCTACTGCACGATTATGGCAATGTGGCTGACGCCGCTGAACGCCGTACCGGAGAATACCCGCTTCGTAGCCTCGGCAGTGGTAATGGCCCTGACATGCCTGTTCCCGCTGATGATACTTTTCTCGATGATGCGCCTCGGGCGTATCAAGGATCTGGATGTGTCGGACCGCCGCCAGAGGTTTCGACCGATGCTTTATATTTTCGTATGTTATGTGTTGGTTACCATATACATGTGGAATATAAGCGCACCGTTGTGGCTTGTGCTTTACTACGTCAGCGGTTGCGTCACGGCCGTGCTCATGATGCTTATTTCCCTCAGATGGAAAATCAGCGGTCATGGTGCAGGAATGGGTAATATGGCCGGTATGATAATAGCTTTTATAGAGGGCGGATACGGCGAGTACGACATGCTGCCGTGGCTCTGCACCGTAATTGTTCTTTGCGGAGTGGTGGGCACGGCAAGGGTGATTCTGCACCGCCACACTTTGGCGCAGACATACGCCGGAACTATTCTCAGCGCGGTGATAACTTCCGTGATGATGCTGTTGCCGGAGATATTAAACGTGTTTAAATGATCTTATTAGTAAATTAATATGGCAGAGACAAAACTATTCAGGAGGCGTCGCACGCATTCCGTTTCTGTAGGCAATACCGCCATCGGCGGCGATAATCCTATAAGAATTCAGTCTATGACAAATACCCCCACGCTGGACACCGCTGCCAGTGTGGCGCAGATAAAACGAATTGCCGATGCCGGCGCCGACATTGTAAGGCTTACGGCTCAGGGCATCGCCCACGCAAAGAACCTTGCCAACATTGAGGCGGAAATACGCAAGGACGGGTATGACATCCCTTTGGTTGCGGACATCCATTTCAACCCCAAAGTGGCGATGGAAAGCGCGCTGTACGTAGAGAAAGTGCGCATAAATCCCGGAAATTTCGTGGATCCGGCGCGCACTTTCAAGAAACTTGAATACACGGACGAGGAGTATCTTGCCGAGATGAATAAAATAGAGTCGGCTCTGATACCGTTCCTTGACCGTTGCCGGGAGCATGGCACCGCTGTGCGTATCGGCGTCAATCACGGGTCGCTCAGCGACCGCATCATGTCGCGTTACGGGGACACTCCGGCCGGCATGACGGAGAGTGCCATGGAGTTTCTGCGTGTGTGCGTAAAGCATGATTTCAAGGACGTTGTGATATCCATAAAGGCGTCCAATGTGGCTGTGATGGTGGAAACCATGCGCATGCTGGCCGACGCCATGGCTCGCGAAAACATGACCTTCCCGCTGCACCTCGGAGTCACCGAGGCCGGAGACGGCGAGGATGGACGAGTCAAGAGTGCCGTGGGCATAGGAACGCTTCTTGCCATGGGTATCGGCGACACCATACGCGTATCGCTGAGCGAGGCGCCCGAGGCGGAGATTCCCGTAGCCCGGATGCTGGTGGACCACATTGGTCGCATGACTGTAAATCTGCGCGGAGAGAAGAATCCCGGAGAAGTAAGAACTCCCTTTGTGGTGGGTGCCGATATAAGCGAAAAAGACTGTTTACAAAAGTATAACATAGTGACTGTCAGCGGGAATAACGCTGCTGCGGACGCCGAGTTGCAATTGTTAACGCCCTCCGACAGGCCCACGGTGCTGCATGCTGTATATGGTCCGGAGATGTCGGCCGACGAGGTGTGCATAGCCGCCGCCGTAGACTTGGGAAGCCTGCTCCTGAATGGCTTCGGAGACGGGGTTTGGCTCACTGCACCATCACTTGAAGAATCACAGATTAAATCTTTGCTGTTTACTATCTTACAGTCAACGCGCAGGCGCATAACCAAGACCGAATTTATAGCATGCCCCAGCTGCGGCAGAACTCTTTTTGACCTTGAGGGCACGCTGGCGCGCGTAAAGGCTGCGACATCGCATCTGGCCGGATTGAAGATTGCCGTAATGGGCTGTGTGGTGAATGGCCCGGGTGAGATGGCTGATGCAGATTATGGCTATGTAGGTGCCGCGGTAAATCGTATATCGCTGTATCGCGGAAAGCAGTGTGTGGAGATGAATATCCCCGAGGAGCTGGCTATCGAGCGTCTGATTGACATTCTCAAGGAGGACGGCAAGTGGGTTGAACCTACACTTTAAATTTTGAGATTTAATGAGCAAAATTACAACGACATACCTTACTTTGGAAAATGGTCTCAGATGCGTTCATGTGCATGAGCCCGGGGCTATGGTGGGGTATTGTGGTGTAGCAGTGCGTGCCGGCAGCCGCGATGAGGATGTGAATGCCGGAGAGGCCGGTCTGGCGCACTTTGTGGAGCATACCATTTTCAAGGGAACGCGCCGGCGTACCTCGTGGCATATCATCAACAGGATGGAGGCTGTCGGCGGTGAGCTTAACGCGTTCACTACCAAGGAGGATACCGTTGTGTACAGCGCATTTTCGAGGGCCAATCTGGGCAGGGCGCTCGAGCTTGTGGCGGACCTTATCATAAACTCGCAGTTTCCCAAGGTTCAGCTTGACCGTGAGCGTGAGGTTGTCTGCGATGAGATAGACTCGTATCTCGACCAGCCGTCCGAGGCGGTCTTTGACGATTTCGAGGACTTGATTTTCGCCGGGGATTCTCTTGGGCACAATATCCTCGGCACCAAGGAAAGCGTCATGAATCTGACGTCGGAGGATTGCCGGAATTGGTTGAACAAGTACTATAATGTTAGCCATGTAATACTTTTCTATGCAGGAAGTTCCGGTGTTAATAAATTTCGTGCTGAGGCAGAAAAATACTTCTCGGAATTGCCTGCCGGAAGTCCGGTGGCAGTCCGTGAATCTCTTGGTTTTTTTCCGCTCTTTGACGAGCACAGAGTCATTGACAGCCACCAGTCGCATGTAGTCATGGGTGCCGGACTGCAGACTTGCAGTATGGCGGAGAGGACTGTCCTTGCGCTGCTGACAAATATAGTCGGAGGCCCGGGTATGAATTCGCTGCTGAATGTCAGTCTGCGTGAGCGCAGGGGGCTTGTCTACAACGTGGAGGCCTCAACGACGATGTTCAGCAACGGCGGAGAGTTTACCATATATTTCGGATGTGACCCCGGCGACGTCCCGCTGTGCCGGCAGATTGTGGGGCGTCAGATTGCGGACCTTGCCGAGCATCCTCTGAGCGAGCGATGTTTGTCCGCGGCAAAAAAGCAGTATTTGGGCCAGCTGATTCTTGCTGACGACAACCGCGACAACAGGGCTATCGCCATTGCCCGTGCGACATTGTTCAGGGGTAAGGCGCTGACAGCCGGCGAGATGACCGAGCTTGTCAGAGATGTTTCGGCCGAGTCGTTGCGTCAGGCCGCCGAGAAGGTCTCGCGGCTGTCGGTGCTCACTATGGGTCCGAGATGATATGTTTTGAAATGTTAAAATAACCGCAGGAACATCTGTTTTTGCGGTTATTTGCTTATATTTGTGGAAACAAAACAACGCATAAATATATAAAACCCATAAAGACCATGCTATTGTCTATGACCGGATTCGGGCGCGCGACAGCCGAATTGCCCGAGAAAAAGATAACTGTAGAGATTAAATCGCTGAATTCCAAGCAATTTGACTTTAGTGCGCGAGTGCCGTCGGTTTATCGTAGTATGGAGGTGGAATTGCGCAATCGCCTCGCGCCGCTGCTGGAGCGCGGAAAGGTGGACATGTCCGTGTCCGTGGACAGCACCGGTTCGCAGACCACCGTGCGTCTGAATAATGTTGCGATAGCGGAGTATCGTCGTCAGATACAGGAGGCGGCCGCGACAGCCGGATTGCCGGAACCTGCCGACTGGTGGTCGGTGCTTATGCGCTTCCCGGATGTGTCGGTACAGGAAACGGCCTCCGAGCTGGACGATTCCGAGCGTCAGGCTGTGGCGGATGCGGTGATGCGCGCCGCCGAGGCGCTGATGCAGCATCGCCGTGCCGAGGGCGTGAAACTGGAGGAATTTTTCCGCAAGAGAATTGATGCCATTTCCGGATTCCTGGCCGAGGTGCCGCGTTACGAGTCCGGACGCATAGACCGCATAAAGGCACGCTTTAGCGAGGCCCTGTCCAAAATTCCCGTCATAGACTACGACAAGGGTCGCCTTGAGCAGGAGATGATTTTCTACATAGAAAAACTGGATGTAAACGAGGAAAAACAGCGCCTGGAGCAGCACCTGCGATATTTTGTTGAGACCATGGAGCTGCCCCACCCGGGACAAGGCAAGAAACTCGGATTCATAGCACAGGAAATGGGCAGGGAAATAAACACCCTCGGTTCCAAAAGCAACGATGCTGATATGCAGAGGCTGGTGGTTATGATGAAGGATAACCTTGAACAGATAAAAGAGCAGGTGCTTAACGTAATGTAAAAAAACAACTTCACAGTAAACGTCATGAATAAAAAAGGAAAGATAGTAGTTATCAGTGCACCGTCCGGCTGCGGAAAATCCACGATTATTAACTCAATACTCGGAACGGGCGAGATACAGCTGCGTTTCTCGGTGTCGGCAACCAACCGCGCACCCCGTGCCGGCGAGGAAGACGGTGTTAATTATCATTTCTTCACCACCGAGGAATTCCGCAATGCCATTGCCAATGACGAGTTTGTGGAGTGGGAACAGGTATACCCCGGCCGCTATTACGGGACACTCAAGCGGGAGCTGTCCGACGCCGCGCAGCGTGGCGAGAACACCATCCTGGACATTGATGTAAAGGGCGCTCTCAAGGTCAAGAAACAGTTTGGCGACGAGGCCCTGCTCATCTTTATTATGCCGCCGAGCATCGAGGCCCTCCGTCAGCGACTCGTGAAACGCGGCACCGACAGCGCCGAGGTCATAGCCGAGCGTGTGGATAAGGCCGAATACGAGATTTCTTTTGCCGACCGTTTCGATGTCGTCATCACCAATGACGACCTCCCGGTTGCCGTAGCCGCCACGGAAAGTGTAATATCCGCTTTCCTGGCAAAGTAAAACTTTAAGATAATGTTTGATAATATAGGAATACTCGGCGGGTCTTTCAATCCCGTACACATGGGGCACCTGATGCTGGCATCCTACCTCACGCAGTGGGGATACGTAGACAAGGTGTGGCTTACTCTTTCGCCGCTTAATCCGCTTAAGGACAGCAAGTCCCTTATGCCGGACATAAAGAGGCTGGCGATGCTGAACATAGCCACAAAAAACGCTCCTCTGATAGAGACCTGCGACATTGAGCTGTCCATGCCGCGTCCGTCATACACCATAGACACGCTCACCACACTGGCCCGCAGGTATCCGACTAAGAATTTCAAGCTGATAATAGGAAGCGACAACTGGCGGATATTCGACAAATGGCGCGATTCCCGGCGCATTCTGGAGGAGTTTGGCGTCATAGTATATCTACGTCCGGGATATCCGGTGGAAAACAGATGCGTGGACGGCCTGGAAGTAGTTGACGCTCCGGGTATTAATCTCAGCAGCACCTTTGTGCGCGATGCCGTGCAGAAGGGCCGCGACATGAATATTTTCCTGCCACCGGGCGTATACAAATACATTACAGACAATAATTTATATAAGAAATGACAAGCCAAGACACTCATTTGGCGCCTAATACTCTGGCGTTTATAGCATTGTGCAACGAGTATTGCAGCGCCGTGGAGAATGCCCGCGAGGCCGGACACGATGACTTCATCGCCGCCATGCTCAGGCTGCTGCCACGTATATATATATGTGCCTCGGACATGGTTGCCGACGAATTTGCCGACGCTTTCATTGACGAGGCTCTCACCGAGGATTATTACGATGCGATGCGCCGGGCGGTGGAACAGACGCTGGGCGAGGACGATACTTACCTGGACGTGTTCGAGGAGGACATGAAATATTCCGACACGCCCATCGCCGCAAGTATCTCGGAGGGCGTGGCCGACCTCTTCCAGGTGATGTACAATTACCTTGAGACAGTCCGCGATGCGCCAAATGATTTGATAGCCGATGCCACAGCGGTGGTAAGGGAGGACTTCGAGCATTATTGGGCCCGAAAACTCTGCGATGTGCTGCGCGCCCTGAATGCTTTGCGATATTCCTGAATAAAGACTAAGACCCCGTTCCCCAATATTTGTTAACGTAGGGGCGGTGTATTTTCGAGGAAATTTCGCAAGTTGAAGAGGGAATGTAGCGAGCTACATGACCGATGAGACTTGGCGAAATTTACCGAAAAGACACCG
>SFNC01000146.1 GCA_004554255.1 Bacteroidales bacterium
CCGGCATCACCACCGCAATCATAGCTTGGCGTGCCGGGACAGTTTGTCTCAACCACCATTACCTTGTCCTGACTTCATGACACGTCAAATCCGCCCTGACCCGTCGGGACCGGTCGGACTTTATGTAAACATCCGAAATAAGCCGACTTTTGCGGATGTTTACCGATCAAATCAACAAGTTGCTCCCATACTATTATAAAAATCTCACGAATATCCTCGTGAGATTTTTTGTTGCCAGCATACCGGCTTATTTCGGATGCTTACGAAACAAACTAATCGTCAATCAAACTGTCCGCTCCCGATTCAGACATCATCGGAGTATTGTGAGGTTGTCGATAATTTTTTTATTACTGTCCGCTAAACCATAAAACGATACTGTTTCTTTGAGTGTGTCTGAGAGAGGGCACACTCAAAGAAACAGTATCAAGATAACAGAAGTACAATGCATATATACGCGCCATACCTTGACTTAACTTTGTACACTGTAATGGATTATATCTCGCGCAGAGTATACCGATGGATCTGCGTGATATATTTACGTATATGATGCGTAATTACTGAATCATAACTACTTGTCTGCGATGTTTAATCTACTTGTTGGCTATGCTTTTATTGGTGTGAGTGTTAATTTTTGCTAAATTTTGAGGGGTGGGTGTCATATTTGGATAGTACACGCGTCTTATTTACGTGTTGTGGCACAAAAAATATTTGGCCCGGCATTTCAATAGGTAAATTTCAACTTCATTATTTATGCTTAAAAATTCGTTCAAGAAATTTATACTCGTATCGGCGGCTTTGCTCTCCGGTGCTGTGGCGTGGGCGACCCAATACAGCCTCTTGCTCAAGGCTGTGGACAATGACGGCGAGCCGGAGATTTACGCCACCTGCCGGATCTTCGCAAAGACCGATACCGTTCACGCCCTCAAGGCCGGACTCACGGACACCCTCGGCGTTTATAAGACTTCTATAGCCGCTCCCGGCGATTACTTCCTGACAATTGAACCCGCCGGCGCAAGCGTGGGCGTGCGCCGTGCTTTCAGCGTCTCCGAAGAGAATCCCGATGCCGACATGGGTACTGTGATTATCGGCGGCGAGGACCTGACGCTGAACGAGGTCACTGTTACCGCCCAGCGCCCTCTGGTGACGCGCCAGATTGACGGCATAGGCTACGATGTGGCCGCCGACCCCACTTCCAAGACTGTAACCCTGCAGGAGATGATGCGCAACGTGCCAATGGTGGCCGTGGACAACGAGGGCAACATCACCATCAACGGGTCGTCGAACTTCAAGGTCTACAAGAACGGACGCCCCGATAACTCTCTGTCCAAGAACGCCAAGGACATTTTCGCCGCCCTCCCGGCCTCAATGGTGAAAAAGATTGAAGTGATTACCGAGCCCGGCGCCAAATACGACGCCGAGGGCATCGGCGCCATTCTCAACATCATCACCGTGGAGAACAGCAGCATAAAAGGCTTCACCGGCACCGCGCAGATGTCTGTCAGCGCTCCCGGATGGAACCCCGGCGGCAACCTGTACCTGATGTCGCAGATAGACAAGGTTACCTTCAGCGTCTACGGAGGCACGCACATGGTGCTCAAGTCGCCGCAGAAACAGGAATCGTCGAGCGATTTCACCTATAACAACGGCAACACCCGCACCGGTCACGAGACCGGCAAATACAAGGGAGACTTCAGCTGGTTCGGCGGCGAAGCCTCGTGGGACATTAACAAAAAGAACATGCTCACGGCATCGCTGAACGGCTATTACTATAACATGAAGCCGAGCCAGAACAGCACGGAGGCAATGTTTGCCGCGGACGGCTCCACGCTGTACTCCTATAACTCCTCCACCCGCTATAAAAAGAACAATTACCTGGACCTTAACGGTACCGTCAGCTACCAGTATACCACCGACTGCTCCGGCGAGAATCTCATATTATCGTATATGATTTCCACCACCGGACAGCACGACAAACACCGCAGCGAGTTCTCCGAGAAAACCGGCGACGCGTTCCCCTACTCGGCTCTGGACGTAAACAGCAACCTTGACTTTATAGAGCACACCTTCCAGGGCGACTGGAAACGACCCTTCGGCGAGAAACACATCCTGGAGACCGGCGCCAAGTACATCTTCCGCCGCAATCACTCCGACTCCAAGAGCGTATACGAGGACTGGCAGGACCTTAACACCGAGTTCCGCCATATCACCGACGTCGCCGCCCTGTACGCCCAGTACACGGCCCGTCTGGGCAAAGTGACCCTCCGCGGCGGACTGCGCTACGAATACTCAAAACTCAAAGCCTCGTTCCCGGACGGCTCGCAGAAATCATTCTCCTCCAACCTCAGCGACGTTGTGCCCTCTGCCTCCGCAAACTGGCAGATCAACGACGTCAACACCCTCACCTTCAACTATGCCGCCCGCATAAACCGCCCCGGTATCAACTACCTCAACCCCGCCGTATTCTACACCCCCACCACCATGTCCTACGGCAATCCCGACCTCAGCAGCGCGTACTCCAACTCCCTGAAGCTCAGCTACATGTTTGTCAAACCCAAACTCAACTTCAATCTCTCGGCAAACTACAGCTTCAACAACGACAATATCTCGTCGGTATCGTTTGTAAATCCCGAGGGCATCATCGTAAGCACCTACGACAATATCGGGCGCGAGCGCACCCTCTCTTTCAGCGGCTTCGTGCAGTGGTCCATGACTCCCAAAACACAGGTAATGCTCAACACCGGAGTGACGCGCAACAGCTACAGACAGGAGGGCTACAGCCTGGCCCGCTGGAACATGCACGGATTTTTCCGCGTGAGCCAGAAACTGCCGTGGAACATTACCGCCGAGGGATTCCTCTTTACAAACCTGGGCAAATCGGCCAACAGTGTATACAGCTACGGCCACATGCAGGACTGCCCCATATTCTGGAATCTGGGACTGCGCAAAAGCTTCCTGAAAGAAGACCGGCTGACACTGCGCATATCGGCGAACAGCCCCATCGGCCGCAATTACCGCGACTATAAAATGTCCACAGTAAACGGCGACTACACCGGCAACACCATTGTGCGCACCAACAATATCAAGAGCGTTTCATTCTCCATCAGCTACCGTTTCGGCAAACTCAACGCCTACGTTAAAAAGACAGCTGCACGAATTGACAACGACGACCTCGTGGGCCGCAAATCCGACGGCGGCGGCGGCAGCAGCGGCGGTGGTGCCGCTTCCGGCTCCGGCTCCGGCACCGGCATGGGCAACTAACCCAAGAGACAGTATAACTCGCGCAGAGGTAAACTACTCTGCTATGTAAGTAAATTATGAAACAGGCTCTAAAAATATAAATTTTTCTTTAACTTTGTGGCGAGTACCCTGTTGTACTTGCCGCTTTTTTTTTGCAGTTGCTGAGGTGTTTTTTTGTAAATAATTATTTTTCAGGCGCTTATAAGACTCTGAACTGCAAAAAAGTATATGGCTTTTTTTTGTTTCGTACAAAATAAACTAAAAATTAATAATATCATGAATGAAAGGCAATGCCAATCAACAATGAGAAACTGTCTCATTATTAAAATTTTTATTACTGTCCGCTAAACTTTTTTAGATTCTAAAAAATTGGGGCTGGCACCTATTGCAGGAGTCAGCCCTAAATGGTTACTTTGCTTTTGCGACAAAACATAGATAACCATGCGCAAAAGTAGTAATTTCTTCGGACAGAACTTTTTTAGAATCTAAAAAATTAGGGCTGGCACCTATTGCAGGAGTCAGCCCTAAATGGTTACTTTGCTTTTGCGACAAAACATAGATAACCATGGGCAAAAATAGTAATTTCTTCGGACAGCCGATATATGGTCAGCTAATAAAATCACTTGACCGCGAAAAAATTGTTGGAATCAGCCGAAAGCACGGCGGAGAGAAGTATGTAAAGAGCTTTGATGGCTATACGCATCTGCTCACAATGCTCTATGCCGTAATCCAGCGCTTCGACTCATTGCGTGAGATAGAGACATCTATGACTGCCGAGGTACGTAAACTCCGTCATGTCGGAATAGAAACTGTGCCCAGACGCAGTACCCTTTCGGACGCAAACGCCAGACGGTCAGAGAAGTTCTTTGAAGAGGTATATCGTGACCTGTATGCCGCCAATAAAGACATTCTTTCCTCGGACAGCCGACGCAATGGCACGGAAGAGTGGATAAAGCAGCTTAGAATCATTGATTCCACAACC
>SFNC01000147.1 GCA_004554255.1 Bacteroidales bacterium
AGTCAAACTTCAAAATTTCACAGATATGGCACGCAAAGCTAAAAAATCAACCGAGAACATCGCAACAAACGTTGCCCCCGCAGTCGAAACAACAGCTACCGCAAATCCCAAGCTCATCGTGGCTCAGCGCAAGTTCAACCGCTGGTACGTCTATTTCAAGGGCGTAGCCCCGAAAGATAACGTGGGATGCGGCTGCAAGACGGCCAAAAGCGCCATGCGCTACATGCACCTGCTCAAAGCCCGTTACGGAGCGACTATCTCGCAGAACATCTACGAACGCCTCCAGTTCGAGGCCGCGAAGGAGGGTTAAAGCCCTCCTTCACTCTCTCCTCACCATTTCTTTTCACCCTCAAAACGTTACGATTATGGAAATCAACTACAACAAATTCACCAAACAGGAGCTGCAAGTTATCCTCGATGCAGCGCGGACAATCAACTTCGCCTTCGGCACTCAGTTCCCCTCGCACAAGGAACAGCTCGCCCTTCTGATTGAAGATTTACATTTCCGCATCATCAATCAGATAGTCATTCAGACGTACAATGCCCTGCGCTCAAAATACATCGCGCGAGGCATCGACCCCGACGCTCCCGACTTCGTCCCCGACCATTTGGAGAAATGACTTCTCCAAACCGTCCGCATCGCGGCTGCTCCCTCCGGGGAGTGGCCGTTTTCGGCTGTCTTTTATCGGCCAAGACTGCAAAGCTACCTTTGCATCATGGCACACCGAATTACATACAAGCCCCAGGGCATCATCCTTTCTTCGGCTGTCGGTGAAATCACCGTGGCCGTAGACGGCGATTTTGTCGATGTCACGCTGACCGTCACCGGCGGCATCGTCATTCTCTCCGAGCGTTACTACGCCCACGGAGGTTACGTTACCCTCTATGATCTCGGCTCGCTCATCGAAGCCGAGATGAACAAGTCGGGCCAGTCGTGCGAAGACTTCACCCTCCGAGTTTTCACCGACACGGTCAGCAACAAGGCGGACTTCTGTGTGCTGCATATCCTGTACTGCGACCGCTTCACGGTCTGCACGGATATTCCGGCGTTCCTTCGCGAGAATTTCCTTACAACACTCTCCGTGCGCCGTGTCGCTCCCGGCTCCACGCTCTCCCTTTTCCTCTACGCGGAATCCGGGGAGGGTCTGGAGTATTCGGTACAGCATACCTTTCAGACGAAAAAATCGGAAGCCCGATTTATTCACTCATATTTCATGGACTCCGGCAAGACCGCCGTCACCTCCGGGGTCGTGCAGATCAACGTGCCGTTGTCCTCGGTCATTGCCGATGCAGCTTCTTTCGCCACCGCAAGGCTCGGCGAAATCTCGCTGCTATCGTTTACCGTCCGTTGCGGTCAGCGGTCTGTTACCTGCTTCGTCGAGAACTCGCTCACAGACCTTGATTCGTTCTACTTCCGCAACTGCTTCAACGTCTGGGACTCGGCCACTTTGCCGGTAGTGACTACGGCAAAGACGGACGTAGACCGCTCCCTCGCCATCATCAACGGCAAGTCGCGGTTCTACAACCAGTCAACCGCCAAGACCTACGAGGTGGAGGCCGGGCCTCTGACTTCCGACGAAGCCGAGTGGATAGACCAACTCTTTTCATCGCACGACGTGTTCCGAATCGAGCCGGACCCGACCAACAGCTATGACCCTCTTGTTCTCGCCCCGATACTCATTACCGACGCCACCTGCGAGATTCAGGACGGCGACGAGAAACTTAACAAAGTCAAGTTCACATGGCGTTACGAAGACAACCGCCCCATAGTGCGGCTCTCCGCCTCGCCCGGCATCTTCACTGAACCCTATAATCTCGTATTCAGCTAACCTCGTTCCTCGTACCTTTCAATGTCAAAAGCAATCCACATAAGCACCGCTCGCACGATGCTCAACAGCGGCGACCCTGTCGACCTCCATGTATGGAAGTCGGACGGTTCCATTCTCCACCTCCAAAATTGCATATCGCTCCGCTACAATTTTTACGGCGGCTGGCGCAATATCAAGATATTGGCTTCCGGCGAATGTCGCCGTGTCCGCGACTGCTGCATTTTCCGTGTCAACGACTTGGAAGTATTTCTCTAATGCTCAATCCTTTTCGCTATGAATATCGAAAATCTCAATTTCAACTCCGTTGAATCGGTTCCGGGCTATGAAGCCCGTGCCGCGTTCACCGTCAATTCCGCATCCGTGTTCAAGGAGGATGTGGATATTGTGCCAACCATCATAGATGATAGCCTCTCCTATATCCCGTGGGGCGGCGACAATCAGATGCCTTTCGACATCTTGGCTCTTATCGAGAAAGACGAAACACTCGCAACCTGCCAGTGTTTCAACGCTGAGGTCTGCTACGGTTCGGGTCTGCAATACACAGCCACCGAAGCCCCCGCTGCCGTCAGGAGCGAAGTCGAGGACTTCACTCTCGACAACGACCTCGCTTCTTACTTTCTCGGTGTGTCGCAGGACTTTAAGCACTTCGGCTTCGCCGTATCGGTGCTTATTCTCAATGAAGCCGGCACAAAGGTAGTGCGGCTTCTTCGCAAGGAAGCCTGTTATTGCCGCTTTACTCCTGCTGACAAACACGGTCGTATTTCCAAAATCCTTTACGCCAACTGGCGGAAGGCTATCTCGTCGCGCAGCGACATCGAGGAGATAGACCTGCTCGACCCGGCTTCTCCGTGGCGAGATCTGCAAGACAAGCTCGCCAAATCATCGCCCTTGGGCGCTTCGTCCACGAAGAACTCGAAGTGCCGAAAATTCGCCATCGTGTCAAGAATCGCAACAGTCGACAGCACTTATTATCCTATCCCGTATTACGCCGCTCTGTTTCGCGGCAAGTGGTACAACATCAAGCAGCTTATCGGCATCGCCAAAGAGGCGAAGCTGAAAAATTCAGCGCCGATAAAGTACCACATAGAGGTAGGGGCGAAATATTGGGAGTCAATATTCCGGGCCGAGGGCATCACCGACCGCCGTAAGCAGCAGGAGCGCATCGTACGTGAGAAGCAGTCCATTCTGGACTTTCTCACCGGTGCCGAGAACAGCGGCAAAGCCTGGTTCTCGACGTTCTACATCTCGCCCGACGGCAAGGAGCAGCACGATGTTGTCATCAACAAGATTGATGACAGCAAGGAGGGCGGCGACTGGGAGACCGACATTCAGGAAGCAATCAATATGATTTGCTTTACTATGCGTGTGCATAGTAATCTTGTCGGTTCAGTTCCCGGCAAGGCTCAGACCAACAACTCCGGCTCTGACAAGCGCGAGCTTTACACCATCGCCCAAGCACTCCAAAAACCTTATCACGACCTGCTCTTTACCGTCCATCGTATCATCATACGCTTTAACGGTTGGCAGGGCGTACGCCCCGAAATTCCTTTTATCCAACTCACCACACTTGACGAGCATACCGATGCAAAGCAGGTGAAACTCCCCAACGCAAACGACAATGACTTATAGTGCAAGCTGAGTGCAATGCCAAACTTGTTTGAGCATTGCCGAGGCGCAGCCTATAAGCATAAAAATGAAAATTTTATGAACCTGATAACAACTGAAGCGCAGCTCCGCGCACATATCCCCAATATCATCGCCTCGGTCAAGGGCGAAACGCCCTTTATCGAAAGGCTTTCATCCTTTCTCGACCTCGCCGAAGACTGGGTCAAA
>SFNC01000039.1 GCA_004554255.1 Bacteroidales bacterium
TAATAAATAAAACATGCACCCGCGAACAATATAATATTAGCGTATTCTCGCAGCTTCCGGCCATCTTTAGTCTTTTGGTTCTGTCACATAGCCCGCTATGCTCCTTCTCCTGCAAGACTAAATCTGACCGAAATCTGCGACCCCTGCGTTAACAAATATTGGGGAACGGGGTCTTAAACATTTAATATAATGACTCTTTCCAAGACAATCGCCGCAGCCATGATAGGCTCGGCCGTAACTTTCTCAGCAATGGCTCAACAGAAACCATTTGACTATCACGTAGACAACTTCGCCGACATCGAAGTACTGCGCTACAAAGTTCCCGACTTCGAGAATCTGTCGCTGAACCAGAAGCTCCTGGTTTATTATCTGACAGAGGCCGCACAGTATGGCCGCGACATTCTCTGGGACCAAAACTGCGAGGTGAACCTGGAGCTCCGTCCCGTACTGGAGGCTATCTACACCAACTTCAAAGGTGACCGCAACAGTGCCGACTTCAAGGCCTTCGAGACCTACGTAAAGCAGGTTTGGTTCGGCAACGGCATACACCACCATTATTCGATGGACAAATTTGTCCCCGGTTTTTCAAGCTATTTCTTCGCCCGCGAATTCAACGCCAACAAACTTGGCGACCAGGCGAAACTGGACCGCCTCAGCAAGGCCATCTTCGACCCCGCGATGTATGCCAAGCGCGTAAACCAGGCCGATGGCCAGGACCTTATACGCACCTCGGCCAATAACATGTACGACAACAATGTAACCCAGGCCGAAGTAGAAGCCTTCTACGCTTCTATAAAAGATACCACTGACCTCACCCCCGTCAGCTACGGACTCAACACCCGCGTTGCCAAGGTAGACGGCAAAATCGTAGAGCAGGTGTATAAAATCGGCGGCCTTTACTCCCCCGCTATCGAAAAAATCGTCGAGAACCTCAATAAAGCCAAGCAGTACGCCGAGAACGACGCCCAGCGCGCCATCATCGAGAGCCTCGTCAAGTATTACACCACCGGAGACCTCAAAACCTTTGATGAATACTCCATCCTCTGGGCCGAAGACACCAAATCCAAAGTGGACTTTATCAACGGTTTCATCGAGAGCTACGGCGACCCGCTGGGCATGACCGGCTCCTGGGAGTCCATCGTAAACTTCAAGAACGACAAGGCCAGCCACCGTACAGAGGTTATATCGGACAACGCACAGTGGTTCGAGGACAACAGCCCCGTAGACGCCCGCTTCAAAAAAGAGAAAGTGAAAGGCGTGTCCGCAAAAGTAATTACCGCCGCAAATCTTGCCGGTGACGCTTATCCCGCAACCCCCATCGGCATCAACCTCCCCAATGCCAACTGGATTCGTGCCGCCCACGGCTCAAAATCCGTGACCATTGAAAATATCACCGAGGCTTACGACGAGGCCGCTCACGGCAATGGCTTCAACGAGGAATTCGTGATTGACGCCCCCACCTCCAAACTCCTTGACGACTATCTGTTCATCACCGACAATCTGCACACCGACCTGCACGAGTGCCTTGGCCACGGCTCGGGCAAACTGCTGCCCGGCGTAGATCCCGACGCCCTTAAGGAGCACGGTTCCACACTGGAGGAGACCCGCGCCGACCTGTTCGCGCTGTACTACCTGGCAGACCCCAAGCTCGTTGAATTAGGCCTCCTGGATAATCCCGACGCTTACAAAGCGGAGTATTACAAATACATGCTGAATGGTCTGATGACACAATTGATGCGCATCGAGCCCGGCAAAGACATTGAGGAAGCGCACATGCGCAACCGTCAGCTCATCGCCAAATGGGCCCTTGAGCACGGAAAAGCCGACAATGTGGTTGAGCTGGTCAAGAAAAACGGCAAGACTTTTGTACAGATAAACGACTATCAGGCCCTGCGTAAACTGTTCGGCGAACTGCTGAAAGAGGTGCAGCGTGTGCGCTCGGAGGGCGACTATGCCGCCGGACGCCGGTTAGTGCTGGATTACGCCGTTAAATTCGACCCCGAACTGCACCGCGAAGTCCTGGAGCGCTATTCACACCTCAGCATCGCACCCTACAAGGGCTTTGTTAACCCCGTCTACACCCCCGTACGCGATGCCGCCGGCAACATCACGGATATTAAAGTCGCATACTCCGAGAACTATCCCGAGCAGATGCTCCGCTACTCGCGCGACTACTCACCCCTGACAAAATAATTGGCAATGCTGAACTTTATAGTCTGGAACGCGGACCCCGAACTGCTACACACCTCATTTATCTCAATCAGGTGGTACAGTCTGATGTTTGCCATCGGATTCCTGGTGGGTTTCAACATCGTGGAACGCATGTTCAGGCACGACAACGCCCCCGAAAAATGGTGCCCGCTGCTGCTCCTCTGGGTAGTGGCCGGCACTGTTATAGGTGCGCGCCTGGGTCACGTATTCTTTTATGAATGGGATTATTATTCGGCACATCCGGCAGAGATAATCAAGACCTGGCACGGCGGACTGGCCAGCCACGGCGGCGCCATAGGTGTCATCCTGGCAGTGCTGGGCTATTCATGGGTAACCACCAAGCGCTCGCCACTGTGGACATTTGACCGCCTTGTGGTCGCCATTGCCTTAGTGGGCGCGCTGATACGCATCGGAAATCTCATGAACAGCGAGATTTACGGCCATGTAACAGACCTGCCATGGGGATTCATTTTCGTACGCGACGGCCAGACTCTGCCGGCGCACCCCACACAGATTTACGAGGCACTGTGCTATCTGGCGCTGTTCGGACTGCTGATGTGGATGTATTGGCGGAAAGGAATGGGCAGCCGCCCGGGCCTGATCTTCGGAACATTCCTTATCGGATGCTTCCTCAGCCGCTTCCTCATTGAATTTGTCAAGAACGACCAGGTGGCACGTGAAGCTACAATGACACTGAACCTGGGCCAGTTACTGAGCATTCCCTTTGTTCTGATAGGCGTATTCTTCGTGATACGTGCTATGAAACGCCCCCGGGTAAATCCCGTTATAGAGAGCGCCAAATAATCGGAAATAATATAACCGAATACCCCAAAGAGGCGGAGCCGGAAACGGTTTCGCCTCTATTATTTTGTGGGGCGAGTGAAGTAGACCTTCGCGGCTTTGCGCACATGATGGCTGAGCGCCAGGATGGTGCACATGGCCGGGAATGCCATGCAGGCATAGAACAAGTCCGTAAGACCCACGGCGACGCCCACGGGTATAACGGCAAACACCACTAACGTGGCGATAAAGAACCAAGTATAATACTTTGCTCGCGCGGGGCCGAAGAGGTACGTGGCGCAGCTGGTGCCATAATACGAGTAGCTGAACATGGACGACAGCGAGAAACAGAACACCACCACCATCAGCATATATGCACCGCCGGGGATAGCGCGGTTAAAGGCATCCATGGCTATGGAGAGGCCTTTCACGCCCTCGGATGCGCCGCTGAAATCGCCGCACAACAGCAGGGCCACGGCCGTTAGCGTGCATACCAGCCCGGAGTCCAGCGCCGGGCCGAGCATTGCAATAAGGCCCTCGCGTACAGGCTCCGTATTGCGCGATGCGCCGTGCATGATGGACGCGGTACCTATGCCGGCGTCGTTTACCAGAGCGGCACGACGCGCACCTATGATGGCGATTCCGGCAAATGCGCCGAAACCGGCACGCAGGTTAAATGCCTCCGAGAAAATCCGGCGGAACACCTCGGGCACATCTCCGGCGTGTGTCACTATAATATACAGTACCATAAGGAAATAAACGCCGACCATAAACGGCACCAACACCGTTGCCACACGCGCTATTCTCTTTACACCGCGAAGAACCACGAGCGCCACAATCATAGCAATGGCAAGTCCGAAAATCAATCGGAAAGCGCCCTCGGCGCCAAGGCCGGTAGCGTTGCCGAATCCGGCGAAAAACGCGCTGTTGGAAAGGCCCTCGGGCGTTGTGAACGTGCTCACGACTGCCTCGGTGAGCTGATTGGCGTTAATTATACACAGCGTACCGAACATACCGGCCACGGCAAAGAACACTGCAAGCGGCTTCCAGCGCGCGCCGAATGCCCTCTCTATCATGTACATAATGCCGCCGCGGGGGTTGCCATGACTGTCCCGGCCCTTGAACATTATGGCCAGCGCGCCCTCGTGGAACTTGGTACACATTCCCACTATTGCGCTTATCCACATCCAGAAAATCGCGCCCGGGCCACCCATCACCAGTGCTATCGCCACACCGGCTATGTTGCCAAGGCCGACCGTTCCCGCCACCGCAGACATCAGCGCCTGCACCGACGAAATCTCTCCGGTTTTGGAGTTTCCGCCCTTTTGTCTGAGCACCCTTACGGATGCCGGCAGACGGCGGATGGAAATAGCACCGCTACTTATAAACAGATATAAACCGCCGCCTATTAGCAGAAAAAATAAGGGATATCCGCACAGAAAGTCTGCGATATCAACTATATAGTTACCAAATTGTTCAAGCATGATTTATACAAAAATATCCGCAAAGGTACGAATTAAAACACATTCCTGCAATAGCACACATAAAAAGCAATCCTCCCCGGGTGGTGCCGGGAGAGGATTACCTTATTTATATGCCGTCTTAAAGGACCTGAAAGGTTACCTTGACCGGGCGGTTTACGGATGTCTTGGGAATATTGACAGTGGGCACGCCATCCACCATGACGACACGCGACTTCTTGCCGTTGACGCGGACTTCGGCCTTTTCGGCGAGAGCCGGGAGGCGCAGCGTGTACGCACGCGCCGCTACAGCGCCTTCATAATTTCCCTTTGCCGGGTTAACCGTAACAGTGGCGGTATTTCCCTTCTGCGAATAATTGAGCTGAGAGATGCGGTATTTTCCGTCTTTGTAGTCCAGGCTTATACCATCGTCCTCATACAGGTCGAAAGTATTGTCGACGTCCGAGGCCGCCGGGAACACAGTCATCACCAGATTGTCCAGCACTGCCGAGGCCGGGCGCGCCGAGTACGGCTGCATGGGCAGGATGTGTCCGCCGCGCACATAGAGCGGGAATTCGTCAAGGGGCTTGGCGATTTCCTTGGTTACACCACCTTCATGGCGCTCGCCCGTGAACCAGTCATACCATACTTCACCGGCCGGGAACCACACTTTCTGCGAGGCCACCTTGTTCTCGCCCTCACCGGGAGAAGTGACAGGGGCGGCGAGGAGCGCGTCGCCGAACATGAACTGCTGGGGCTGGTCGAACGACTCCTTCTGGTCGCCGAAGTCTATGAACATATTTCTGTTCAGGGGCACCATCGTGTTGTGCGTCATCCACACATTGCTGTATACGTATGGCATCAGCTGAGCGCGGAAGTGGTACATGCGACGCATGGCATCGGTTTCCTTTTCGCCTGAAATCCAGGGCCGACGGTCCAGCTTGGGGTCTTTTGTGGAGTGCACTCTCAGTGCGGCCGAAAGCGCCGAGAACTGCGTCCAGCGCACGGTAAGCTCGGGGTTGGGCAATCCGCGGAAACCGCCGGTGTCGTGGGCCCAGTAGTAGCAACCGCCCTGTCCGCTTCCGGATGTGAGTTTTACCTCAAATGCCAGCATGGGCCAATTAGCCTGAGCATCGCCGGAAAACTGTATGGGATGTCTGTGGTCGCCCCATCCGGCCCAACGGCTGTAGCCAGCGCCACGCTTGCCAAGGCGCTGTGAGTCACGGTAATACAGTTCGTTTATCCACGACAGAGAGGTGCTGTTGAGGCCGCGCACATTGGGATACAGATAGTTCTGCTGCCAGTCCAGCCACCAGAAATCCACGCCCATTTCCTCCGACGGGTGATGGGCATATTTAAAGAATGCGTCCATATATTTCTTGTCGGAAAGGTCGAACAGAGGCACCTTTCCGTCCTCTGCGCCGAGTTCGCGGGCAAAATCGGCATAGTTATGCTCGTGCGGACGCACGCCGTCGTGAGGATGGTCGTTCAGCGATACCGTCACGCCCTTGGCATGAAGCTTGGAAATCAGGTCGGCGGGGTCCGGAATCAGCTCCTTGTTCCAGGTGTAACCGTTCCAGTTGAGGTGTCCGTTGTGACCGGTACCGACAGTGGCATCGTTGGTGTGCCAGCCCATGTCGAAAACGATATTGTCAATCGGGAAGTCGTTCTTGTCGTAGCCGTCAACGATGTCCAGGAACTCGTCGGAGGTATAATCCCAATATCTGCAGTACCATATTCCGTGGATGTACTTTCGGGTCATGGGCACTTTTCCGCTGACAGCGCCTAACGATGCCAGCGCGGCCTTGTAGTCGTTGCCGTAAACAAAGCAATACTCATCCTGCAAGCTTGTGGACGTGTCGCGGGGGCGCAGCCAGTCGTTGACGAGGATGTCGCTCTTGCGGTCGTCAATCACATACCAGCCGTCTTTGCTGAGAATACCGTCGTTCATCGGAATCTCGCCGGTGACACGGTCAAGGGTTTCCACGGGACCTCCCAGGTTGTTTTTCGCGATTTTGCGGTTTGTGAATTTCTTTTCCTTGCCGTTCAGCTGATAAAAGACATTAAGATTGGATGTGGAAAACGGGAAACCGTCGGCCTTGTACCATATACGCACCGCCGGAGTCTTTATCTCGTAGCAGTTGTCGCCAAGGTCTGTGACATCTATATCTTTAGTATCCAGCGCATTGCTGCGGTCTATTGCGAACAGCGTGGGCTCGTCTACAAACTTGCCGTCAATCGCATATTCCAGTCGCAACAGGGTGGGCGTGATTATTGTGAGGCGGTTGTTGCCGAAAACCATCGGGTTGGCCTGGGGCTGATATGCCGATGCCGAGATGGCCGCCAACAGAGCAAAAGGTAATAATAATTTTCTCATATTCAGGTGGTTATTTTACATAGCGGTTGAAAAAGCGCAGAATAATCTCGGCCGTGGGCACGTCCTTGTGTCCCCAGGAGTGTTTTCCGCCGTCAATTTCGTATACCTCCACATCCGTGCCGTATGGCGAGTCGGTGTACAGCATGTGATAAACCTTCGCCTCGGGGCGCGTTAAAGACGTAAGCGTGTCGCATACCATCGAGCGGCAGCGATTGTTCGCCGCAACGGCGCTTACCGCGAGGGGCACGGGTATGTATGCTCCCCACCCGCCTTTGTTGAGGTGGTCGCCCTGCCATGCCGAAGTACGGTCATTGTTACCGTGAATCTCCAGGAACGGCTTCGGAGCAGTGAGGCGCAGCGAGTCGTAGACACACTCGAAAGTCAGTCCGGCTACGGAGGCGTATGCCTTGAAAATCTCCGGTTTCTCGTACATTATCTGATAGCAGAGGTCACCGCCGTTGGACATTCCCGCCAAAAATACATTTTCGGGCGAGAGGTTGAATTTCTCGGCTACTTTCGGAACGAAAGCGCCGAACCACTCGGCCTCGTTTACAGTCATGGTGTACTGTGCGGGATAACCGACATCCCATCCTTCCTTGCCCTTGGAGTCCGGCGAGCCGTTGGGATAACATATCGCGAAGCCGTATTTGCGGGCCTGCTTGT
Organism: Bacteroidales bacterium; assembly: GCA_004554255.1. Classification (GTDB taxonomy): domain Bacteria; phylum Bacteroidota; class Bacteroidia; order Bacteroidales; family Muribaculaceae; genus CAG-873. The sequence continues at coordinate 7,492 of SFNC01000039.1, forward strand.
TCAGGTCCTTGCGTCTGCGGGTCTTGGAGTTATAGCCGTGGGTCATCACTATAAGCGGACGTCCCGGGGCAAGGCTGTCCGGGATATACATAGAGTAAGTCCTGACGGTATCGCCATACGGGAATGTGTAGACCTCGTATGTTTTTTTCGTGGCCGTGTCGCCGGCCGCACTTCCGGGCGCGGCCGCTCCGGTATTTCCGGCAAAAACTATTGTCCCGGCCACGCAAGCCAGAGTGGCGGCGGCAAGGTACTGTAGTGCTGATTTCATGATACTGTATGTTTATAAGACCCCGTTCCCCCAGGGGAACGGGGTCTAAAATACCGGAAGACCTTTGCAAGTCCTCCGGCACTTAGAGGCTGATTTATACGATTTTATTTCTTCTTGGACTTTTTATCGGCTTTTTTGCCGTCATTTTTGGCGTCCTTGCATTTATCGGCGTCGGTGCATTTTTTGCACTTTCCGGCAAGCATTGCCTGCAGGCCCTCGGGGTCATTAGTTGTGATGTAGTCCACTTTATTGTCTATGCACCACTTCATGTCCTCGGGTTTGTTTACGGTCCAGACATTTACCTCAAGGCCCAGGTTGTGGCACTCGGGAATCCACCAGGGGTGCTTCTTCATGGCCTTCAGAGAGTAGTCTATACCTTTAGCCTTCATGAATTTAATCTGCTCGGGCACCAGGTTTCCGCTGAGGTAATATACTTCGGCGGGCTTGGGAGCATTTTTAACCAGCTGCTGGAAGCCTGTGGGCGAGAAGGTAATATAGTCGATGCGGTCCTCCAGACCGAATTTCTTGACCATCTCCAGGATACGTTTGATGGCGGCACGCTCGTTGCTGAGGCTGTTGTGAGATTTCAGTTCCAGAACAAGACGGGTCTTGAGGGGTTTCGCAGCGGTGAGATACTGCTCGAGTGTGGGCAGATTCTCTCCGTTGGCAAGTTTCTGTGCGGTAACCACAGATGCGGGCGATGTCTCGATAACCACGCCGTTATAAGAGGGGTCATGGTTTACTACCAGAACGCTGTCGGCGGTCATCCACACGTCAAATTCGGATGCATAGACACCGATTGAGTCGGCTTTTACCAACGCACGGATTGAGTTCTGCGCCGATCCGGGAGTGTCCCAATATCCGCGATGGGCGATAACTTTGGGTTGTGCGGCCGATGCTGTTGCGGCTGCGGCCAATGCCAGTGTGGCAAGGATTGATTTGAGTTTCATCAGTTTTTAGGGTATTGTGATTGTTATGATTGTCAGTCTTTTACAGGAACTATCTTAAGCTCCACGCCGGATTCTTCGATTTGCCGGGCTATATAGTCGGGGATGTTGTTATCGGTGATAATCATGTCCACATCCGTGAGATTGGCGATTTTTGCGAATCCGCGGCGGCGGAATTTGCTTGAGTCTGCCAGCACGATTGTCTTTTGGGCCGTGCGCATCATCACGCGGTTCAGCGATGCCTCCTGTATGTCTGTGGTGGTGATTCCGAATTCCAGGTCTATGCCATCCACACCCATAAAAAGTTTCGAGCACGAGAACTCGCTGAGCGGCGACTCTGCGATGCGTCCCACCACGGAAAGCGAGCTTGTCCGCACTGTTCCTCCTAACTGTACCACCTCGATATCCTCGTTTACGGCAAGGGCGTCGGACACCTGCAGCGATGCGGATATAACGGTGAGGCGATGATTGGGACGGATAGCGCGCGCCAGTGCAAGCACTGTGGTGCCGGAGGCGATGATGATACTGTCGTCCATATCTATCAGCGAGGCAGCGTATTGCCCGATGGCGTCCTTCTCGCCACGTGCAAGCTTTTCTTTCTCGTTGATGGTACGGTTGTTGATGTACGGATTAATCAGGATGGCCTTGCCGTGGCTACGGTACAGGCGGCTTGCCCGCTCCAGTTCGGTAAGATCTTTGCGGATGGTGACTGTAGAGACCTCAAGCAACGTTGCCAGATCTGACACCTGCACGGAGTCATGACGCATCAGTGTCTCCAGAATCAGATTATGTCGTTCCTCTTTAACAAGATTCATAGTTCACGGTAGATTGAATGGTAACAACGCACAAAGATAGCAAAGAAATTTGTCAATAGCAATAGTTTTTGTTAAAAGTTTCGCAACGAAAGCGCGCGAAGCGTCACGCTGCGCCGACAAGACAAACTCACCAACATCCTAATATGCAGATATTTAACCGCACTCAGAGCAATATTCTTGCACAAAAACAAAAATTTATTTGGATAAATCATAAAAAGTAAGTATTTTTGTTGCGAAATAACAATATGCACAAAACGAAAGCCCGCGGGTGTCAACACCCGGGACATATAATTGCATAACAGACATCCCTTGCAAATCTAAACCTAAATACCCACATAATGAGTGCTAAAACCACCCCGAACCCGCATTACGACGTGGTGATTATCGGTGCAGGAGCAACCGGCGCCGGTACCGCCCGCGACTGCTCGCGCCGCGGCCTTAAAGTGCTGCTGGTGGAGCGTCTGGACTTCACTGCCGGCGCCACCGGACGTAACCACGGTCTGCTGCACAGCGGCGCACGCTACGCCGTTACAGACGCCGAGAGCGCCAACGAGTGCATCCGCGAAAATATGATTCTCCGCCGTGTGGCTTCGCATTGTGTCGAAGAAACCGGCGGTCTGTTTGTAAGCCTCCCCGAGGACTCCCTCGAATATCAGAAGACCTTCGTGGAGGCATGCCAGAAATCAGGCATTGACGCCCAGATAATCGACCCCGAAGAGGCCAAGCGCATTGAGCCGGCGGTAAACCCCGAGATTGTAGGTGCCGTGAAAGTCCCCGATGGCGCCGTTGACCCATTCAGACTTACCACCGCCAACGTCATTGACGCACGCAGACACGGCGCCGATGTGCTTACTTACCACGAGGTCACCGACTTCCTGCGCAGCGGCAACCGCATCACCGGCGTTGTTCTCCGCAACCACTACACCGGAGACACCAAAACCGTGGAATGCGACCTGGTAATCAACGCTGCCGGCATCTGGGGCCACATGATTGCTGAAAAAGCCGGAGCCAAAATCAACATGTTCCCCGCAAAAGGCGCCCTGCTGATTTTCGGCCATCGCGTGAACAACGTGGTTATTAACCGCTGCCGCAAACCCGCCGACGCGGACATCCTTGTTCCCGGCGACACCATATCCCTTATCGGCACGACATCCAGCCGCGTGCCCTTCGACGAGGTTGACAACATGGACGTCACCAGCGATGAAGTGGACATCCTGCTTCGCGAAGGCATAAAAATCGCTCCGGCCCTGGCCTACACCCGCATCCTCAGAGCATACGCCGGCGTTCGCCCGCTCATCGCAAGCGACGACGACCCCTCCGGCCGCTCAATCTCCCGCGGAATCGTATGCCTCGACCATGCCACCCGCGACGGCATAGAAGGTTTTATGACCATCTCCGGCGGAAAACTCATGACATACCGTCTGATGGCCGAATGGGCCACCGACATGGCAATGAAAAAACTTGGCAAGACTGCCGTGAAATGCGACACCGCCGACGTGCCCCTGCCCGGCTCGGACGGCAATCAGGAATGCCCCAAAAGCAAGTCCTCGCGCAAGCACATCATCGAGCTTGGCACCGAGCAGATCGCCGCGCAGGGCCGTCACGGCTCCCTCACCTGCAACATCAGCAAGGGTCCCGAGGACGACGCCATGGTCTGCGAATGCGAGGCCGTATCAGTCGGCGAGGTGAAATATGCCATTGACTCCCTGCATGTAAACAATCTGGTGAATCTGCGCCGCCGCACACGCATGGGCATGGGCACCTGCCAGGGCGGTCTCTGCGCAGCTCGCGCCGCTTCGGTTATGGGCGAAGTCCTCGAAAACGAGCAGAAGGCGCTCACCGACCTGGCCGGATTCGTTAACGAACGCTGGAAAGGAATGATGCCCGTCGCCTGGGGACAGACCCTGGTGGAGCAACAGTTCGCAAGCTGGATATACGATGGCGTATGCGGCCTTGACAAATATGCCAAAAAATAACCGAAAAACATCATTACTGGAATCATGAAATTCGACACTATAATAATAGGTGGTGGACTTAGCGGACTTACCGCAGGCATTGCCCTGCAGAAAAAAGGAATCCGCACCGCCATCATTTCTTCGGGACAAAGCGCCGTACACTTCAGCAGCGGCTCCTTCAGCCTGCTGTCACACGTTAACGGCGAGGCTGTTGCCAATCCGCTGGAAGCGATGAAAAGCCTGCCCGCCGAACACCCCTACTCGCGCATCGGTGCCGACAAATGCGCCGAACTGGCCAAATCGGTTCCCGCCTTCATGGCCGAGGCCGGTCTGTCGTACACCGGAAGCGCCGACTGCAATGCCTGGCGCCTCACTCCCATAGGCCTCTTCAAGCCCTCGTGGCTGCACAGCGTTGAAACTGCCGTTGCTCCCTGTCCCGACCCCAAAGCCTGGGGCAAGACCGTGATTTGCCGCCTCAAAGGTTTCCTGGATTTTTACCCCGGATTCCTTGAGGACAATCTCAAAAAAGCCGGCGCTGATGTTCACACCGCCGTGATAACCACCGAACACCTTGACGCCATGCGCCGTAACAACACCGAGATGCGCGCCCCCAACATCGCTCGCATAATGCGCGGAGCCGAACTGCACGCCTTTGCCCGGGCCATAAAGGAGGCCGCCGGTGACGCCAAAACGGTTATTATTCCGGCAGTTATCGGTCTTGACAGCGAAAAACCCGTAGAGGAACTGCGCGCCATGCTCCCCGGCATACAGCTGATGGCCATCGCCACAAACCCGGCATCGGTGCCCGGAATGCGTACCCAGATGATGCTCCGCCGCCACTTTGAGAATTTAGGCGGAACTTACTTCCTCGGCGACAATGTTACTGACGGCACCGTAAAGGACAACCGTCTGGAGTCCGTACGCACGGCAAACCTCGGCGACGACCGCATGGAGGCCAAAACTTATATCCTGGCCACCGGCTCGTTCTTCAGCCGCGGTGTCGTTGCCGCTCCGGACCGCATTTTCGAGCCCGTTCTCGGACTTGACGTGGACGCTCCCGCCGACCGTAACGCGTGGTTCGACAAAAACCTCTTTGCCGAACAGCCCTATATGAGCTACGGCGTGCATACCGACGCAGATGCCCGCGTAAGCATCGCCGGCAAGGTACTGGAAAATGTATACGCCATTGGCGCCGTTACCGGAGGCTGCAATGCCCTCAAGGACGGTTGCGGTGCCGGTGTGGCCATATTATCCGCTCTTAATGTCGCTAACAAAATCTCCTGAGTTTTAAAGATATGGACTACCAGAAACAAAATATAAGCGCCAACGATTTTGAGCAATGCATCAAATGCACCATCTGCACGGTGTACTGCCCCGTGGCCGCTGTAAACATCAATTATCCGGGCCCCAAGCAGGCCGGCCCGGACGGCGAGAGGTATCGCCTTAAAAACCCCGCGTTCTATGACAAAGCGCTGAAATACTGCCTTAACTGCAAACGCTGCGAGGTTTCATGTCCCAACAACGTAAAAATCGGCGACATAATACAGACCGCACGTCTGCGTTACGACAAATCATCGCCCAAACTCCGCGACCGCATCCTGGCCTCCACCGACTTCGTCGGCAGTATGGCCACCAAGATGGCCCCCATCGTGAACACCATGACCGCGCTGAGCCCCGTAAAGGCTGGCATGGACTTCTTCCTGGCCATAGACAAGCACCGCCAGTTCCCCAAATATTCCGGCCGCACTTTTGTGAAATGGTTCAAAAAAGAGGCACCGGACCAGTCTGTTTTCAAGAATCAGGTGACTTATTATCACGGTTGCTACGTAAACTACAACTTCCCCCAGCTCGGAAAGGACGTTGTAAAGGTTCTCAACGCCGTAGGCTACGGTGTGAACATGCTGGAGAAAGAGAAATGCTGCGGCGTGGCCAAGATTTCAAACCGCCTTATTGACTCGGCCAAGAAAGACGCCGAGCTCAACATGGCAAGCATCCGCAAGGCTGTGAAGAGCGGCAAAGGCCCGGTTATCGGCGCAAGCTCAACATGTATCTTCACCATGCGCGACGAGTATCCCCACCTCCTTGGCGTGGACAACAGCGACATCCGCGACGACATCTCCATGGTCATTGTCTTCCTGTACAAACTGCTGGAAGAAGGCAAGATAAAACTGGCTTTCCGCCCCGACTTCAAGATGCGCATAGCATACCACACCCCCTGCCACATGCAAAAGATGGGTTGGGCAGTGTACTCCAAGGCGATGCTGAAGATGATTCCCGGCGTTGACTTCATCCCCCTGGAGTCAATGTGCTGCGGTATAGCCGGAACCTACGGCTTCAAAAAGGAGAATTACCCTTACTCACAGGCCATTGGGCAGGAGCTCTTCGATGCCATTAACGCCGCCAAGCCCGATGTGGTGGCTTGCGACTGCGAGACATGCAAATGGCAGATAGAAATGTCCACTCCCTACCCTGTCATGAATCCCATCAGCATTATCGCCGACGCTCTTGACATTGAAGAAACCAAGAAATTAAATTCACTTTAACTCAGTAATTACATAACTATATGGCAAGCGAAAGCATATATGGCAACTGGGACAAAGCCACCATTAAAAAATACAACAGCTGGCAGTTCCGCACCATCCTGGTATCAATGATAGGGTATGCCATTTACTATTTTGTTCGTAAAAACTTCTCTATCGCGATGCCCGGCCTTACGGCGCAATACGGCATCTCCAACACCAGTTTCGGTATCGTTATCGGTATCGGCTCGCTTATATACGGTTTCTCGCGATTCTTCAACGGATTTGTCGTAGACCGTTTCAGCGCGCGTGCCGTAATGGCTCTGGGACTGCTGCTCTGCGCACTGTCCAACTTCGCCTTCGGTTTCGGCGTAAACATCAGCTCGTGGATTACAGGCGTTGATGCCGGTCCCGACTTGATAAACATGCTCATCCTGGTAATGGCCATCACGATTATCGTCAACCAGGCATTCCAGGGCATGGGATATCCTCCGTGCGCGCGTCTGCTGCCCTGCTGGATTCACCCCTCGCAGCTGGCTACCAAAATGTCTATCTGGAACACATCTCACTCCATCGGTGCCTTTGCCGCTGTTATCGTCTGCGGTTACATTATGGGTATCATGGGTAAGGACATGTCCGGCGACCCCGAAGTTATGAACACTATCGCCACAAACCTGAAAGTCAGCCTTGACGACCCCGATGGTTACAACACCGTACTTAACTACGCACAGCACTGGGACGCATGGCGCTGGTGCTTCTGGGTGCCCGCCCTCATCGCTGTTTTAGGCTCTATCTGGCTGTATGTAGGTCTGCGCGACGACCCCCGTTCCGTTGGCCTGCCCGAGCTCCCCGCCACCAAAACCGGCAAAAAGGACAATGGCAAGAACCCCTCGCACAGCAAATTCCTCAAGGTTATGGTATGGACAAACCGCTGGATCTGGACTCTCTGCATCGCCAATATCTTTGTATATGTGATGCGCATGGGTATCCTGGACTGGGGCCCCAAATTCCTCACCGAAGACCGCGGCATGTCCATCGAGGCCGCTGCCTGGACTGTTGGTATCTTTGAATTCCTCGCCATCATCGGCACTATCGCCGCAGGTTGGGCCACCGACCATATCTTCAAGGGCAAAGCTCACCGCATGTGCCTCGTCTGCATGGCCGGAGCAAGCCTGTTCATGGCTCTGTTCATCTTCCTGCCCGGCATCCCCATGTGGCTGTCTATCACCATCCTGGCTATGTCCGGTTTCTTTATCTATGGCCCGCAGGCGCTTATCGGTATCGCCTCGGCGAACCAGGCTACCAAAGAGGCTTCGGCTACCGCAAACGGCCTGGCAGGTGTATTCGGTTATGTAGGCTCGTTCCTCTCGGCCATCGGTATCGGTATCGTTGCCGACCACTTCGGCTGGAACGTTGTGTTCTACTGCTTCATCACCATCGGTGTCCTCGGCATAATCACATTCCTGACTATGTGGTCGGCTCCCCGCGACGGTTACGAGCGCTCTAACAAATTCTATGCCGCCGCTGATTCCCAACCGGAAAGCAAATCCAAGTAACTGAACCGGGAGAATGACACTATCTAAGACCCCGTTCCCCTCATCGCTTTAGCGCTTTCGGAGAAAGAATATTTGTTAATGCAGGGGCGGTGTATTTTAAAAAAAATTAATAACTAAAACATGCACCCGCGAACAATATAATATTAGCGTATTCTCGCAGCTTCCGGCCATCTTTAGTCTTTTGGTTCAGTCACATAGCCC
>SFNC01000040.1 GCA_004554255.1 Bacteroidales bacterium
GAAATTATAATAAAAGTGTTAAATTTACGGCATGAAAACCAGTGAAGCATTTTGGCAGTTCTTACCCGAGGGGTTACAATGAAAATAACGATGCACCGGAAGCCCGACACATCGTTTTTAGTTTCATCGCAAATAGAATTACTTTCCGGCGATAGAGCAAGAAACTGTCAGGCGGGCACGGCCTTTAGCACGACGACGAGCCAGAACTTTGCGGCCATCGGCGGTAGACATACGCTCACGGAATCCGTGTTTGTTAACTCTTTTGCGGTTAGAAGGTTGGAATGTACGTTTCATCTCTTTATTTTGTTTTTTTGTTTATTATTCACAATTCGGAATGCAAAGTTACGAAATTCTTTTTTAATACACAAATCTTTTTCATCCCATTATCATCTAACAAGTTAGATTTACATTAAAATTCGGTATTTTTGCTGTCTTCGATCTTCTTTTTTACCGAGGGGGCTCCATAGGTGAGGTGCTTTACCGTCAAGCGATCGCCGGCGACGTGGTCGGCATTCAGCAGTTTTTGCTCCGAAGCCTCAAAATTGGACTTGATTTCACGGAGGTTGGCTATCTGCTTTTCAAGGGCTTCTATCGCCTTGTCAATGCCGTCGTACGCTTTCTTAAACTTGGCCTGCGCAGCATTTACATTCTTAGAGAACTCCTCGCGGAATTTGTTGATATTGGACTCAAATCGCGAAAAATCAGCGTTATACGACTGTGCCTGAGCTAATTGCTGCATCAGACCCATCTTTTCCATGAATCCTTTGCGCGACGCCTGCGTTATCAGCCTCAGCACGGGCATGAAAAACTGCGGCCTGATAACCATCATTTTGGGAAATACATGGCTTTTGTCAACTATACCGTTATTGTACAGCTCGCTGTCCTGCTCGAGCATTGACACCAGTACCGCATATTCGCATTTTTTCCGCGTGCGGTCCTTGTCAAGCTTTGCCAGAAAGTCATCGTTGCGGTGCTTGGCGGCCGTCGCGTCGGACTCGTTCTTCATCTCGAACATTATAGACACATACTCCTGACCGTCAACGTAGTCACGGAACACGAAATCGCCCTTTGTACCCTCTATCACAGTGTTGTCCTTTCCGAAATATGCCTCGGGGAACAACCCCATGGCGCGGGCCTGCTCGAAAATCATGGCGCAATGCTGCTCCAGGCTCTCGCCCACCATCTTTGTCGACAACCGCAGCTTAAAATCCTTTAGGCGGTCTATCTCCTCCTGTTTGCTCTGCAACAGCACCTTATGCTGCTCGGCCAGCTGCAGTTCGCGGGTTTCGGCAAGGTTCTTCTGCAGTTCCAGCTTTCCTTTAAGCTCCACAAGCTCTTTTTCCTTCTGTTGCAAAGATGCCTGTCCGGCGGCGCGTTCTTCCAGGACCTTTGTCTTTATATCCGCATCCTTGGCGGCCAGTTTAGAGTTGAGAACGCTTATCTCCCGATCCTTTTTGGCTACCGCCTCAGCCTGCTCGCGCGCCTTTTCGCCTTCCAGCTTCAGCAACTCGCTCCGTTTGATCGCTTCAAAGCCTGAAATCTCTCCTTTCAGGCGCATTATCTCGTTTTGCAAGGCCGAGACATCGTTATCCTTCTCAGCCAATCGCTTATCAAAGTCCTTCTCGAGTTCAAGTTTTAATTTATCCTCGTTCAACTTTGAATGCTGTCGCATTTCCTCAGCGCGTCGCTCCATCTCGGCATTAAACTCCTTACCCCTGACTTGCTCAAGGATAGCTGCATAGACCGAATCGTCAACCTGAAAAGCTGTGTTGCACTTAGGGCAGATTATTTCTTTCATTGATTATGATCATTAGGACTACAAATTTAATAAAAACGGCCGCATCCGCCAAATATTGTCACTATTATAAATGCAAAACCGGCAAACACGGTGCGCTCGCACCGTACTTGCCGGTTTTTGCTGATTATATGTCGTTAATGTCACTTATCGCTATCCGACGGAGCATGGTCAATCAGGTCCATAAACCGGTCAAGCTTAGGCGTTATTATGATTTCCGTGCGGCGGTTCAGCTGGCGTCCGTCGGGAGTGTCGTTGGTGGAAACGGGATTATACTCTCCGCGGCCGCCGGCGGTAAGCCGGGACGGATTAACACCGAATTTGTCCTGCAGGCACTGTACCACCGAGGATGCGCGCAATGCGCTCAAATCCCAGTTGTTGCGGATATTGGGGAACGGGGTCTTAGTATTTATTGTAACTAACACGCAATTAATCTATTGGTTCATTTGCTTACCGCTGTCCCGGAGGCTAATTTCACTATCGCTCCGGTTATCGGCGAGAACTCGGCCGACCCCTGGGCATTCTTTTTGGTAAACCATGACGGGTCTACCCCGAATACCATTCCCAACTGAGCGATGTCGTAATCTTCCGAGGCTATAACCTTGCCGTTAAACTTCAGGGCTACAGTTCCACTGCCGGGAATATTGTAAGCCAGACCGCCCTTGGGGAAGTTTTTGGGCTGCCCTTTTTCATTTTCAGGCAGCTTTCCGCGCTCCAGCACCTTATAGTCAAGCGTCAGCGGCATTCCCGTAAGGTCGTTTACGTCAACTATTCCGTCTATCGGCGAGATACGCGCAATCACAATATCAGTCGAATCATTCTCTCCGGGGACAAATGTGACAGTGCGCACATCAGTAAATGTCTGCGTTGTGCCCATAAACATGGCTGTCAGAGCCGCTTCCTGGGCGTTGAGATTATCCAGGGCAACCTGTATCGCTCCACCGTCGGGAGGCATATTCTCCACATTGCCGCTGATAAGGTCGTTACGCTGCTCGCGCAACTCGAAAATCCGCTGAGCAGTAAGCTCGGCCTTTTTGGACTGCGACGAGGCACGGGTTATGTCAAGCGTAAGGGCATGACGCGCCGCATCTGTCTCCAGCACGGACGGCCCTATCGGGTTTGCCTTCGGCAGTGACGGCTGCTCCGGGAATGTCACATTGTCCAGATTTAAAGCCAGTGGCACCTCGGCCTCGTCAAGCAGCATCGTTGCTCCGCTTCCGGCCTTGAACTGCGCGGCATAGCGCTTTTCCGGGTCTGCGACACCTCGTGGAGTTATATTTATGCTCTTTATCTTTACTGTGTTCTGCTGAGTGGTAACAGCTCCGGTCATACCCAGGTGGCGTTTCGCGTAATTGGCGAAATCACCGGGTTTCCGGACGGTATGCTCGGTCTCTATCGTTATGTCGAATACCGTCTTGGGCAGCGAATAGATAATGGCATATTCATTCAGCTTGTCTGCCGTAAGGCGCTGTGTTGTCTGGCCCGATACCATAAACGGAACTAACAAAGCGCATAACACAACAGTTAATATCTTGTGTTTCATACTGTTATATATTTTGAATTTTGTCACAACTTGGACTCGTTGCTGAGGTTTCTGATAGCCACCCCCACACAATTAGCTATATCCATGGCCGTTGTTCCGTACTCGCCATTCTGCGCGCCGGCAAGCTCTCCGGCCACACCGTGTACGTACGCCGCTATGAACACCGCTTTTTCCGGTTTGTAACCCTGTGCTATAAAGGACGTTATAATACCCGTAAGCACATCGCCGCTTCCGGGAGTTGCCATGGCGGGACAGCCCGAGGAGTTGAAGAACACCTTACCGTCCGGACGTACTATTGCAGTAAATCTTCCCTTCAGGACAATTATCACCTTGTGGAATTTAGACACCTCAAGTGCGCGCTTAAGGCGGGCTTCGTCACCGTTATGCTCACCGAAAATGCGGTCGAATTCACCGGCGTGCGGCGTCAATACCGACAATACCGGCAAATAATTCAGCAACAGCGGGCGCTGGGCTATGCAATTCAGCGCGTCTGCATCAAGAACAACCGTCTTGGACGAGGCGTTTCGCGACTTCAGCATCGCCTCCAGGGCATCGATAGTCGGCGTCTCGGTTCCGATACCGGGGCCTACGCCCAAAGCCTCGCAGTCCGCCACATCCGCCAGCGAGGTTATGCAGTCGCTGCCGCTATCGCCCTTAAACATGGCACACGGCACTGTGCTCTGAATCACCGGCATACCCGTACCGGCACTTTTCACCGTTACCTTTCCGGCTCCGGAACGCAGGGCACCCATCGCCGCAAGGCAGGCCGCGCCATACATGCCATAAGAGCCGGCGGCGATTACAGCATTGCCGTAATCCGCTTTGCTGCTGAAGGTTTTACGGCGAGGCAGATACCGCGTCACCGTGCTTTTCCGCACCAGATAAAAAGTATAAGGCGCCTGGCTCATGGCCTTATGGCTGACACCGATGTCCAGCACTTTCCACTCGCCCACAACATTAGCGTTGTCCGAGAGCATGAACGACATTCGCGGAGCTGTCAGCGCCAATGTCAAGGTGGCATGTATCATATTCTCGCGCGAATTGTCATTGTTCCAGTCCGACAGAAGACCCGACGGCATGTCTATGGCTACGATTGCAGCGCCGCTCTGGTTCAACTGCTGGATAATCACCTGGAACGACCGCGGCAGCACGCCGGTAAGTCCGTTGCCGAACAATCCGTCTATCACAAGAGAGTCCGCATCCGGTTCGGGCCACTGAAAAGGTTCCTGTCCGGTAATCTCCTTGAATGCAACCGCTCCGGCACAGCTTTCCAGCAGTCTGTCGCGGCAGATTCGGCACTCCGGAGTGAGCCTGTTGCCTCGGATATTGAACAGATAAACCTCCGGACGATAGCCCTGTTGCGCCAGATTACGGGCGGCACACAGCGCGTCGGCGCCATTGTTTCCCCATCCGGCAAAAACGAGCAGGCGCTTGCCGGGCATCCATCGTGCCGAAATCTCGGCGGCGACAGCCTCGCCCGAATTCTCTATCAGATCCAGAGTGGTGATGTCCTCGGTAGCAAGAGTCTGTTTCTCCAGCCGGGCTATCTCTTCATTAGAAAATATCTTCATTTCTATCTTGGTAGATTCGTGTATTTTTGTATCGGGAACAGCGTATCTGTTCCAAAAGGCAAAGTTAGCAAAAATACGCCAATCCCGCAAGATTTAGACCCCGTTTTAGACTCTTATTACTCAAGGTGGCGGTAATATTTTGGCGTATATCCGGCAGGGACGAGCTCGGGATGCAGTATGCTTATAATATCCTGCAGAACTACATCGGGGCTTACCGCTCCGCTCTCATAATAATCGTTTCCTCCGGCGGCATTTACACGCAAGTTATTGGTGTATACCCTGGAATTGCCAACAGGCGCCGTCACGGCAAACTTCGGCATTGAATTCTTCAGCTGGTCCATTGTCGTGAAATTTCCGGCATTCAGCCAGAAATCGGCCTTGGTGGCCTTCAGGAATACCTCCTCCATATCCACTGCCACCGAGGTGTTTCCGCGGATGTTGTCATAGATATACCGGCCGCCGGCATCTTTGATTAGTGTCGCCACATAACTGTCCACGGGCGGAACCGTCCAGCTGTCTCCGTATGGCGCGTTAACCATTACGGACGGGCGCGACACGCGGGCGTCGGTAACAATTTGACACAGAGAGTCATAGCGCGATGCCGTACGGGCAAGCAGTTCATCGGCCTCCTGACGGCGCCCCGTAATCTCTCCTATTACCCGCAGCCACTCCACTTTTCCCAAGGGAGATTCTTCCAGATAATCACCTATATAAATATACGGTATGGACATTTCATCCAGTTTTCCTGTCATGGACGAGGCTCCGTTCACGCCATACAGCAGAACAATATCCGGATTCGCCGCCATAATGTTCTCGTAATTCATATTCCCGTCATAGCCCACATCAAGAATCTCGGCCTTGCGGGCTACCAGGCCCGGGCTGTTAAGGTAGTCAACTCCGGAGACACCGACAATCAGTCCGGCCAGGCCTAATTTCTCAAGCATGGCGACATGCGTGGACGACATGCACACTATCCTGCGGACCGGGCCCTTGATAATCTGGCCGTCGTACCCGGCCGGCGCCTCCCCACCCTCGCCGAGGACCAGCAGACGCGTAACCACACTGTCGGCGCCCTGCCACGGCGATTTCACCGTTATCTGACGCAGCGTGCTGTCGCCGGTAACGACAAATCCGCTGGCATAGCGGGGCGAATAAACTGTGTCGCAGAGAATTATATCGGACTCGCCCTTGCCGCTGCGACAAGATATAGCAGCGCAAACAAGCGACAATAAAACACTGACTATAAACAGATTACCCTTCATAAGCGCTAAGACCGATGCTTATTTCCGGACTCCCACACTGTGACGTGGGAGTCCGGTAACAAGACGGCAGAAAAAATAGAAATTTCACATTAAAAAATCCCGTATACGCACAAGCGCAAACGGGATTATATAGAAACTAACCGATACTATAAAAATAGTCACGGATAAAGTTATTGACGTGCCCATAGTCCCGTAGGCTCAGTAATATACGTTGCAACGGCAGGTCTTCTGACTTGTCCCGGCTCGGCTAACGGCTTCTCGGAGCAATGCTCCAATGCCACAGATGTAACCGACCTTGGTTGCGCGTCAGCGCAATGTCCTGGGACTTACAGCAGCGGGTACTGTCCCGGATTCTCACCGGATTCCCTTTTGGCAGAACGTCATCCCGGATACCCGGAATATTCTGCTAATCATGCCGAATTCTGTAACTCTATACAGCACGGCAACCGTTGCAAGGGCAAATTTACGAATTTATTTCTTTCCGGCAAACATTTTCACCAAAAAAAGTAACAAATCTTATATTTTGCAGGTTTTGCAGGTTCAACTGGCACACCAAAAAAAAACAAATATCGCGGGTATCAGGGGTGTTGATATCCGCGATATTTGATTATTTGGTGATGTTATTACCAGATTGTAACTCTCTTGTCGGGAGCGAGCCACATTTTGTCACCTTCCTTGATGGAGAAGGCCTTGAAGAAGGGCTCTATGTTGCGCAGGGTCTGGTCTACGCGCCAGCGGCCCAGAGAGTGCGGGTCGGTCTTGGTACGCGAAAGGATTTCGGCATCGCGGATATTTCCGGCCCAGACGTTGGCGTACGACAGGTAGAAGCGCTGGTCGGGAGTGAATCCGTCTATCACTTCTCCCTCGCTGTTACCCAGCGAATTATGGTATGCGGTGTGGCTTACACGGAGGCCTCCCTGGTCAGCGATATTTTCGCCTAATGTGAAGCGGCCGTTGGCATGTGTATCGCCAAGTACTACAACACTGTCGAACTGTGCGGCCAGCACATCCGTAAGTTTGGTGAATGCAGCAGCATCTTCCTCTGTCCACCAGTTGTTGAAGTTACCGTCTTTGTCGAACTGACGGCCCTGGTCGTCGAATCCGTGAGTCATCTCGTGGCCGATAACCACGCCGATGGCTCCGTAGTTGAGGGCATCATCGGCCTCAGGCATGAAGAAGGGAGCCTGCAGGATTCCTGCCGGGAAGCAAATCTCGTTGCTGAGCGGTGAGTAATAGGCGTTTACGGTCTGAGGCGACATGTACCAGCGAGTTTTATCTACGGGTTTGCCGAAGTCGTTGTTGTTGAAATCCTGATTGAACAGGATGGCACCCTGCACATTCTCCCAGTAGGATTTGGACGGGTCAACTGTCAGCTTGCTGTAATCGCGCCATTTGTCGGGATAACCGATTTTTACGGTGAATGCGTCCAGTTTCTCGTGTGCCTTTGCCTTGGTGGCATCGCTCATCCATGTGAGATTGTCGATGTGCTGACCAAGAGCGGTGCGGAGGTTGCCTACGAGGGTGAGCATTTTCTCCTTTGAGGACGGCGGGAAGTATTTTGCAACATACAGTTCGCCAAGAGCCTCACCAAGCATACCGTTGGGCACACCGAGAGCGCGCTTCCAGCGAGGCTGCTGCTGTTCCACACCGCTGATGACCTTCGACAGCTCAAAGTTGGCATTGATGAAATCGTCGCTGAGGTAACGAGCCGCGCTTGACAGGTAATCGGCTGCCATGTAGTCGCGTAGCTCCTGCTCGCTTGCGTTTGCCAGAATGTCGTTTACAGCGGCAAGAGATTTGGGCTGACCGATAATGATGTTTTCCACATTATCAAGTCCCTGTGCCTTGAAATATTCGCTGAGTTTTACGTTGGGATTCTGTTTTTCCACGTCGGCGACAGACATGGGATTGTACGATGCCGCCGGGTTACGCAGTTCCTCGCGGCTCATGGCTGCCTCGGCAAGCTGTTTCTCTATCTTCATGGAGTTTGCGGCAAGGCGCTCGGCGTCTTTCTGCGAATATCCGGCGAGACGAGCGATTGTCTCGAGATAGTTCTTGTAAGCAGCGCGTACGGTATTGGCACGCTCTGAGTCCTCCAGATAGTAGTCGCGGTCGCCGAGTCCAAGTCCGCCCTGGCTCCAGTACATGACATTTACGTTTGAATTTTTCATGTCGGCCTCCACGCCGGTGCCGAAAAATACTCCGAGGCCGGGGAGTGTGGCCATCAGCTTCATGATGTCGCCGCGCTTGGCGTTCTGAATGGTCTTCAGATCCTTCTGAACAGGAGCCGCACCCTCCTTGTTAAGGCGCACGCTGTCCATGCCGAGCGCGAAAAGGTCGGCGATTTTCTGTTCGTTGGAACCCTTAGCCGCCTTGGAGGCGTCAAGGCCCATAATCAGGTCGTGAACCTGCTGACGGTTCAGCTCGCCAAGCTGGTCGAATGTACCGAAACGTGAGTATTCTGCCTTGAGGGGATTTGCTTTCATCCATCCGCCACAAGCGTACTCGTAGAAATCCTCACCCGGGCTGACGGTCGGGTCAAGATTGGCACGGTCGATTCCTTTCGGAGCGACTGCCATCGCTGTTGTTGCTGCCATTGTCATAACGGCTGTCATTAGCTTTCTATTCATATTTTAGAGAGTAAGAAGTATTATTTTAGCTCGTCTGCCTCCATAACGGCGAGTTCCCAGACGCTCATGGCGTTCTCCAGGGCCTTGTTGGCATCGGCATGGGCCTTGAAAATCTCGGGAGACACATCTCCGGCATTGATTTTTTCTTCTATTTCCTTTACGGATTTTTCGGCTTCTGCCACAGCCTGCTCGGCCTCCGATGCCTTTTTCTCGGCGCGGCGAATAGCCTTGTCCCGCTCACGTTGCTCGGCGTAAGAGAGTTTTTGGCGCGGAGCGGATTCTGCCGTCGGTTCGGGCTTGCGCTCCGCCACTTTCTCCTCCTTGACCACCGGGCGCTCCACATTGCGGCTGAGCTCCAGCTGGTGCAGGTTGTCAAGCTTTTTCTTCTCCAGGAACTCCCAGATACCGCCGAGGCATTCTCGCACCTTGCCGCCGCCGAATTCGTAGACTTTTTCCACAAGCCCATCCAGAAATTCGCGGTCGTGGCTCACTACGATTACTGTTCCGTTAAAATCCTTGATGGCCTGTTTAAGGATATCTTTTGTCTTCATATCCAAATGGTTGGTAGGCTCGTCAAGGATGAGGAGGTTCACGGGCTTAAGCAGCAGACGAATCATGGCCAGACGCGTTTTCTCGCCGCCGGAAAGGACCTTCACCTTTTTATCCGATGCCTCGCCGCCAAACATAAAGGCGCCGAGGATGTCGCGAATCTTAAGGCGTATGTCACCGACGGCGACACGGTCAATGGTATCGAAAACGGTTATCTCGCCGTCAAGCAACTGGGCCTGGTTCTGTGCAAAATAGCCGATTTTAACATTATGACCGAGTTTCAGTGTTCCGGTATAATCGGCAATCTCATTCATTATGCACTTTACGAGAGTGGACTTTCCCTCGCCGTTCTTGCCGACAAAAGCGACTTTCTCGCCTCTTTTTATGGTAAAAGTGGCATGGTCGAATACCTGATGCGAGCCGTATGCCTTACCTAAATCGTCGACTATCACGGGATAGTCGCCGGATCGCGGTGCGGGCGGGAATTTCAGCGACAGACGCGAGTTGTCCACTTCGTCCACCTCTATACGGTCTATCTTTGCAAGCTGCTTCATGCGGCTCTGCACCTGCACGGCCTTTGTGGCCTTATATCTGAATCGCTCTATAAACTGCTCGGTATCAGCTATCTGCTTCTGCTGGTTAAGGTAAGCGCGCATCTGCTGCTCTATCCGTTCCTTGCGCAGCTCCACAAACTTGGTATAGTTTACGGCATAATCATAGATTTTTCCGAGCGAAATCTCTATGGTGCGGTTGGTGATATTGTCTATAAAGGCGCGGTCGTGGCTTACCAGCACCACCGCCTTGGCCTTTTCCTTAAGGAAAGACTCAAGCCACTGTATGGATTCAATGTCCAGGTGGTTTGTCGGCTCGTCCAACAGCAGGACATCCGGGCGCTGCAGAAGAATCTTGGCCAGCTCAATACGCATTCGCCAGCCGCCGGAAAACTCAGATGTGGGTCTGTCGAAATCCGTGCGCAGAAAGCCAAGACCAATAAGAGTCTTTTCCATCTCGGCGATAGAATTCTCGCTGTCCGCCATGGCAATCTCCTCTGTGAGGGACGTCATGCGGTCTATCAGCTCGGCGTACTCCTGAGACTCATAGTCGGTCCTTTCGGCAAGCTGAGTGTTCAGATTCTCCAGCCGCTTCTTCATCTCGTCTATGTGGGAAAAGGCTTTTCTTGTCTCCTCGAAAACAGTAAGCGAGTCGCTGATAACCATCTGCTGCGGCAGATAACCTACCGTCACGCCCTGAGGGACGGCGACAGTTCCGGATGTCGGTTTCTGGAGTCCGGCTATAATTTTCAGCATCGTCGATTTTCCCGCACCGTTTTTACCCACAAGGGCTATTTTGTCGCGGGGATTGATAACATAATTTATGTTATCGAACAGGGATTTGGCGCTGAATTCTACAGAAAGATTATTTATCGAAATCATTTTTGGTGAAAAAGATTTGGCTGGTGAGAGTCATTTTCCGCCGACCGCGGAACAATTTCAATATTGTCTCCGTTAACAATAATGGAACCGTCAACAAACGCGGTTCCGGCAGTTTCGGCCCGGAAAGGCTCGTGGGTAATCAGGCCATTACTATGTACGGCAACAAGTGTAAGCCCACAAATCGGGATGCCGTTAAAAATCACATTGCGAGACAGATACCTGCGCATCATTCCGTTTTTGGCTTTTTACGCTCGTAGAGTTTCTGTCTGTAACGCTGTGTATATTTTTCGGGATTGACACGTTTGCGTATCATTTCCACAGAGTCCAGGTAAATGGCGTTGTTTCGCGGCTCAACCTGCAGCAAACCGTAAAGGCTTTTAACCGTGCGCGTCGAGTCCGTTATGAAATTCATTTCCTGCCAACCGCTGTCGTTGAAATTGGTGCTGAGCACCTCGGTAGCGCCGTCCGAGTAACTTGCCACAAACAGCCATGACGCATTACCGCTGTTGCCGATAAACTTGGCACGCCATGTGTATGTATCACCGCGCTCCCAGTTGGCATCGGCATCGTAATGGAATGATACAGAACGGGATGATGACAGCGGCGTGAACAGAATCTGACGCGATGAGCTCCACACGTCCACAGAGTCACCGGAGACAGACAGTGCCGACTGGCTGGCCAGGACGGCTCCGTTTTCCTCTATTTTCTTCTCGATTATCTCGGTGGAACGGTCGTACACATCCATGAATTTGTCAAGATGCGCGCCATACCACATGAAGGATGTGTCAAGCAAATCCTGCGACACATTATAGCGTTGCATAACGGCCTGTTTAACAACCTGTCGCGAGGAATCGGAGTAAAAATCGCGGCTATTCATATCCACTGCGCTTTCGGCGATGTTCAGATCCGCCATCAGACGCGCCATTTTTTCGGGCTGGATAATATGGTCGGGGACACCGGTGCAGCCCGCAAGCAGCACAGCCGCGACCCCGGCGACAACCGTAATTCTTTTTATCCCGACGCGCAGCATTATTATACCTTTAAGAGTTGCATGAATTCCTGCCGCATAGCGCAGTCCGTCTCGAAAACGCCCGAACAGTGAACTGTGGTGGTGGTGGATTCCTGTTTCTCCACACCGCGCATTTTCATGCACAGATGATGTGCATTGCAGACCACAATCACACCGGAGGTATGCAAAGTTTCCATAACAGTCTCGCAAACCTGCCTGGTAAGACGTTCCTGAACCTGCAGACGGCGGGCAAAGACATTTACCAGCCGCGCCAGTTTGCTGAGCCCTATCATATTCCCGTCGGGGATGTATCCTATGGATATTTTACCAAAGAACGGCAGAATATGGTGTTCGCACATAGAATAGAACTCAATATCCTTAACTATTACTATCTGCGAGCCGGCATATTCAAAAATGGCCTGATTCATCACCGCCTTGGGGTCTTTGCGGTATCCGTCGGTAACATACCACAGCGCTTTTGCAGCGCGCATGGGGGTCTTGACAAGCCCCTCGCGCCCACAATCCTCGCCGAGCAATTCTATAATAGCTTTCAGATGCCCGGCCACGGCGGCGATTTTTGCTTCTGCCTCTTTGTCTATATTTTTAGATTCAAAATCACTCATGAAACAAGAGTAAATAAGGAAATATCCAACCTGTCAATGGTTGTTTATGGTACAGCGCACCACGCGCAGATCTCCGCCAATGGACGGAATAGCCTGGCGAATCTCGGCCATGCAAGCGTCGGCCGCGCCACGGTTTTTAAAGTCGCCGACACGTACGCGCCAGAATGGCGACTCGAATGTAAGATATACTCTGTGCGACGGGAAACGCGACATCAGCAACGCACGTTTCTGCGATGCCTTAGACTTTGCCGTGCGCACGTTATTGTCGGCGAAAACCTCAACACGAAAACCGCTGATGGTACGCGCCTGCACAGATGACGGCTGTGTAGTTTCAGCCTGCTTCTCGAAAGCGTTGCCGGACTGCAGACGTTTAAGCAACGCCGGCGGCTGCACTATTGTAACCTTGCCGGTGGAGGTAAGCTCTTCCACAATATTCGGGACGCTGTCGTTAGTAGCCGTGACCGAAGCTGTTGTTCCGGCAAATGCCATACATGCACCGGAAAGCAGTGCCACGGCCAATGTCAGGAATTTTCGCATAGAGTAAAAATTGAGATTGATTAAAAACATGGTTGCGGGACAACGATTTGCCCCGCGACCATGCGGAATGTCATAATCAGAATGCGTTTACAATGCCCATGAAGTCGGCGCACTTCAGTGAAGCGCCACCGATGAGGCCACCGTCAACGTTGGGTTTTGCGAAGAGTTCGGCTGCGTTAGAGGGTTTGCAGCTGCCACCATAAAGGATAGATGTGTTATCGGCAACTTCCTTACCGTATTTGTCGGCGATCACGCCACGGATGTAAGCGTGGATTTCCTCAGCCTGGTCCGAAGTAGCGGTTTTGCCGGTACCGATAGCCCATACGGGTTCGTAAGCCAGAATGATTTTACCGAAGTCCTCGGCAGAAAGATTGAAGAGGCCGTCTTCTACCTGAGCCTTAACAACATCGAAGTGCTTGCCGGCTTCGCGCTCCTCCAGAACTTCGCCGATGCAGAAGATGGGGGTAAGGCCGTTTTCCAGAGACAGAGCCACTTTCTCGCGGAGAGTCTCGGCGGTCTCGCCATAATACTGGCGACGCTCTGAGTGGCCGAGGATAACATAACCTGCACCTGTAGATGCTACCATAGCAGCGGAAACCTCGCCGGTGTAAGCGCCACTCTTGTGGTCTGCGCAGTTTTCAGCACCGAGGCCAAGCTTTTTGGTTTCGGTGATGACTCCGTTAACAGAGGCCAGATGTGTGAAAGGCACGCAAATCACTACATCGCATTTGGGTTCTACAGCTTTAAGAGCGTCGTTTACCTCTTCGGCAAGTTTGATTCCCTCGGGGAGGGTTGTGTTCATTTTCCAGTTGCCTGCAACAATGTTTTTTCTCATTTTTGTTTATTTAATTTTTAATTTTGGTTGATGTCTATATTCAACTTGCAAAGTTAATAATTTTTATGGACTTGGACAACTTCAATATCACTAATGGCTATCGGCAGCCTTGTTTTCGGCCTTACGGAGCTTCGCCGGTTTTACGCGAACCAGCGACATCGCCACAATTACAATAATTACAGCGATATAGGCCATGGTGAGATACATCAGTATATTATTGTCTTCCACCGGCGTGATGGTGGATATTACATTATCGCCGGGGTTGTTGTCCTCCTCGGGCAGCAGCTCGGGATCTATGCTGTAAAGCGAGTACTTCCACTGCACAGTGTCGTTCCTGACGTAAACCAGAGCGGCGTTTCCGCGAACTAAAGTCTTTATGTCCGTATCGTCGGCAAAATAAACCGGATACTGTGCGCCCACCATCGCGGCCCATGCATCAATGCTGTCCGATGCTACTACCGCAACCATGGGTATATCCCTGTAATCCAGGTAAGTATACAGCTGATTTGCCATGTGCGAGCGCGAAATTCCGTGTGCGGCAGGTTCCGAGACGCACAGAAGCATCATGCCGTTCGCCGACTCATCCATCAGGTCGGCGGTAATATCATCGCCGTCTGCATCTAAAATTGCTATTTCCGAGCCCTTGGCATTTTTTGCCGGCTCCTCACGGCGCACGAAGGTCCATTCGCCATCATCGGGCAGAGAATCAGCTAAGAACGCCTGTTCAACCCCGCCTTTTGAGTAAATATAACGCGGTTCCGGCACGGAAGCGGCATCGGATACCGGTTCTCCTACGGCAAACGGCCTGAAGTCCACAAGCGGCTGAACCGTGTAGCCGTAAAGGCTGAGTACCAGCGGATAAACCAGCGAAAAAATCAGTACCACCCACTGTATGGCGGGCTTTACAATTCCTTTTACACGTCTGTTCCAAAGCACCAGCAACACCGCGGCGGCAAGAAGAACCAGGTTTTTTGCGAAAGTCGCGCCATTGGAGATTATCAGCGCGTCGCCGAAACATCCGCAATCCGCAACCGGGTCCGTAAAATAAATCCATGCCGTAAGAGGAGTCATCACTGCCATAAATCCGGCCAGCACCCATGCCGACAGGCGCTTGAACGCTCCGGTAAGCAGCATTACACCCAGCGCGAATTCCACCGCCGCCAGCAGGAATGCCCCGGCTACAATCAGCTCATGCGGGAATGATACCCCCAATGCCTGATTGTATTCGTTGAACTTGAATACCGTTCCCCACGGGTCAATTGCCTTGACCCATCCGGAAAAGATGAATACCGCGCCACACAGCACACGCAAAGCCCACACAGCCAAGAAGATACCATGGCTGTGCCCTGCGCCGCCGGCGGCACCGGCGTCAGCCCTGTTCTTCTTCTTTGAGTTTGATGATTCCGAAGACGGCATAATTTATCATGTCCATATAGTTAGCGTCTATTCCCTCGGAGACTACAGTCTGTCCGGCATGGTCCTCAATCTCCTTTACCCGTTCTATCTTCATGAGAATGAGGTCGGTATAGGACGGCACACGCATGCCACGCCAAGCCTCGTCGTAATCATGATTCTTCTTTATCATGAGCTCGCGGGCCTGTTCCGCTATTCTGTCATACAGCTCTATAGCCTGCTGCTGAGGCATGTCCTTGCTGTCCACATAGCCTTGCTCAAGCTGTATTATTCCGATTATTCCGTAGTTTACAATCGCGATAAACTCAGGGAGAATACCCTCGCCGACAGCAGAGAATCCCTTTGTCTCCAACGAGCGTATGCGCTTTGCCTTGATAAAAATCTGATCTGTGATGGACGACGGACGCATAATGCGCCAGGATGCGCCATAATCCTGCAACTTCTTCAAGAAAATATCGCGGCATTGCGCCATCGCCTGCGAAAACTCTTTGTTAGTGTCCATTATTGATTCGTTGTTTAGACCCCGTTCCCCTCATCGCCTTAGCGCTTT
>SFNC01000148.1 GCA_004554255.1 Bacteroidales bacterium
GTGCCTCTCATGAGTTCTACGGCAAGGATGGCGACCCCATCAAGTGCACCGGCTGGCAGTTCGTTGGCTACAACATCGCCGCCGCCGTGGTCGTTATATTACTCAGCATCAAGTATTAACGCCCTACTTTATAGACATTTTATAATAACACCGAATTTTTAACAATAAACAAAAATACAAGATTATGAATAATATTAGATTTGCATTTGATTTTCGTTTTGCCGGTTATGGCCGATATATTGTAACTTATACAACCCCGGCACGTGGCGACTATTGGCGCGCGCATATAACCGATATGACTTTGATCGACGACACCAAGAACGCCGAAGCGCCGACCCTCGCCGCCTTCTGCCGCCTCCGTGATGCCGTGAAGCGCAACGGCACACACTACCGCCGTAACGGCAAACCTATCGAAGATTAACGCCCTATATTATAGGCAACATCTTATAACACCGAATTTTTAACAAAACAAAATACAAGATTATGAAAGCAACATTTAACCAGATCGTAGAGAACTTAGTAACAGTATTAACCGACAAGGCACAGCGTGCACAGTATTACAGCGACAACGAGCAATACACCGGCATTTGTGGATGGTGCGGCGTCATGTCGCCCGAATCTCGCCCGGCATATATTAAGACATTCGGCAAGGACACAACCGAGGCAGCCGAGGCCAAGGCCCGCGAGATGATCGCAGAGAAAGAGGCAGCACGCCAGCGCACAAAGTACGCACAGCACGCGCAGGAGGCCGACCGCCTCGAAGGTGTGCCCGCCGTGGGTGGCTTCTTCTGGGCCGATAATAGCGGCTTAAAGTGTGACGGAGGCCGCGGCCTATATAAGGAGCTGCACGCCCTCACATGCTACACACACGCAGCCGAGAAGCCGGCCCGCCTTTGCTGTGTCGAGCAAATTATAAAAGTATCGGAGGCAGATTTCGCACGCCCTGACCTCGCCGACGAACTCGTAATACGTCACAACCTGCAAGGCTTCTGCCGTTCTGAGGATGTGACAGAAGACCGCAACATATACAACTACACCCCCGAGGAATGGGCAACCTTTTACACCGTCGGCGCCCTCGTCGTCTCTCCTTCTGGCAAATACTATCTTATAGACTCCGAGGGCTACAATTACGCCCGTTATATATATGTGCCAATAGAGTGGCCCGAGATGTTCGCCGACGAGGTGGAAAGCATCAAGGCAGCCGAAGAAGCACGCAAGGCAGAGGAGGAGCACCAGGCAGCCGAAGAGAAAGCGCAGCGCCTCGCCGAATATCGCAAACGCTGTGCAAAGTGGTTGCCCCTTATGCGCAACGTTGAGAAGATGGAGCAGGACGGCACATCAACCGCCCGAAAGATTGACAACGCCCGAAAGGCTAATATATTGGCTATGTGTGCCGCTGCCTTCCCCGGCGTCAAGTTCTCCGTATCTGTTCGCCGTGGCTGGGGTGCTGACTTTGAATTAACATGGACGGATGGCCCGACCGTGGAGGAGTTCAACGAAAAAACCGACCTTAATTTATTTTGCAGCCGTCGCGACACCTTCAACGGCTGGGACGATTCGACGGGCGTAGATTACGCCGAGTTTGCCGACTTCGCACGCCTGACCATGGGCAGCAACGGCGGCGACATCAAGGCGAGCCGCGAAATGTCAGACGAGGCACGCGCCGAGCTGTTGGCGCAGATCTTCGCCGCCGTGCCAGCAGCAGACAACCGCAACAAATACGGCTATACTGAGGCGTACACCTACACCAACAAGGAGGCCGAGGCAGTGGCCGCAGCCTTAGGCGTGGACGTGTTCGACATCTTCGCGCACGGCTTCGCCGAGAACGCCGAGACCATCGCCCGCCGTGCCTGGAATGTGCGCAGCTACACCAAGACAACCACGCCAGAGCCTACCGACCCGAAGCCGGGCAAGGCTCAGGCAGCCAACAGCACCGGTACGACCGACGAGGCACCCGCAGAGGGTTTGCAGCTCGTAGAGACCGCCGAGGGCGTGGCAGTGGTAGGCGACAGCCGCACGACATACCGCAACCGCAGGGCGATAAAAGCACACGGCGCGACCTGGAATAAAACCGCCCAGCAGTGGCAAGCAAGCGAGCCCGAGGCCGTGGCACGCCTTCGCGAGTGGTTCGGGGTATCAGTTACCCCGACCGCCGAAGAAGCCGACACAGCCAACGAGAGCGAGCCACAGAAGGACGCACCGACCGCACCTACCGCACCGACCGCCCAGGGTGAGCACACGCCCACCACGACAAGCGACAACACCGAACCGACAGAAGCCGACAGCACAACCGCCCAGCCGGGCGCGAATGCTACGTTATACGAGACCGGAGAAATCACGGGCACCGCACCGACCCACACCGCCGAGGACTTCGCCGCCGATCTGGCTGCCGACCGCCTGGAACTGTTGCGCAGTGCTGCCGCTGACTTCGACCGACTGACGCAAGCCGGGGAGCATGTAGCCGCCGTTAATGCGCACCTTTCCGCCCTCTTTGCTTGTGGCGTTGACGTTGCCGACCTTGTGCAGTGTGCCGACTATAAGGCCGACCAACGCGCCAGACAGCGTGCCGCCGTCGTGCTCACGCCTGACGAGTTCCGCATGCTGTACGGCTTCAGCAAAGAGGAGCAGCCGGAAGACTGTGGCAGGGTGTGGCAGTTTGAAAGATACACGGACTACAACGGCCACGAATTACACGAGATTCGCCGCGTGCCTTCTGGTTTCATGGTGTTTTTCAACGTGTGCGAAGCTACGGGCGGCGGTTGCTCTACGATGGCAGTATATCCCACATATTGCGCAGCCCTTGAGGTACTGACCCGCTGCCGACCTGGTGCACAACTGATTGCACAGCCTGCGGCATAGAATCCTTATTATAGCGTGTGCGAAATATTGAGGATTTCGCACACGCTCAGGAAAGGACCTTATATTATAGAACCCACAAAATTGTACTGAATTATGAATGACAGAAAAGAATACGCCTACCTGCTTTGTGTCGGTGGCAAGGTTTTGAAGATTATAGCTAAATGGTGGAGCACTCCTCAGGAAATGACAGCAACGAAATGCGGCATGGCGACCGTGGCACGCACATTCAGAAAGTCGGCGGGCGTGTTGGTATATGAGCGACAGTGCGGCAACCTCTGGAAGTTCTCAGAACGTTGCGAGGTTCGCCCCGGCTCTTACCCACGAGAGATCATCCTTACAGCGGACAACGAGATTTTATATTAACCCCTATTATAGAACCTATAAAATATTAGAGCATTATGAGAATACCAAAAAATATACCCAACGAATTGAAGCGTTTGATCAACGCCATTATGAAACGTTCAGGCGATTGCGAACATTGGCTTGACGGATATAATAGAGATCCATGCTTCTTTACCTGGTATGGCTCCAGAATGACTTGCGGACCGCTTTTTTGTAGCTATGGTTTGATCGGCTATGCTATCAATTATAAGGGGTACGAAATCCATGTGGATAATGAATTATCACGAATTGAGATTATTGATGAATAGTATATTATAGAATCCTTTTAAAAC
>SFNC01000149.1 GCA_004554255.1 Bacteroidales bacterium
ACATCAGACGTTACGATATGTTTCGCAACCGTCCACCTGAGATTTTATTCTGAACTATTTTCCTTTCGTTTGTATTTCGCCACGAAATACAAAAAAAGAAGGCGGTGTATAATAATGATACCTCGCCTTTTGTTTCCGGATGGGAGGGCGCTGTCAGAGTGGTCCGGATGGTAGGAGCTTGCAGGTGAGAGCGATGGGAGCAATCAAAGGATTGTGACCGAGCCCGAACCCGCAAGCGACGACCCGGATGGGCCGCTATGACACGCCCTCGTAAATGAGTTACTTATACATTGATTCCCACTGGTCCGGATCTCCCTTCAGATACTTGTCGAACCAGGCGAAAATGGTGTCTGTCCACCGCACGCGCTTGTCATAATCCAGGATATGGTGGTCCTGGTCCTTCACAGCCACGAAGGCCGTGGGGCGGTCAAGCAGCTTCAGCGCGGTAAACATCTGTATGCTCTCTCCAACGGGGACGTTATGGTCGGCATCGCCGTGCAGAAATAGCAGCGGAGTGTGAATTTTGTCGGCGTTATACAGCGGGCTTTGGTCCACGTAAAGCTCGCGGTGGCTCCAGGGGTAGCTCTCGGCCATGGAAACCTCCGAGTAGCTGTAGCCCCAGTAGCCTTCGCCCCAGTACGAGGTGTGGTCGGAGATGCCGGCATGGCTGATGCCTGCCGCGAACATGGGCGTCTGCGTGAGCAGATACTGGGTCATGAAGCCTCCGAAGCTGGCGCCTATGCACCCCACCTTGTCGGCGTTGGCGTATGGATGCTGTGCCAGGAAGTCCTTGACGGCGCCGATGATGTCCTCGGCAACGCCCTTTCCGGCCGTGTTGACGTGATGCGCCGAGAATTCCTGGCCGCGTCCGGTGGCGCCGCGGGGATTCAGCACATATACTATATACCCCTGGGCGGCGTAAAGGTGCTGGGGATAACGACTCTCGAAGGTGCGCTCGGAGGGGCTGCAGCCGCCATAGTAGTTGACTATGACGGGGTATTTGCGCGACGGGTCGAAGTCGGCGGGCAGATAGTAGCGGCCGATAATGGTATCGCCCTCGGCGTTGACGAAATTCCAGGGATGACACTCGCCGAGTTTCACGTCGGCAAGCTGCTCCTTCTTAGCGTCGAAGACTATTTTCTGCGCCTTTCTGTCGCCAAGGTACAGGCGGTCGCTGTTGGAAGCCCCCTGCCCTGCCCATGCCAGCCGGGAGCCGGACTCGGGCAGCGAGAAGTCGGTGACGAGGTCCTCGCCACGGGCGGCGACGCTGAACTTACCGGTGCGGGGATTGAGGGTGTACAGGCGGATGCAGTCGCCATCCTCGGCTGTAAACCAGATGTTTCCGTCGGCCTTGCTCCATGAGGCGTTTGTGACCGCGGGATTGAAATCGCGCGTGACGGGGTTGATTTTACGGTCAGACAGATTCATCACAAACATCTGGCCGTCGGACATGGAGGGTATCATCCCCTCCGGGACGTTCTTGCCGATGCCGCCGAGCGCCTCGGGTGAGCCCGTAACCAGCACCTGACTGCCGTCCGGCGAGAAGCTCGCCGAGCTGACAAATCCGTCGGCGGCGACGAGCGTGTCGGCCTTTGCGGTGGCGATGTCCATCAGCAGGATATCGAAAACTGTGGTGGGGCGCTTGGACAGGCGCGAGCGAGATGTCATCACCAGCGCCTTTTTGCCGTCCGGAGATATGTCTGTCGGCCAGGTGTTTACGTCGCCGAACGTAAGCGGACGCACCAACCCTGTAGCAAGGTCATACACCAGGACGGACGACCGGTTGCGCCAGCCGGGCTGGCGGTCCTCCGGCTCGAGCACCTGGTAAACGTCGCCCTCTTTGGGGCCTTTGGTGACTGTGGTTATGAGCAGGAAATTGCCGTCCGGAGACACCGAAACGCGTCCTTCCGGCAGGTTCCTAGCTTTCACGACGGTGGCTCCGCTTACCGGGTCAGCGACAACAAGCTGCCGGCCCTCGCCGGTTTTACGCGTGGCGTAAAGCATGTCCGTACCGGGCCACCAGCCCTCACCGACGGTGGTCTCGCCGATCTGCCGGCCTGTTTCGCCCGAAAATACTATTTTCTTGCGCTCAGTGGCGCCTCCGGGGCGGGTATCGCTTATTTCGGCGAGCAGATATTTACCTGACGATGAGAGGCTTACGGAGGCGATGCGCTGTCCGTCCAGGATATCGCCGAGCGTTATCGTACGCCCGGTTGTCGCCGTTCCGGTTTTCACGAGGTCCGGGCGCGAGGTTATGACCTTTACGAGCGGCTTCATCGCATTCTTCGACGCCATAAGCACGTCCACGCGGTGCGTGCCCGTGCGGAAGCTGGTCTCGCCCTTGGCCTCCTTGCCGTCCACCAGCACCTTTATGTCATCGGCACCGTCGGCCTTTATCTCGGCCTTGACGAATCCGGAGGCGGTTAGGCGGAAGGTCAGCGACGCCACGTTGGCATCGCCCGACGGCTGCGCGGCAAACTCGCCTAAGGTTACTGTTCTTCCCTGCCCCGACAGTGGTGCCGACAGTGTCCCGGCAAGGCTGAATTCCTTGCCGGCGGCATCCTTCTGCGAGGTCATATACGGCATATTGTAGGACAATGGGCCCACAAGTACGGCCTCCCGCACCACAATCGTATCCGGCTGTGCGGCAGAGAGTGCCAATGTAGCGGCGAGGGCGGCAACCCCGGCCGTAAGTCTCTTGCTATTCATAATCCTCAGCTTTCGCGTTCCAACAGTTGCGCCGCCAGGGTGTCGGCGGTATGAATCAGCGGCACCAGCGGCGAGAACTGCTGCGCCGTGCGATAATTGCGGTCCTGGTCTATGCTCTGCTGTGCCAGCTCCCACGGGCCCATGTGCCAGCGGATGGCGAGGGCCTCGGCGTCCTCTAGGTCAAGGCCGCTGCGCAACAGCATTATCACGGACTTCTCGCCGTGTCCCATCGGGAAGTTGGAATAGTCTATCTGATACTCTTTTACGTCCTCCCAGGTACCTATTTCGTTCTTGCGCTTGCGGTTCACCACGCTGTAAAGGTCGGCCTTGCAGACGTCGTGCAGCAATGCCGCGATGGCGATGGAATCCTCGCGCAGGTCCTTTTCAAGGCCCGGACGCATGGCGGTCATGGTGCCGCGCACGGCCATGGCGGCGTCGTAGACATTCAGCGAGTGCTCGGTGAGGCCGCCGGGAAAGTTATAGTGGTTTTTTACCGACGCCGGGGCGGTGAAGAAACCCATAGCCTCAAGGTCTTCTATAACATAATCAATGTTCTCACGACCGGTTTCGCGTAATATTTTGCAAAAACGCTCTTTGTTTTTCTCTATATTCGGATTGGTTGAATCGGCAGACATTAAGTAACTCTTATAAATTAGTTAATAGTACAATTGCTTTGGTAACTCTTTTAGCTGATGTATCTTTGCTCGTCTTTTCAGTGCTTTAGCCGCTGTCGTTCAGTCACGTAGCCCGCTACGCTCCTGAACTCCAACGCCTAAATCTCCTGAAAATACGACGCAAATATACAATATTGGTTTTAATATTGTTTTACAAGATGGGGGCGAGGAGGCGGATGATGCTCTCGGCGGCTTTTGTGGAGCGCGGGCGCCGTGCCCACACCGACGGTATCACGCGCAGACTGCGACGCTGGTCGGCCTTGAATATCTCGGTCATTCGGCTGTTGAATTCCTTGGAATACAGGAACAGATTTGCCTCGAAATTATACTCGAAACTGCGGAAGTCGAAGTTGGTGGAGCCCACCGACGCCAGCTCGTCGTCAATGATTATATTCTTGGAGTGCAGCATTCCCGGCTCGTAAAGATAAATCTTGATGCCGGCACGCAGGCACTCGGTTATATACGAGAAGGACGCATGGCGCAGCATGGCCGAATCGGAGCGCCGCGGCAGCATAATCCTCACGTCCACGTGCGACAGCGCGGCGGTCTGCAGCGCCTTCAGCAAGCCCTCGGTGGGCAGAAAATACGGCGTCTGTATGTAAATGCGCTTCTTTGCCGAGGCAATGGCGCGGTGGAACATAAACTCCACATTGCTCCACTGGCTTGTAGGGCCCGAGGCCACCATCTGCACGCCTACGGCGCCACACGGGTTGTATTCGTCGTAATCCTGCATGGGGTCCTCTATGAGCGGGCGGCCCATGAAATTCCAGTCTACGGCGAAGGTCGACTGTATCGCCGCCACCGCCGGGCCCTCTATCCGCAGATGCGAATCGCGCCATTCGCTGAAGGATTTGCCTCCCGTGATGTATCGGTCTGCGATATTCATGCCGCCGATGTAGCCCACACGGCCGTCTATCACGCACAGTTTACGGTGATTTCGCCAGTTTACGCGCGTGCCCAGCACACGGAACGTTACGCGGAAAAACGGGTAAACCTCTATGCCGGCTTCGCGCATCTCCTTGAAGAACTTCGACTTGGTGTGTATGGACCCCACGTGGTCGTAGATTACACGCACCTTTACGCCCGCGCGCGCCCGCTCCATGAGTATGTCGCGGATACGGCGCCCTATTTTATCGTCGGCAAAAATGTAATACTGTATATTTATGAACTGCGTGGCCTGCATCAGGTCGCGCTCCAGTGCCGCGAACTTGGAGGTGCCGTTGGTAAAGACGGTGATTGCATTGTCAGGATAGAATCCCGCACCGGTAAGCGAGTGCGCGAGCCGTGAGAGATGCAGGCTCTCAAGGCTCAGGTCCAGCTTGCCGGGGTCTATGTGGCGCGTGTGCAACTGCCGCCGCAGGCGACGGCGGTTGCGACGCGATATCATGCGCTTGTTCTTGATGCTCCGCCCGAAGAATATGTAGATAACCACACCCACAGCCGGCATCAGCACAAGAACCGTCACCCAGGCAAGTGACTTTACCGGGTTCCTGTTCTCGCTCAGGATTACGCCGAGCGTTATGATGATCGACAGCACGTAGATTGCCGTCAGTGTCCACACAACCCAAGGGTTGTCAAAGACCGAAAACCAGTTGTCGTACATTTCGGGAGAAGAGAATATGGATACTATGCGCCGGCCGGCTGTGGCTCAGACGTTGAAGCGGAAGTGCATGATGTCGCCGTCCTGCACCACGTATTCCTTGCCTTCCACGCCCAGCTTTCCTACTTCCTTCACCCCGGCTTCGCCGCCAAGGGTAACATAGTCGTCGTACTTTATAACCTCGGCGCGTATAAAACCTTTCTCGAAGTCGGTGTGGATGATACCTGCCGCCTGCGGAGCCTTGGTGCCGCGGCGGAAAGTCCATGCACGCACCTCGTCGGGGCCGGCGGTGAAATAGGTCTGCAGGTCAAGCAACGCATACGCCGCACGGATAAGGCGTGCC
The DNA here is from genome assembly GCA_004554255.1 of Bacteroidales bacterium. Taxonomy (GTDB): domain Bacteria; phylum Bacteroidota; class Bacteroidia; order Bacteroidales; family Muribaculaceae; genus CAG-873. Next base: position 5,327 of record SFNC01000149.1, read on the forward strand.
ACGCCGCTTTCCTCAAGGCCTATCTCGGCCAGGAACTCCTGACGCTCCTCGCGTGTATCCAGCTCGGCAATCTGGCTCTCGGTGTCGGCGGCGACAATCAGCAGATCGGCATTCTCGTCCTTGATGGCCTCGCGTACAGCATCCACGTACTTGTTGCCGGTCACTGCCGAGGCATCGTCCACATTGCAGACGTAAAGCACCGGCTTGGCGGTGAGCAGGAACAGCTCGCGGGCATACTTCTGCTCGTCCGGAGTATCGAAAACCACCGAGCGGGCAGGTTTGCCGGCGTCCAGCGCTTCCTTGTATTTACGCAGAACCTCGTACTGCAGCTTGGCAGTCTTGTCGCCGCCGGTCTGCGCCGCCTTCTGTGTCTTGGCGATGCGCGAGTCCACGGTCTCCAGGTCCTTAAGCTGCAGCTCGTAATCTATAATCTCCTTGTCGCGGACAGGGTCAACGCTGCCGTCCACATGCACCACATTGTCATTGTCGAAACAACGCAGAACATGGATTATAGCGTCCGTCTCGCGGATATTGGCAAGGAACTTGTTGCCGAGGCCCTCGCCGCGCGACGCGCCTTTTACCAGGCCGGCAATATCTACTATCTCCACCGTTGCGGGAACAACGGATTTAGGATTGCACATCTCTACCAGACGCGTCAGACGGTCGTCCGGAACGGTGATGACTCCTACATTGGGTTCTATTGTACAGAATGGGAAATTCTGAGCCTGCGCCTTGGCGTTGCTCAGACAATTAAAGAGGGTAGACTTTCCCACATTGGGGAGTCCTACTATGCCGCATTGTAATGCCATTATGTGATTTTTTAGGTTTCAGACAACAAA
>SFNC01000041.1 GCA_004554255.1 Bacteroidales bacterium
AAGTTTACTGAAGAGGCGCTGGGCACGATTGTACGACAGACTTTCGTTTAACTTCACAGAGCCTTCGGGCGATGCGCCACCAATAAATTCAACACCCTGGTAGGTGAGAAGTGAATCGCGGCCGTCGTCTTTCAGACGCTCAAGAATTCCTCGAAGGACTTCGCCGTTACCCGACAGGTTGGGATCGAACTCGGTGCGTGCGCAGTGGAAGTGGATCTTCACCGAGTCCGTAATAACCACGTGCTGCTGGGCGTTTGCAAAAAGAACGCTCAGGAAGGCGAGTGCTACGGTAAGTGCTATTTTTTTCATTTAATGAAATGAATGGTGTATGTTTGGTTTATCGGATGTAGGATTAATTTACAGGTCGTTCTTAATTAAGATGGCAGGATTAAATTATACAGGTAAGATTCAGCCAATTAAGAGAAGATTGCATAAGTAATACGGATTGGTTCATTGTTATGGTTGTTGCTGAGAGACCCGGCAGAGCGAATAGAGAATTAAGGGTAAACAAACTATTTTTGCAAAAATAAAGCAAATTGTGAAATAATCCAAACACGGTACGTTATAAAAATCTCACAAAATAGTCACCATGACTGTTAAATTGCTGATAATCGGCATGTTGGGTTAGATAAGGATACTATACTAAATTTTGTTAAAAATATAGCATTATCTATAATTATTACTAAAATCAACTCATTATACGGGGAAAAGCCTCAATGCACGCACTTCCAGCCGCTCCTGCTCGGCAAGAACACGCACAGTGTCGGCTATGATCTCGGGCTTGACGCCCAGCGAGGATGCCAGTTGCGGAATCGAGATACCCGGGCAGTCGCCGACAGCCGAGAGTATCGCCCCGCCGTAATCATTGTTGCGGGTGCGGGGCGCGATGGCGGAGCGGCAGAAGTCGCAGCGTCCGCATGGGGCCACGTTTTCCTCGCCGAAATACTCGAGAAGAATCTGCGAGCGACACCTGTCCTCGGCGAAGGCGAAGTCTATGACGGTCTGCATCCTGCGGCGGGCGTGGGCCAGGCGGTCGGCGTACACGGCATCCGGGAGCGTCACATATTTTGTGTCCTCGCGCGAGGTTGTATAGTAAATATATGGTATGGATTTGCGTGGTACATAGCGGCTTACGCGCATGCGCTGCAGCGAGAGGAGTGCTTCGTAGACGTCACTGACCGGCAAGCCGGTGTCGCGGGAGATTTCGTCCTCGTCAAAGAACACAAAATCGGTGAGGACACCCGGACAGGAGCGCAGGATGGCGGTAAGGACAGCATCTTCGCGCGGCGACAGGCGCAACCCGTACAGCTCGTCGCGACGGGCATCCACAACCACGCGCGAGCGAGATGTGCCATCCTCGCAATAGTCGAAATATCCGGCACGCGAGAGGATGGACAGGGCGCCGCGGACACTGGCGGGCTGGTAATGGAAGATGGTGCAAAAGCGCTCGGTATCAAACTCATACACCCCCTCATAGCCGCTGCCCACGGCTACGCCTAAGTAGACGCCGACCTTCTCGTACACCTCTTTTATGAACTCCACGGGCGGAAATTCCTGGTCGAGGCGCTTGCGGAGTATGGCCTTGTCTCTGCTCCCTACCGCCATGACGGCAAAGGCGGGCTTGCCATCGCGGCCGGCACGTCCGGCCTCCTGATAATACTCCTCAAGGGAGGAGGGGATGTCGTAGTGGATAACCACACGTACATCAGCCTTGTCTATTCCCATTCCGAAAGCCGTTGTGGCGACCATCACACGCACCCTACCCTCCTTCCACTGCTGCTGGCGCTCGGAACGTAGGCGGGCGTCGAGTCCGGCATGGTAGAACGTGGCATCTATGCCGATGGCAGTGAGGCGCTGTGCAATTTCTTGCGTGCGCGCGCGCGAGCGTACATATATTATAGCTGTCCCCGTGGTGTTGCCGAGGACCTGCACTACCTTTGCAAGCTTGTCGGGCGAATTGCGAATTATATATGAGAGGTTGGAGCGGTCGAAGCTCAATGTGTGCGTCACATTGCCGGGCCGGAAGGCGAGGCGCGCGCGGATATCGTCGGCGACACGCGGGGTGGCCGACGCGGTGAGAGCCAGAACGGGGACGTCGCTGCCGGCGATATCCCTCAGCTCCCGTATCTGCAGGTACGAGGGCCTGAAGTCGTAGCCCCATTGCGAGATACAGTGCGCTTCGTCAACGACAATCAGGCTGATGTTCCACGTCCGTGCTTCGGACAGAAACGACTCGGAGCGCAGCCTTTCGGGCGAAATGTACAGAATCTTCGCCTTGCCCAATGCGCACCGGTCGTAAGCGAGGCGCACGCGCGAATATGGCAGTGCCGAGCTAATGAACGCCGCACGGATGCCGTGCGCGGCGAGGTTGTCCACCTGGTCCTTCATCAGCGACACCAACGGCGTCACCACCACCGTCAGCCCCGGGAGCATCATGGCCGGCACCTGGAAGGTTATGGACTTTCCGCCGCCGGTGGGCATAAGCCCCAAAACATCACGGCCCGCCAGCACATCGGTGATGATGTCAAGCTGGCGAGGCCTGAAGTCGTCGTATCCCCAGTACTCCCGGAGTACCTGGTGCGGGGTCATTTCTTGGAGCAATGTATCTGTTTCACAAGTAATTGCAGCGTGGAAGCGGCATTGCGGTGCTTATTTTCCTCTATTGTATAACAGATGTCGATGGGTTCGCCGGCATGGATATGGTCGAAGTACCGCGCCATGTTAAACGCTATGCCGTTGAATACCTTGCCGCTTGTATCATCAACAAGTTCCAGCTTTATGTGCTCCAGATTCTTGCCGACAAGCTTGGAGCTGCCGAAGTCCTTGACGTTGCGCGAGCAGAAAACCGGCTTCTGGTTTCCGGGGCCGAAGGGATTGAACAGTCTGAGCGTGGAGACGAACTCGGGCGTGATGCGCGAGAATGTGATTATGGCATCAATGTCTATCTGCGGCGTCAGCTGGCTGGGAAGGATGTTGTTGGCGACATATTCCTCGAAACGGCGGGTGAATTCGGGAATATTCTCCTCCTTCATGGACAGTCCCACGGCGTATGTGTGTCCGCCGAAGTTTTCCAGTATGTCGCGGGCGCTCTCCACGGCCTTGTACACATCAAAGCCCTGCACCGAGCGCGACGACCCGGTTGCCAGGCCGTTTGTAAGTGTCAGAACCACTGAGGGTTTGTAGTATAGTTCGGTCAGGCGTGAGGCCACGATGCCGATTATACCCTTGTGCCAGTCCTTATTGTAAATTACAATGGATTTTTTGGGCGAATTCATCTCGCCGCGGGCCTCCAGAATGGCGTTTGCCTCGTCGGTGATGCGCTTGTCGAGTTCCTTGCGGTCCTTGTTATACTGGTCTATGGCCAGGGATTTCTCGTTGGCGTCCTTGATGTCGCGGGCCACAAGCAGCTCCACAGCCTCGCGGCCTGACTGCATGCGTCCGCTGGCGTTTATGCGCGGGCCGATTTTGAATATCACGTCGCTGATAGTGATTTCCTTGCCGCCGAGGCCACAAATGCGGATGATGGCCCGCAAACCCATGTTTGGGTTGGTATTCAGGCGTTTAAGCCCATGATAGGCCATTACGCGATTCTCGTCGACCATCGGGACAATGTCGGCGGCGATGGAGACGGCAACCAGGTCGAGCATACCCTCCAGCTCAGCAGTGCCGAGGCCGTTGCTGATGGAGAACGCCTGCATCAGCTTGTACCCCACCCCACATCCCGAGAGATGCGAGCACGGATAAGTGCTGCCCTCAAGCTTAGGGTTGAGGATAGCTGCAGCCGGCGGCAGCTCGTCGTCGGGAACATGGTGGTCGCAGATTATAAAGTCTATGCCCTTGTCCTTGGCATATTTAATCTCCTCTATCGCTTTTATGCCGCAGTCGAGGATTATAATCAGTTTCACACCACGGTCTGCGGCCTCGTCTATTGTTGCCTTAGAGATTCCGTAACCTTCATCATACCTGGTGGGTATGTAATACTCAATTTCGGAGTAGAAATTCTGCAGGTAGCGATACACAAGCGCCACGGCGGTGGTGCCGTCAACGTCATAGTCGCCATAGACCATGATTCTCTCCTTGCTCCCCATTGCCCTGTCAAGTCGCCTTACAGCCTTATCCATGTCAGGCATCAGAAAGGGGTCGTGCAGATCGCGCAACGAGGGATGAAAGAATTTTTCAGCCTCGTCGACGGAGCATACACCTCTCTGAACCAGCAATTCGCTGATTGGCACTACGTTAGCAAAACGTCGTGCCAGATCGGACTCCAGCTTTTGTTCTTCGGCAGTTAGGGGTTGATAATTCCATCTGCTTGTCATTTATGTTGTTTTTTTTTATTTTCATAAGAAAGGGCGGAACCGGATGGGCCGCGATGAGAGCCACAGAACGTATTCCGGATATGTAAGGTCGCGCCTGAAACGCTGATATAATGCGGCCTTTCGTGCATGATGGAGAGAATGCCACGGAGTCCCGGGGCGCACTGCCGCAAATTCAGTGCAAATATACCATTTTTTTTCCACTTTAACGGTAGCATTATGTATATTTTTGATTTTTTCACCTTAGAGTACGGAGACCATCTATTTTATTTTGGCAATTCAAAAATATATAACTAATTTTGTCATTCTCAATATCACTAAAAATTAATATGACACCACATAAAAAACTGTTACTCCTTAGTGCTACGGCATGCGTCCTGAGCGCATCCGTCGCCATGGCCGAGGACATTCCTCTCGGCTATTACGCCTCTCTGAAGGGCAAATGTGGAGCCGAACTGAAGACGGCGATCCACAACCTTGTGTCTCAGAACGTGAAAATGCTCTCCTACGGATCCGGAACCAACAATACCTGGTGGGGCTTCTATGTCACCGACTACCAGATGGACGGCAGCAAGCGCAAGGTGATAGACCGCTACTCAAACGACATCCGCTACTATGGTAGCCGCGGCAGCGCTGTCTCCGGCATGAATATTGAGCACTCATTCCCGAAATCGTGGTGGGGCGGTACGTCGAATAACGCTTACAAGGACCTGTACAACCTTATGCCCTGCGAGCAAAAAATCAACTCGTCCAAGTCAAATTACGGAATGGGCGTTGTGACCAATGTGAAAACCGACAACGGCTGCACAAAGGTAGGCACCGGTGCCAACGGCAAACATCTATGGGAGCCAGCCGACGAATGGAAGGGCGAGTTTGCTCGCGGATACATGTATATGGCCACTGCTTATCAGGACTTTACCTGGTCGGGCGAAGGTCTCACATCGCTTGAGAACAACAATTGGCCCACTCTGCAGAAATGGGCTTACGACCTGTACCTGCAGTGGGCGAAAGCCGACCCCGTGAACCAGATGGAAGTGGAGCGAAACGCCGCTGTCGCACAGATTCAGGGCAACCGAAACCCGTACGTGGACTTCCCTAACCTCATGGAATACGTCTGGGGCGATTCTATAGCAAAGCCTTTCGACCCTGCCACAACCATAAAAAGCTCTACCGCCTCCGGTGGCGGCGGTGATGTTGTGGTTCCCGAGGCCGTTTACGACGAAAGTTTCACCTCCGGCGACGGTGGATGCACAACATCCGGCACAGCAAAAGTATGGGAGACAACCACACAATACGGATGGAAAGCATCCGGATACTTCAGCGGTAGCTGCACTGTTTCCGACGCCTCGCTAACCACTCCCGAAATTGACCTGACCGGCTACAAATCAGCCAAAATGTACTTTATGCACGCCGCGAACAAGTTCGATTCGGGCAAACCCGAGGACGACTGCTCTGTTGAAATCAGCGTTGACGGCGGCCAGCCCCGGGCTGTTTCAGGAATCACCTGGCCTACAGGCAATAACTGGACATTCATCAACTCCGGCGACGTGGACATCAGCGCATTTGCCGGCCACAAGATTCGCGTAATTTTCCACTATACCTCCGACACTTCCGTTGCCGGAACATGGGAAATCAAGAGCCTGAAAGTCATGGGTGTTGAAAAATCCGGCATTGAGGACATCATCGTCGCTCCCGAAGACGAGGACACCGATGCACCTGTAGAACTCTACTCTATAGACGGACGCCGCCTGAACGCCGAAACGGCACGCGGCCTGGTTATCCGCCGACAGGGCAATAAAGTCACCAAGCTCATCATCCGATAAGCTACCGTACAACCCGTAAAAACATAGAGGCTGTCTAACAAAGTTTAGGCAGTCTCTTTTTGTGTTCCGTCCTCTCACACCACCGTACGTGCCTTCGGCATACGGCGGTTCTTAACGCGGATGCAGTTTCTCGTAATATTCCGTAAGTGTAGGATAGTGCGCTCGATTAAGAGTATAATCTTTCAGTCTTATACTCCCTTGATTTACTCGCGTCAGTCCGGATAGCTATCGGGCTTCAGTGTGTTTTGCAACCTTACCCGTGATTTTGAGCCTTGTATCAAGTTTCTGTACGTGGAGCCAGACTTTTGTCCTTAGCTTCCTTCCGATTCTCCTCGCGGTAGACACCGTTGCCGCGGACTATGCGCTTCCCGCTATCAGGGCGCGCTCGGGACTTGCACCCGTTAGATTATGCCCATGCCGGGCGAACAAAGAGCGAGGGAGGCTCCGGATCGGGGCCTCCCTCGCAGGATGTTTCAGGGGTTAGTATGGATTATTTACCCATAATCTTGACATTGTCAAGGAACCAGCGCATAGCGGGAGCCGAGTCGGCTACGGGCCACTGAGCGTCGCAGTTGCGGAAGGTGATGGTAGAACCTTTCTTCAGCACACCTGCGGGGATCTGGATAGTTACTTTACGCCACTCGTACTTGGAGTTGTCAGCGGCGTCCCAAACGGGTACGTCGAAGAACATCTCTTCACCGTCTTTAGCGATAATCACAACAATCTGAGTGGGGTCCCATTTACCTGAGCCCTGGCGCTGCGAGCACCAGTCGAATGTCAGTTCGGCGCTTGCTTCGGCGGGAACGTCGTATTCAATAGGCATCTTGATACCGGAGTAGTAACCGGTGAGACCGAACTTGATGTAGTTGGTCTGGATGTAAGCCTGGGCTTTGGGCTCACGTGCCTTCTTGGAAGAGGCATGTGTAGCCAGGATTTCGTAACCCTTGGCAAGGAGTGCGTCGTAAGCCGATACGCCGTCCACAACGGGAGTACCAAGCTGCGGAGCTATTGCATCGGGGTTGTCGGTTTCAACAGTAGAACCTGCGGGCGAGCCGTTACCAACAGCCGACCAGGGAGCCAGCCATTCAAAGTCTTCGCTGAAGAAGATGGCGTTAACCAGACCGAGGTCTTGCACCTCGTTAATGATAAGGTTGACGATGGGCGAAGCAGTACCGGCGTTGAAAGCTGAAACTTTTACGCGGTGACCGTTGAGCGAAGCCCAGTCAATGTCCTTGGCAACTTCAACAGCGAAACCGCTCATCTTGGCCTCACCAACGGTGATGTTGTTGCCGTCAACGATACCGGTCATGGTAACGTATTCGCGAACCTTGGAGGCATAAGTCTCAATTTCAGCGGTAATGTCCTTGGGTGCGGGCAGAACAGCAGCAGTACCTTCGATAACATATCTGTCAAGAGCGAGAACAGCCATGTTGCGTGCATCGCTGGCACGTTCGCCGTACAGGCTGAGGGTATTGCCCTTTGCAGGAGCGGCGTCGGAGATTACTTTCAGGTTGTTAGTACCATCGGTAACAACGAAACCACCGTCCAGTACAGTTGTAACAGTCACATTCTTCAGTACGGCAACCTCCTCGTCCTTCAGAGCGTCCACATCGCTGATAGTGATGGGCTGAACATCGCGGAACTTGTCGCCGTCCTGGCGGATGATTACGTGAGCTTCAGAAGCTTTGGTAACGCCCTTGAATACAACATCGTCCTTACGGGGATTGTCGGGAGCGCCATCGCGCATGTTGGGCTGAACGGAGATACGCACCTCAGTGGTACCGTCGCCATGGTCGGGTTCAACCATAACCCAGTCGGCATGCTGGCAAGTCCAGGCACCGTCCGAGTAAACGGTAATAATCTTTGCCTCGGGCTGCTCGGCTGAGTAGTTCAGACCGGAAGCGGTAGCGAGCACTGCCTTAGCAACATTTGTATCGTCATCGCTGCATGCCGACACCGAAAATCCCAGCACAGCAACGAGAGCGAGAATATATAAATTAAACTTTTTCATAACTAATGATAATTATTGCGTGAATTACTTCCAGCCGGGGTTCTGTTTGAGGTTCTTGTTAAGACCGAGTTCATCTGAGGGGATGGGTTTGAGATAGTCACGCTCCTCATTGAATCCGTAACGTACCGATTTCACACCCTTGTGGTAGTCGTAGTAACCATGCGAACCTTCGGTGAGGAAAATGTCCTTGTCAAGCTCGTAAACATTCACGCCGGCACCGGCAGAAGGCTTGTTCGAGCCGTTTGCATACAGAATCATGTCAGTCTTGCCGTTGCCGGAGAGGTCATATTCGCCGGGACCGTCAAGGTACACACCCAGGAGATCCTGGTCGAGGCACTTACCGGCTTTCCAGCGGAAGAGGTCGGCAATGCGGGTACCTTCCTGCACAAGTTCGATAGCGCGCTCGCGGCGGATTTCAAGAATCACACCCTTGTTTGCGCCGGTAACATTGGGGAAACCGGTTTCTGCGCTTGCCATGTAGGGGTCGGGGTTGGCGTTGGCAGCAGCCATATTGAGGGCGGGCATACCGGCGCGTGCGCGAATCAGGTTCACAGAAGCGTCAAGGTCGGCCTGTGTGAGAGTACCGAGTTCGGCCTTAGCCTCGGCATAGTTCAGGAGAACTTCTGCATAACGGAAAACGGGAAGGTCGCAGGTAGAGCGGTCGGGACGGTCAACGTTCTTACCGTTATCGTCGGGGTTCTGAACGTATTTGATGGGGCAGTAACCGGTTACAGACAGTTCAAAGTCGGCAGGGAGAATGGCTGTCTTTCCTATACGGTGATAACCGAGGCCACGTACACTCTGAGAGAGACGGGGGTCACGGTCCTTCATTTCATCAACGAACGACATTGTCTGCCAACCGTTTTTGTCGGTGAAGCGAGAACCGTCCTTCATCAGGTACGAGCACACAAACTTGCGGGTGTATCCGGGTCGTCCCTGTGTGGCTGTCATAGCGAAACCGGTTGCATTGTGCAGAGATCCGGTTGCAGCCATGAACGAGATAGCGAGGATGTACTCGTTACCGTCGGCAACTTCCTTCACGAAGAGGTCCTGATAGTCCTGATCAGGCTTACCGGTTGAGTACAGTTTGTACTCGCCACGGTCCATAAGAGTCTTGGCAGCTTCTGCAGCCTGCTCCAGATAGAAGTTGGCATCGTGACCACCCTCGAAGGTGAGGCCGTGATATTTGCGGTAAGTGCCTTCATAGAGGCAGAACTCGGCCTTGAGCGCCAGAGCGGCACCCTTGGTGAGGCGGAAAGTGGGATTCTTTTCCTGAGCCTTTGAGGGAAGATTTGCAATAGCGAAATCAATATCCTCAAGCATGTTGGACATTACTACTTCGCGGCTGTCGCGTGCCTTGTACAGCGCGGGGTCGGCCGAGCCGAGCTCGGTGGTGTACCAGGGCACATCGCCGAAATCCTTTACCTTGTCAAAATAGAAGTAAGCGCGGAAGAAGCGTGCCACAGCCGAATATTTGGCAACGGCAGCCTGGTCGGGGCACTTGTCGGTATTTCCGAGCAGAGTGTTGATACGGCGCAGGTTGGACCAGGACCAGCCACCGCCCGATGTGGGCACGGTGCGGCGGGAGCCACCGAGCATAAGATTGCTTAGGGTCTTCTGGATAACCAAATCGCTCTGCTCATCATATTCGTTCTTAGGCAGCAGATTGTTATACAGGGGGTTGGTGAACATTTCAAGCGCGGTAGCATCGTTGAAATATGATTCACCCGAAAGCCTGTCTTTTGGTGTTACGTCAAGGTTGCTCTCGCATGAAGCGAGGCCTACGGCGCAGCATGATAATATAATGGGAATGAACTTTTTCATATTAAGAAAATTTCAAAATTATTAGAATGCGATATCCAGACCGAACATGTAAGTCTTGGGCCAGGGATAGAACATGTTATTGCGAACATTGTCACCGCGGTTGAAAGTAGCTTCCGGGTCGATGTACGGAGTGCGTTTTTTCAGGGGTGACCAGTAGCAGAGGTTCTCGGCTGTGAAGTACACACGGATGCGGTCAATGCTGATACGTTTTGTCAGGTTAGTGGGAACGGTGTAACCTACGGTCAGGTTTTTGAAGCGCAGGTAACGTACGTTCTGCAGGTAACGGTTGTTGATAGAAGTCGACGCCTTCAGGTTGTAAGAAGTTGAAGCGTAAGCGACGGGACGGGGGAAGTAAGCGTTGGGGTTATCCTCGCTCCACTGCTCGGTGAGCATGTACTTGGGCATGAACGAGGTGTAGGGATAACCGTAGCAGCCCCAGAAGCCCATGAGCTGACCGTGAGGATACCAGTAGTGGTTACCGGTGCCCTGGAAGAAGGCGCTTACATCAAATCCGAAGTAACGCAGAGAAGCGGTGAAACCGTACTGCAGAGAGGGCAGAGAGTTACCGAGTTTTTTGAGGTCACCGTGGTTGTGCAGAGAGTTAACGGGGACAACCTTCCATTCGGTATTCTCGGGGTTGTTAACCATGTCCGCATGTGCGGCTTCCCATTCTGCATCACCCTGAATCAGGTACTGGGTACCGTTGGTGATCATGGTAGAGTTACCGTTGTTTACAACGCCGTCACCGTTTACGTCAACGTAACGGACGTCACCGGCCTGATAGCCGCCGGGGAGTCCCCAAAGAACCTGGCTGAGGTCTACGTTCTTCTGATACTCGGCAACTTCCTCGTCGCTCTGGAAGAGACCGTCGATGGTATAACCCCAGATATCACCCATGCGCATGCCGGGATAGTAATAGTTGTAGTATTTACCATCGTCACTGTATGAGAGGAGCTTGCTGGGGTTGTTATTGAACTTGGTGATTTCTGAACGATAGTCAGACAGAGTTGCACCGATGCTGTAAGACAGGGGTTTGCCAAAGAGCATTACATTGTCATTCCAGGTGAGCGAGAGCTCATAACCTTTGGTACGCAGGTCTGCATTGTTCATTTCGGGAACGCCGGCACCGTAAACAGCGGGGAGTTTCATACCGTCGGTAAGCATGTCCTTGGTGTCACGGATGTAAACGTCGCCGGTGAACGACAGGCGGTTGTTGAAGAAGTTCAGGTCAAGACCCAGGTCATACTGGTGTGTCTTTTCCCAAGTGAGGTCAGAAGCAATGGGGTCGCCGAGCGAGGTGTATTTACCGGGAACGGTAGTGTCACCAAAGTTGAACGAGCCGAAGTTGTGGCTGGTTACAAGACGGATGTAAGTGTAGTACGAAGAAACGGCCTGGTTACCGAGCACACCGTAAGAGGCACGGATTTTACCGTTGGAGAGCCAGCTGCGTGTGCGCTCCATGAATTTTTCCTCGGTGAAGCGCCATCCCAGAGAACCGGAGGGGAAGAAGCCCCAGCGGTGACCGCGGGCGAAACGAGAAGAACCGTCGTAACGGCCGGAGAGTTCTGCCAGATATTTACCCTTGTAGTCGTAGTTGATACGACCGAAGATACCCTGCAGTTTGTACTGGTTCTGACCACCGGAAACAGAAGTTACCACCTGACCGGCGGGGTTTGTACCCACGAGGTTAAGGTCGTCCAGGTCTTCACTGATAAGGTACTGACCGTTTGCGCCTACAGTCTTGGTGTTCATGGTCTCGTAGTTGTAACCGGCCATGACAGTAAGGTTGTGGGCGTCGTTCCAGGTGTTGGTGTAAGTACCGTAAGCATTTACAGAGTAGTAGTTGCGTGTACCGATGCTCTCGGTGAGGTTATTGAGACCGGCGCCGGTGTCGTAAGCATCCATCTCATCGTCGGGATACATACGATAAGGCATCGGGTTGGCACGGTGTGTATTGCGTGTCTGATAGAAACGGTAGGTGAAGTCAGCGATGAACTGGAAGTGCTTCACGGGCTCTATAGTAAGACGAGAGGTGTTAACAAATTCAGTTTTGCGGTCGGTATTGCGGTGGCCGCCCTCGCCCTGCATTATATGACGTCCGTTGGCGACTCGATAATTTCCGAGATACGGAGTAGCATACAGCCATGAACCGTCGGGGTTCTTCATGGGGAATAAAGCCAGAGCATGACGTCCCGAGTAAGAGAACGTATCTTCAATTGATCCGTTACCCTGGAAGTAGTAAGATGAGCCGTAGAACGAAGTGTTGTTAGAGAAAGAGGCCCATTTGTTGATGGCGAAATCGAGTTTCGCACGCAGGTTGAAGCGTTTGTACTTATCGTGGTCGAGAGCAAGCACACCTTCGCGCTGCTCTAAACCTCCGGAAAGGAAGTATTTGTATTTGTCCTTGCCTCCGCTCAGCGAGATATTGTGCTGCTGAACGGGGTGAGTGTCGCGGTACAGCATGTGGTACCAGTCGTAGTTACCATAGTAGTACCACTGGTTGCGGCCGTTGCGGTTTTCCATAACGATCCAGGGGCGGTCGGGGTGCTCTTTCTTATCGTTTACACGGGCGAGGAGCTGCTGGTAGTCATAGTCAGTGTAACCCTGTACATAGTTAGTGTTGTTGGTAGCCTGCCAGAACTTGTTGACAGTAACAGCCGACCAATAACCCTGAGTCACGTAGTCGTTGCTGGTGGTGGAGCCTTCCCAACCGATACGGCCGTTATAGCGAACGGTGGTCTTGCCTTCCTTGCTGGCACCGGATTTGGTGGTAACGAGGATAACACCGAATGCTGCGCGGGCACCGTAAACGGCAGCGGCGGCAGCGTCCTTGATAACCGAGATAGACTCAACGTCGTTGGGGTTAACTGTGTTCATGTCACCGATAGAACCGTCGATGAGCACGAGGGGACCGGTGGAGCTGGAGCTGATAGACTCCTGACCGCGGATGTTGATGGAGGCGGCCTGTCCGGGAACACCCGAGCTGGTGGAGATGTTAAGACCGGGGACCGAACCCTGAAGCATGTTCGAGATGTTCGATGATGTGCGGCCTTCCAGCTTGCTACCGTCCACAGAGGCAACGGCGCCGGTGAGGTTTACTTTTTTCTGTGTACCGTAACCGATAACGACTGTTTCGTTAAGGGTGGTGGCATTCTCCTTCATGACCACGTTTACTGTAGTCTGGCCGGGAGCAACTTTTATCTTCTGTGTGTCGTAGCCGATGTAGGCGAACTGCACAACAGTTTCTTTGGCGGGAAGTTTGATTGAGAACTTACCGTCTATGTCAGTGATGGCCGTTGTCGCGGCCCCCGGGACGGTGATCGATACGCCAATCAGAGGCTCATCATCCGGGTCGTACACCGTACCGGTTACAGTGCGATCCTGCGCGAATGCTATGGATGTGCACGTAAGCAGCATGATGACGGTCAGAAATAAATTTTTGACTGATTTCATAATTATAGGATTGATTGATTAGATTTCCGGTCTGATTGGCAGGGACGCACGGGGCGCCCCTGCCGTTTATGGTATCAGAGATTTACTTTGTAAGCCTCGGTAGAGAATGCTTTGGGACGCTGCATTTCCTCGGTCCAGGTGTGTCCGAATTCGTCCTTGACGGTGATAACCAGGTCGGTATCGGCATCGGGAGCTGTAACCTTGAAGAAATGGCAGAACTTAACAGTGGGGAAGTTGGGGGCGCTTGAAACGTCCTTGTTGAAACGTTTGACAGTCTGAGCGGCGATGTGCAGCGGGTCGTAAGCCTGAACAGCGGTAGCGGTGAGGGCGGCACCGTCCTTGGTGGTTACAGATACAGTCCACTTGGGATTGTAATTCCAGACGTTGATGAGCACCTCGTTCTTCTTATCGCCGGTGTAATCGGCAACGATGCTCTGGAAGGTTGCGCGAACGGTGGCGTTCTTAAGGTTGGGAACGTCGTCGAGCGAGAACGATACATTGTTAAGGTCGTATGCGCGGAACTGGTAGTTCTCGTCGCGGCCGAAAGTCTTGTAGATGTTGCTGAGTTCTTTTCCCTTAACATCCCAGACCATGTATCCCGAGGGAGCACCGTCGGGGGCAACGAGGCAACCGGGGGTGAGGCTGCCGGAGTACCACCAGTCGGAGCATACGGCGGGAACGTTGTGTTCGTAGATGTCCTTGCCGCCGGTAACAGAGTGGCTGGGCTGAACGTTGTAGTTCTTGTGGGTGTGGCCGGTAACGAAGTGTACGGTGTAGCCGTTCACGATGTTGAGGAGCTCGTCGGTGTTATCGAGGCCTTTCCTGAAGCTGGTGGCACCCGAGGGATAGAATACGGGAGCGTGCATGGCGATGAACACGGGAGTTGCCTTGTCTACGTTAGCGAGGTCCTTGCGCAGCCATTCCAGCTGTTCGGCAACGAGTTTCTCGGCGTACTTGCGGCTGGTGGTGCCGTCGTATGTAGAGCAGTCGATGTCGTCAAGAACAACGTAGTGTATGTTACCAATATTAAATGAGTAGTAGTTGGGAGCAACGATAGAGCGGAAAGCCTGTTTTGCACCGACATTTGATGTAGTCTTGTAGTCGTTGTCGTGGTTACCGATAACGTGGTACATGATAACGTCGCTTACGCACTCGTTGATAGTGGAAACATAGTTGTTGAGGTTGAACTTGTTGTCGTACCAGTAGAGGTCCCAAGACATGTCACCGAGAGTAACGGCGTAGATCTTGCCGGAGCCCTGGGCGCCGCGGTACTTGTTGAAGTCGTTCATGACAGCCTTGAACTGGGTGATGTCGCTGTTGCGATTGGCCAGGTGCATGTCACCGAGGAAGATGACCTTGTAGTTGTCCTGGCTGCCTACAGACTTCAGGGCGAAGTCGATACGCTCGGGAACAGCGTCGGTAAGGCGGGTGTACTTGTGGATCTGGGGCATCACACCATCTGTTGCGGGCTCGTAGCCGGCGGGAACGGTGTAATACACGTATCCGAGACGTTTTGTGGATTTGATGCGGTAAACACCATCCTGGTCGGTGAGAACCACCTCGTCACCGTCGGTTACCTGTACGCCTTCGATACCGTTACCGGCAGCGTCGGCCACAACACCGTAGATGGTGGCGTTCTGGGGATCGATAGAGCGCTCGACAACAGTGATGGCGGTGAAGCCTACTGTTTTGCGACGGTCGCCACGCTTAATAATCACGTGGTAGTTGCCGCTTTCCAGAGCGTCGGGGACAGCAATGGAGAATGCGTTCTCGGTTACACCGGTAACGGTACATTCGGTAAGAATACCGCTGCCGTTTTCCAGCAGAATCAAATCGCCGTCGACAGGAGCTTTACCCTCGTTGACAGCGAAAGTCAGATACTGACCTTTTTCGGCAACCATCGATGCGGGAACGGTGAAGTCCACATCAAAGCTCTTGGCAAGAGCATTGGTATCGGGACCGTCATCGCTGCATGATGTCACTGTGGCGGCGCCGGATAATACGGCCAGACACAGGAGCGCAGAATAAAAAATCTTTTTCATGAATGTTTATTGATTGGGTTAATTATTTAATATACATAGCATTATAGCTCCCTGTAAATACAGGAAGCTCCATATTGTAGTAGCTCTTTCACGTATGCCCCGGAACGATAAATCTGTTTCAAAACGAAAA
>SFNC01000150.1 GCA_004554255.1 Bacteroidales bacterium
TCTCCGAGAATCCGGCGTCCAGATGCGCCAGCAGGTCGTCCAGGTTGCCTGAGGCCACGGAAGCTGAAGCGTACTGCGGTGCGGCATCTTCGTAGACGCTCAGCGGCTGGCTTTGCAGGTCAAAGCTCCCGCGCAGACGCTCCCGGCGTGTGTCGGTGTGGGCGTCCACATAGTGGTCGTCGATGTACTCGGCGATGTCGGCGAACAGCTTGCCGCTGATCTGATAGGCCTTGCGGTCGAAAATGACGAGGTAGACCGTCATGTCGCTGCCCAGCAGGAACTGGCCGATGGTGTCCGCCGCCACCCGCAGCGCCTGATCCTTGGGGTAGCCGAAGATGCCGGAGGAAATCAGCGGGAACGCCACCGTTTCGCAGTTGTGCGCCTGGGCCAGCGCCAGGCTCGTCCGATAGCAGGAGGCCAGCTGCTCCCGCTCGCCATGCCCGCCGCCTTGCCACACAGGCCCAACGGTGTGAATCACATACCGGCAGGGGAGGAGGTAGGCTTTTGAGATCTTGGCGTCGCCGGTTTTGCAGCCGCCAAGCCGTCGGCACTCGGCCAGCAGCTCCGGCCCCGCCGCCCGGTGGATGCACCCATCCACCCCGCCTCCGCCCAGCAGGGACTCCTTGGCCGCGTTGACAATGGCGTCCACAGGCATTTTCGTGATGTCGTTGCGAACGATGATAAGGGGCATAGTGTCACCAACTTCCCATGATTAAAATTAAGTCAATGTGTGTTGCCCTCAACCTTTTCTGCTTCGGACATTTCTTCCCAATCCCCAAGATTTCCACACCTGCGAAGGTAATCGTGGCCGCCATCCACAGCGCACGAGCCACAGCTGCAAAACTTGAAATCATGGACGGTTTTGCTTTCGATGACATCTCCACATTTTTTGCATCTGATTGCGTTTCTAGTAATTCGCGGCATAATCAATCCCTCTTTAGCGCATTTCTGATTTTCTCTGCCGTCCGTATGAAGATGCAGCGGTGGACGGCATACTACAGAGGCCAACACCTAATCCAGTACATAGCAGTGTTGTTTGCTATAATAGCATATTATGATGATAAACGCAAGGTAACGATAAACTTACACCGTAATGTAAGCCTCCTTATTGGCATATCATGTGCCCGTTATGATGAATCGTTGTAAACTACATATCCTTGACTTGATCTGGTGGTTTTAGTACTTACCGTGCTGGTTGATGTTCATGTTCCAAAATGGAAGCCTGCTATGTCAACATTGAATTAGCTTGAATGGATTGTAAGCGAGCGATATGTGCGGCAAGGGAGTGACGCACCAACGGTGTCCCACTCCCTTTGCTTGATGGTTTTTATATCGGCTAAGCAACAACTACGATAGCGTTATCTTTAACCTTGTTGATATTCCTACATTCTTCCGGCGCACGGATAATGAGCCGCAGCTCAAAATCGTCCAGAAAGTAGTCTCCGCAGAGCGTATAGCTGATTTCTGTCTTTTCGTCTGTGATATGCTTCTTCAGTTCCATAAAAAATCCCTCCTGTCAGATACATTGTACCCGATAGGAGGGATGTGTGCGAATGTGCACCGCACACGCGGCTTATGCTATGTTATCTTACTCTTTTTCTTTTGCTGTATACAGCGGTTCCCGCAAAACCAAACATGCTTGCCGCCAACAGTGCAATCCACAATGCCATGTTGCTGTTATCTCCGGTCTGAGGTGAATCCGTATCGTTATCTACTGCCGTTTTAGCCTTAACGGTAAATGTAGTAGTCGCTGTGCCGTTTGTCGATACAATGCCGATTGTATGCTCGCCGACAGAAAGCGTGGCTACATAGTCAGCCTTTAAGGTTACAATCGTACTGCCTTCTTTAACAGTATAATACTTTTCATCAAGGGTTTTACCGTCAAGCTCCACCCGGAGAAAATCGCTGAACGCCGCATTGGATGTGAAAGATACTTCCTTGTTTTCTCCTGCTACTATGCTTTGTCCTTTACCCTTAATGATTTCAGGCGGGAGCGTTGATATTGTACTGTCCTTTTCACCGAGGACATAATACGGACTGCCGTCTGTGGTAAAGGTTATCATACCGTTTTTCACATCGGCAGAAAGCAGTTCTATACTGCCGTCGGATTTCAGAGAATAGACAACGGGATTTTGCAGTGTATTTCCCGGCTTCATTGACACCGATATACCGTTGGCATTGATCAGGTTGCCGTTATTATCAAGATAATAGATATGGAACGCCTGCGGAGTTTTCACTTTGCCGTCTGTTACGCTGTTGATCCAGTCAAGCGCTTCCTTATCCGTGATAGGATCAATCACAAGCCGACCTTTGGTTTTATCCGCATTGCTTATCCCGACTTCCGTGCCGTCCGGCAGGGTAGCCGAGCCTTCGCCGTCCTCATCTGTCGGAACTGTGTTCCACACGGTATTATCCACATACTTCACATACACACCGATGTCTTTTGGCTCTGTGTCGGTGTTCAGATTTGCTTCGGCGGCAAAGGCGGTCATCCCGCAGGAGCAGATAAGCATCGCTGCAGACATAGCCGCTATAACCTTTTTTAATAGTGAGCACCTTTTCATTCACTTATTCCTCCCACAGTAACATTCAAGGATGCCGAGCCTGCGCTTTCGTAGGTTTCCGGCTCATATCCCATGATTTTCAGTTTTATATTCTCGCCTGCGGCAAGTGTTTTAGTCAGCGTTACGGTCTTTACATATTCGCCGGGTTTCAGTAGCCCCGTTTCGCCCAAAATGTTGCCGCCCGTATCCAACACACGCAGCTTCAGGTATTTTTCATTGCCCTCGGTATTGGTAAAGTAGACGGTCAAATTCTGTCCGTCAACTGTCGGCACACCGCAAACAGAAACACGGTACGCCATACCCTCCTTGTAAAGCTCGGTGTAGCCCATGCTTTCTTCTACCTCCGGTGTACCTTGGACGGCGGAAGCTTCAAAGGCAGGCGGTACAAATTCCGGCGTTTTCGGAATGCACAGCGCCGTAATCATGACAATCAGAAGCACGGCAAACACACCAAAGAGGATAGGCACGGTATAATCATTATTCTTTTTAGAATTTGCCTTTATATTCAATCTGTTTTCCTCGCTTTTTGCATTTCTATTGCTCTCCTATATAGGCACAGGGCTTGACTATGCCCATATAGGAAAGGTCAAGGCAGGGCAGGTTACCCTGCCTTGACAAGAACCAAGTGGAATTATGCACCCTGCATTATTTCTCGGCAACCGTCCATGTGCCGTCGCCGTTATCGGTGACGGTGTAGGCGTTTGTATCCACATATGCGGTGGGATCCACATTGAAGGTACCGCCGGTGATGGTCAGGTAATCGCTGGCATTGCCGGAAGAGACCTCAATCAAGCTACCGCCCTCAGCCACGTTGAAGGTACCGCCGTTGACGATGATCTTCTGGATGTAATTGGTGTCCACGTTTACATAGAAGATGGACTTATCGGCGTTAAAGGTGCCGCCGTTGAGCGCCCTTACCGTCAAAGGTACCGCCGTTGATCATTACGCCCACAGCGTTGGGATTCGAGGCATACTGTTGGCAGAGGATCACGGCATTGTCGTTGGTATACTTGCCGCTGTATCCGCCGTTGTTATTGGTGTCGCGCAGCACGAGATTGTTGGGGGAATCGCCGGTGTTGCCGGTGCTTATAATAGAGCCCCTCAGGGTGTTGCCGTTGAAGTCGATGGAAACGTCCTTCGTTATAGCCAGATAGGGGGTTTCAACGGTGACATCGCTTGCCAAGACGATGTTGCCGTTGTTGACTGCATCCTGCAGCTCCGCAAAGGTGGTCACGACGGTGGCAGTTTCGCCGCCCCCG
>SFNC01000042.1 GCA_004554255.1 Bacteroidales bacterium
GTTCCTTGATTTCTCTGGAACCGCCGCCTCGCAATGGGGCTGGATAGTTCGCTATCAGGTCATTCCCGCACTACTGTCAGCAAACATTATTGCCATCTTGATTCTTGCCGCCGTAACTTTTCTGTTCGGACGCGTATACTGCTCCGTGCTATGCCCCCTTGGCGTCATGCAGGACGTTATTTCGCGCATACGGATATGGCTCAGCGGTAAGCGCCGCAGACGTGTCGGCACTTTCCGGTACAAACCGGCCGAGAATCGCGTGCGCATTATAATTTTTGCCGTTTTTGCCGTACTCGTTATCCTTGGACTCGTCAACCTGTTAGCCGCCTCCATCGCCTCGCTTATTGAACCTTACAGCGCTTACGGACGTATCGTTTCCGGCATCTTCAAGCCCGCCTATGTGGCTGCTAACAATACCCTTGCGCAGATGGATGCCGAGAGTGGCGAATACTCGTTTTATTTCGTCAATAACGTTATAACCCCGGCCCTTACAGCTGTCGGTGGCATTACATTCATAATCGTTGCCGTCTGCGCCGCCCTCACCGGCAGAGGTTACTGCAACCGCATCTGCCCCGTGGGGACTCTTTTGGGTTTTATCTCCAAACATTCGGTATTCCGCCTTACCATTGACACCGACAAATGCAACAACTGCGGTTCTTGTGCCCGCCACTGCAAGGCAAGTTGCATAGACCCCAAAGCCCATGAAGTCGACGGCTCGCGTTGCGTCGTTTGTATGGACTGCGTCGGTCACTGCCGTCAGGGCGCGCTTAAATACCGCCTCGCCATTAAGTCCATGGCTCCCAAGCCCGCGAGCAAACAGCCCGTTACTGCAGATAAAAGCCGCCGTAACTTTCTGACAATTACCGGAATCGCTGCAGGTGCCGCTGTCGCAGGTGCCGCCGAAAAGATTACCGACGGCGGTCTTACAGCGCTGAAGGCCCGCACCGTTCCGGCTCGCGCCGAGCGTATTCTGCCGCCGGGTGCGGTAAGCGCCGCTCACCTCAACCAGCACTGCGTGGGCTGCCAGCTTTGCATACAGGCATGCCCGTCGGGTGTCATTCGCACTTCCACCGACGCCGGCTCTTTCATGCAGCCCTATATCGAATATACTTCAGAGAACTTCTGCGCCCCGGAATGTACAGTTTGCTCCAACATTTGCCCCGCTGGCGCCTTCCATCCTCTGGACGAAGCCCTCAAAAGCTCCACTAAAATCGGAACCGCCTACGTTGACCTGTCCCTTTGCATTGACGCCTCGCAGGGTATACAGTGCGGAAACTGCGCCAGACATTGTCCGGCCGGTGCCATTGACATGGTCCCCGTAGATAAGGACAAGAAGGACGGCCCGAAGATGCCGGTGGTAAACGAAAACGCTTGCATCGGATGCGGCGCTTGCGAGAGCCACTGCCCGGTGGGTACCGTTGCTTCAATGGGCGTTGATGTCCCCGCAATTCATGTGGAGGGCATTTCAGTTCAACGTACCGTTTAATGATTGTCTAACGATAACTTGAAAAATCATGAAAAGACGCGCTTTCCTTAAAGACCTCGGTATCGGTGCCGCCGGCGCTTTAGTAGTTTCCTGCATCGGTAAATCCGGCGGAAACGAAGCCGATACTCAGCCCGTTCACAAGAATAAAGGTCCAATGACCATGCGCAAAAACCATAATTCCGGTGATTCCGTATCCATTCTGGGATACGGGTGTATGCGTCTGCCGTCACTAAACGCCGACAATACCCCCTCCGATTCTTATAATGTGGATCAGGAAGAACTAAACCGCCACGTGGACTATGCCATTGAAAACGGCATAAACTATTTCGATACGTCCCCCGCTTACTGTAAGGGCGAGAGCGAAGCTGCAATGGGCATCGCACTCAGCCGCCATCCGCGCGACAAGTACCTTATCGCCACCAAGTTGTCAAACTTTGCTCCGTCTACCTGGACCCGCGAAAAATCAATAGAGATGTTCGAGAACAGCCTCAAATACCTAAAGACGGACTACGTGGACTACCTGCTCCTGCATGCTATCGGCATGAACAGCGGAGAGCTGGACGGTATGCAGGCATTTGAAGAACGCTATATTAAAAATGGCATCCTGGATTGGCTTGAGGAACAGCGTTCGGCCGGACGTATCAGAAACCTCGGATTCTCATATCACGGCGATGTCGCAGTTTTCGACCGCTTGTTGCGAGAAATGGACGAGGGCAAACGCCACTGGGACTTCGTGCAGATTCAGCTCAACTACGTTGACTGGGAGAACGCAAAAGCCGTTAATCCGAGAAACACTAACGCAGATTATCTCTATAACGAACTGGCCAAAAGAGACATTCCCGTCGTTATCATGGAACCGTTGCTCGGCGGCAGACTCGCCAATGTGCCCACTGCCATCGCCGCACAGATGAAACAGAGACGCCCCGACGATGCCCCGGCGGCTTGGGCTTTCCGTTTTGCCGGCACCCCCGAAAAAATCCTCACCGTCCTCAGTGGCATGACGTACATGGACCACCTCAAGCAGAATACGGCTACATTCTCATCTCTAGACCCCATCACTGAAGACGAAAACGATTTCCTGATGCGCATCGGCGCGGACATGTCGCAAAACGAGGTCGTTCCCTGCACCGGTTGTGCTTATTGCATGCCTTGCCCCTTCGGTCTGGACATCCCCACCATCTTCAGCTTCTACAACCGCTGTATAAACGACGATGCCGTTCCTCACGACAAACGCCATCCGCGATATGCACAGGCTCGCCGCCAGTTCCTTATCGGAATGGACCGCGAAGTCCCGCGCAACAGGCAGGCTGCTCACTGCATTGGTTGCGGAGAATGTCTCAGCCACTGCCCGCAGGGAATACAGATTCCGGACAAAATGCACGCTATTGACAAATACACCGCAGATTTGCGCAACAAAGCTTAGGCACATTAATTATGGCTGTTAAATTTTTTTTAACAGCCTATTAAATAACTTGCGTGTCTCGCTGATTCTTCGTACCTTTGCATTTCAATTGTGCAGTTGGCTTTTCCATGCTGCCATATTGTGTCTTTTTACCGATTAACTGATTATTCATCACTTTAGAGTTACTTACTAATATACAATGGCTATCGAACTCAAAGGACTTACCAAACGTAAGGACAATTACTCGCAATGGTACAATGAACTGGTTGTTAAAGCCGACCTCGCCGAACAGTCTGCTGTCCGCGGTTGCATGGTTATCAAACCCTATGGCTACGCAATCTGGGAAAAAATGCAACAGACTCTGGACAAAATGTTCAAGGCTACAGGTGTACAGAACGCTTACTTCCCCCTCCTTATCCCAAAGTCTTTCCTGTGCCGCGAAGCCGAGCATGTGTTGTTGACCCCGAAGCCCGTCTCGAGGAAGAACTTATCGTTCGTCCCACTTCCGAGACCATCATCTGGGGAACTTATAAAAACTGGATACACTCCTGGAGAGACCTCCCCCTGCTCATTAACCAGTGGGCCAACGTAATGCGTTGGGAGATGCGTACACGCATGTTCCTGCGCACATCAGAGTTCCTGTGGCAGGAAGGCCACTGCGCTCACGCTACAGCCGAGGAAAACGAGGCCCGCACAGTGCAGATGATTAACACTTACGCCGAATTTGCCGAGAAGTACATGGCCCTCCCCGTTATCCGTGGTGTCAAGACCGCAAACGAGCGCTTTGCCGGAGCACTTAACACCTACACCATCGAGGCGATGATGCAGGACGGCAAGGCCCTGCAGAGCGGCACATCCCACAACCTCGGTCAGAATTTCGCAAAAGCCTTCGATGTTACGTTCTCAAACAAAGAGAACAAACCCGAATATGTTTGGGCCAACTCCTGGGGCGTTTCTACCCGCCTGATGGGTGCTCTTATCATGACCCACAGCGATGACAACGGCCTTGTCCTCCCCCCGCACCTCGCTCCCATACAGGTGGTTATCATCCCCATCTACAAGAACGCCGAGCAGCTCGCTGAGGTTTCTGCTGTCGTTGACCCCATCGTCGAGAAATTCAATCAGATGGGCATAAGCGTTAAGTATGACGATGCCGACAACAAACGCGCCGGATTCAAATTCGCCGACTATGAGCTTAAGGGCGTTCCCGTGCGCCTCGTGCTCGGCGCCCGCGATATCGCCAACGGCACCGTTGAGGTTATGCGTCGCGATACTCTCGAAAAATCCGTAGTTCCCCTTGAAGGCATCAACGAATACGTTGCCCGCCTCCTTGAGGAAATCCAGGACAATATCTTCCAGAAAGCGCTGAAAATGCGTGAGGAAAAGACCTACATCTGCGACTCTTACGATGAGTTCAAGGAAAAAATCGAGGACGGTGGATTCTTCCTCTGCCATTGGGACGGCACCACCGAAACAGAGGAGCGCATCAAGGCTGAGACTAAAGCCACCATACGTTGCATTCCCCTTGAAGGTTACGACGAGACTCCCGGTGTCTGCATGGTTACCGGTAAGCCCTCCAAACGTCGCGTAATAATCGCAAGAAACTATTGATTCCATGTCTGCCGGTCCGGTCATAGCCATTGTTATTCCCTGTTACAACGAACAGGATGCGTTGCCCGTTTCCATCCCCAAGATGCTCGAAATCCTGGACGTGATGGTTACCGACAATATTGTCGCGCCCGAAAGCTATATCTTGTGCTGTAACGATGGCAGCAAGGACTCTACCTGGCAGACTATCACAGACTTGCACGCTCAGGACCCGCGGGTAAAAGGCATTTCTCTCGCCCATAACCGCGGGCACCAGAAGGTGCTGCTGGCCGGACTGATGACCGTCCGCAACAACTGCGACGCCGCAGTGTCTATCGATGCGGACCTGCAGGACGACCCCAAAGCCATTATCGAAATGGTGAAGCGATTCCGCCAGGGCGATGAAATCGTCTATGGCGTGCGCTCCTCTCGCGCAACTGACACATGGTTCAAGCGCACAAGCGCGCACGCATTCTACTCCCTGCAGAAAAAAATGGGCGTGGAAACGGTTTTCGACCATGCCGACTATCGCCTCATGAGCAACAATGCACTGAATCTACTCGCCGAATACGGCGAAGCAAACCTGTTCCTGCGCGGAATAGTGCCGCACATCGGGCTGAAAACCGGTATTGTGACGTACGAGCGCGCCGAACGCGTTGCCGGAGAATCCAAGTACCCCCTCAGTAAAATGCTCAGCTTCTCCATAGACGGCATTACATCATTCTCCGCAAAGCCGATGAGGATTATTTTCACCATCGGAATGATTCTGCTGTTTCTTGACATTGCCGTGGCAATTTGGGTGCTCATAGCATACTTCAGAGGCATTACCATACATGGCTGGGCCTCGCTTATGCTTTCAGTTTGGTTCCTCGGCAGCCTTATTCTTATTGGCTTAGGAATCATCGGCGAATACATCGGTAAAATTTATATAGAAGTAAAACATCGGCCGCGATACGCTATCGCCGAAAAAATTTGGTAATAAGCATGGACAACCGATCTCTGATTTCAAAAGTCGCAAAGCGCACGCAAAGCGACGTTAAAACCGCCGGTGCCATGGCCGATGCTCTCACTCGTATCATAGCCGACAGCAACGCCGCGCTGGACAATGTCGCTATTCCCGGTTTCGGCACGTTTATTGCGTTAAAAAACGACGAGCACATTGAGACGGACCCCAAAAACGGTCAGCGCACCCTCATGCCGCCGTCCGTAACCGTCACTTTCCGCTCTGCCGTAAAACTCCGTAAAGCCGCGACATCAAGATGAAAGCACCGGTCACTCTTACCATAGACAGTCTTGCCGACCTCCTCAGCGCCAAAACCGGTGCTGAAAAAGATGTCTGCATACAGTTTATACGGGAATACTTCAATGTCATCACCGAGGGTGTTGCCGCCGGCGGTACTGTTTCCGCCCGCAATCTTGGCACTTTCCATGCTACTTCGCGCGATGTTACTTTCGGACCTGACGATGTCTTTACGGGTATAGTAAACGCTCCGTTCGCGGCATTCCCGCCGATACCGCTTCTTGACGACGAAGATATTGAGCATGAAGTGGTTGCAGAAGAAGAATATCCCGAGCAAGAGCAAGAACCGGTAACAGTGGCCAATACAGAACCCGAGCCGGAGTCCATCCCAGAAACGGAACCAGAGATGGTTATTGTCCCGGATGAACCATTACCGGAGCCGGGACCTGCCACCGAGCCCGAACCCGTTGTGAATGAACCGGTTGCCGAGCCTGTAATTATACCACAACCGCAATCGGCTCCCGAACCGGAACCGGAACCTGATTATGAAGAGCAGCCCGAACCGGAGGCAGAGCCGGAGCCAACGTTTGCTGAAAAGCGCCGTGAGGCCCGAAAACGCCCCACTCGTTGCCGTATGTACGTCATGATGGGCATTATGTTCGTAGTCGGCCTCCTCACCGGTCTCACCCTCGGATATCTGTGGTATCACAAGATAAACGCATTCTTTTCTGCCCCCATCGGCAGCATGGAAAAGAATCCGGTTGTAGTTATGACAGATACCATTCCTGTTCCGGCTGAGACCAAAACTGTCGCCGTAGCTGATACAATACTGCTTTCCGACTCCATTCAGGAACCGGCTGCCAAAGTTGAAAAAACCGACACCGTAGCCGCTAAGCCCAAACCACGTCAGCCCCGTTATGATGTCGTGGACAAGCGCACATACCTGGCGACTCTTGCCCGACGCTATTATGGTTGCGCCGACTATTGGGTTTACATTTACGAGGCAAACAAAGCACGTAAAAACCTCCGGCATCCGGACAGGATTGCACCCGGAACCAAACTCCTCATCCCGTATACCGACGAGCTCCCGCTCACCGGAAATGATTCGGCAGATGTGCTCGCTGCAAAAAGGCGTGGAACAGCTGTGTACGCCAAGTACAAATAGGATATAATCGCTGGTAGACAGTCCGTTTTTATCCAAAAAATCTTAAAATATACGTTTCTTAAATATTCCGGTCGGTTTTGTTGCATAAATTAACACTCAATGTGTTAATCTTAAGTGTTATATGTTGTAATTTTGTGATAAAATTATGTGGCATCCCACTTAATTCATCACATCAACACGTAAATAATAAAAATTTACAATATAACATACTTACGCTTAAATACTTATGAGTGATACAGTAAACATCCGAGAGCTCAACGAACTTGTTGCCGGCAAAAGCGACTTCATCCACCTCATCACAACCGGCATGAGCCGGACTATTGTTGGGCAGAAACACCTTGTAGAATCTCTGCTGATAGCACTTCTCAGCAACGGCCACGTTCTGCTGGAAGGTGTCCCCGGTCTTGCAAAAACTCTGGCAATCAAGACTCTCGCCGAGCTCATTGATGCTAAATACAGCCGTATCCAGTTCACTCCCGACCTGCTCCCCGCCGACGTTATCGGTACTATGGTCTACAGCACACGGTCCGAGGAGTTCCAGGTAAAAAAAGGTCCCATCTTCGCAAACTTCGTTCTCGCAGATGAAATCAACCGTGCCCCGGCAAAGGTACAGAGCGCGCTGCTCGAGGCCATGCAGGAGCGTCAGGTTACCATCGGCGACAACACCTTCCCCCTGGACAAGCCGTTCCTGGTTATGGCAACTCAGAACCCCATCGAACAGGAAGGTACATATCCCCTCCCCGAAGCTCAGGTTGACCGTTTCCTCATGAAGGTTGTTATCGGTTATCCCTCTAAACAGGAAGAGCGCGAAATCATCCGTCAGAATATCGCCGGCGAGACTCCTGACCTCACCCCCCTGCTCAAACCCGCCGATATTATTGAGGCACAGAAAGTCGCCAACAAGATTTATGTTGACGAAAAAATCGAACGTTACATCGTTGACATCGTGTACGCAACACGTACTCCCGCCGAATACGGCCTCAACGACCTCACAAGCATTATTTCTTTCGGCGCTTCTCCCCGTGCTTCCATTTCACTCGCCCGCGCCGCTCGCGCTTACGCTTTCATCCACCAGCGCGGATACGTTATCCCCGAGGATGTTATCGCCGTTTGCCACGACGTTCTCCGCCACCGTATCGGCGTAACATACGAGGCCGAAGCAAACAACATCACTACCGACGAAATCATTACCGAAATACTTGACAAAGTACAAGTTCCCTGATTCCACGTGGCTCTGTGAATGATTATCCCTATTATTAACAGCACAAATCCACTCTGAATCATGACCTCGAACGAGCTTTTGAAGAAGGTCCGCAAAATAGAAATAAAATCCCGCGGCCTCTCCCAGAATATCTTCGCCGGCGAATACCATTCGGCATTCAAAGGTCGCGGCATGATGTTCAGCGAGGTCCGCGAGTATCAGTACGGCGATGACGTACGCGATATTGACTGGAATGTAACCGCTCGCCACAACCGCCCCTACGTAAAGGTTTACGAGGAAGAACGCGAGCTTACCGTTATGCTCCTCGTGGATATGTCGGCAAGCGGTATTTTCGGTGCTGTCGGCGAGGAAAAACGCGAAATGATTGCCGAAATCGCTGCCACACTGGCTTTCTCGGCAACTCAGAACAACGATAAAATCGGCGCTATTTTCTTTACCGACCGTGTGGAAAAATTCATCCCGCCGGCAAAAGGTAAAAAGCAGATTCTGCTGATTATCCGCGAGTTACTGGACTTTACCCCCTCCAACCCCAGCACAAATATCGCCGAGGCGCTGAAACACTTCACCAATGCCCAGAAAAAACGTTGCACCGCATTCCTTATCAGCGACTTCATCGACGGTAACGACTACCGCCAGCCACTGCAGATCGCCCGCAACAAGCACGACCTTATGGCCATCCAGGTCTACGACAAGCGTGATTCCAAGATGCCGGACATCGGTCTGATTCGCTTCGCCGACCTCGAAACCGGCACCACCAAATGGGTAGACACGTCGTCAAAAAGCACACGACAGGCATACGACAAATGGTGGTACGAGAGGCAGCAGGTCATGTCCGAAACTCTCCGCTCCTCACGCGTTGACTCTGTCAGCGTCGCCACTGACGAGGATTACGTTAAACAGCTTATGGCACTGTTTAAGAACCGCGGACGATAACGATTTCTCTATTCTCCCTCTCCTCCTTTGCTATCAATAACTCAGATGCAGCATCCAGAAAGTTTATGATTCTGAACGTCAATAAAATACGCAATAAAATAACGGCATTGACAGCAGCGATTATGTTGGCCGGCACCACAAGTGCCGCCGCACAGTCCGGCGAGGTCCCCGACGTAACCATACACGCCTCGCTCGACACCGCCGCCGTAACTATGGGAGACCGCACCGTTCTTCATATTCAGGTCCTGAAAAACATGCATGAAGGAACAATTGTCGGGCTTCCGAAAGCCGAGGAAGGCAAGCAGATTCTTACACTGGGATCGGCCGAGGTACGCGACATCGCCGTAGACTCCACCGATTTAGGCAATGGCCGTACCCAGCTGAATTACAACCTTATACTGCAACCATTCGAGGTTGGAATGCTGAGCCTCGCACCCTTCAAATATGCCTGTCAGGGCGACACCGCGTACTCCGAAATAGTTTCTCTGAAGGTGAACGAGCCCGAAATCCCCAAGGAGATGCGCGACTCGCTGTACATAAACCCGATGGTCGGAACTGTTTCAATTCCGGCCCACTGGTATGACGTCATCCCCGAATGGTGGCCGTGGGCACTGCTCGCTCTGGGCCTGATTGCAATAGCTGTTGCCGTGATGTACTTGTATAAGAAAAACGGACCCTCGCTGCTCCCCCGCAAAAAGGTTATTCCGCCTTACATCCTGGCGATGTCACGCCTTAAGGACCTTAAGAACCGTAAGCTGGCCGAGACCGGACAGGAGAAGGAATACTACACGCAACTCACAGATATTCTGCGCCAATACCTTGAAGGCAGATTCAAAATTTATGCCCGAGAGATGACCACAAAGCAGATTATCGAGGCCATGAAGGAGAACAAGGAAACTAATATTTTCACCGAGTCCATCCTGCCTACTCTCGAGACTGCCGACTTTGTAAAATTTGCCAAACAGACCCCGTTGCCAAACGAGAATATCCGTGCATTCGCAACGGTTCATGACTTCGTGGAAGCCACAAAACCCGTTGAGGAAGAAGAACAGCAGGGTAAAGGCGCAAAAAAATCCGGCAAAAACGGACACCGCGCAAAAAAAGGCAATAAAAAGAACTCCAAAAATAAAAAGTAAACGCTGATGCAATTAGCAAATCCACAATACCTCTGGCTGTTTCTGGTTTATGTACCGCTCATTGTGTGGTATATACTCAAGCAACGTAACGCACGCCCCACCATGGGACTGTCATCCATTAGCGCATTTGCCGGCCGCCGCATGCCTCTGCGCGCAATGCTCCGCCACCTGCTTTTTGTTCTGCGTCTGGCAGCAATCGGCTGTATTATAATCATCCTGGCGCGCCCTCAGACCCGCGATAACTGGCACACTTCGGCAACAGAAGGAACCGATATCGTTCTGGCTATGGACGTTTCAGGTTCGATGCTTACTCGCGACCTGAAGCCTGACCGCCTTGAGGCTGCAAAAAAAATGGCCTCAACCTTCATTAACGGTCGCCCGGACGATAATATCGGCATTGTGGTATTTGCCGGCGAAAGTCTCACCGGTATGCCCATGACCATCGACCATAACGCGCTGACAACTTATATTTCAGGCCTTAACACCAACATGCTCAGCGACGGTACCGCTATCGGCGACGGCGTGGCAACATCCATAAACCGAATCAAAGAGGGCAAAGCCAAGAGCAAAAGCATCATACTCCTTACCGACGGTACAAACAATACCGGTCTGGTTGCTCCTAATCAGGCCGCCGAAATCGCCAAAAACGAAAAAATAAAGATTTACACCATAGGAATCGGTACAAACGGTATGGCCCCCACCCCGGCATACGATGCCTTCGGACGTCTCACTTACGTTCAGGAGAAGGTGGTGATTGACGAAGCAACTCTCCAGTCCATGGCTCAGCTTACCGGCGGTAAATACTTCCGTGCTACAGACAATAACTCGCTACAGAACATATTCAAGGAAATAGACCGCCTTGAAAAAACAAAAATGGACATCAGCCATTTCTCGCATACCGAGGACAATTACATGCCATGGGCATGGCTTCTTATCGGAATATTCTGTCTTGAACTGTTGCTGCGCTACACCGTACTGCGCACAATGCCGTGATGACACATTATTATATATAGCAAATAAAAAGAAAAACTTGTAATGTTTGACTTTGCACATCCATATCTGCTCTTTCTCCTCTTTGCCGTCCCCGTTTTCTGGGGGCTGTACAAGCTGGCCCGCATACAGCGCCGACGCAAGCTGCGACGCTTCGGTAACGAAAAAATCGTGGCACGTCTCATGCCCGACGCCTCGCGATATAAACCGGCCATTAAAATCACGCTGCAACTTATAGCCCTCGCCGCCATCGTAATTATCCTGGCGCGTCCGCGAATGGGCGAGCGCGAGGATACACGCCAGATAAGCAACCTGGAAATTATGGTCGCCGTGGACGTTTCCAACTCCATGCTTGCCGCATCCACCGACGATCCCAAGTCGGTCAGCCGTCTGCGCCGTGCCAAGCTGCTGATGGAAAAGCTTGTGGAGAACCTCGCCGACGACAAGGTGGGCCTGGTGGTTTTTGCCGGCGAGGCAAAGACCGTGATGCCCCTCACCACAGACTTCTACAGCGCCAAGCTGTTACTTAATGACCTAAGCCCCAAGATGGTACGTGCTCAGGGCACAAGTATCGCCGAGGCCCTGGAGATGTGCATGGCGGGACTTACCAAGGACGAGAATACCCGTAAGGTCATCATTCTCATCACCGATGCCGAGGACCATGAAGGCAAGGCGATAGAGACCGCCACCGAAGCCGCCAAGCAGGGCATCACCGTAGACGTCATCGGCGTGGGCACAAGCAAAGGCGCACGTATCCCCACCGGAGCCAACAGCTTCATGACCGACAGCGAAGGCAACGAGGTCATCACCGCCGTGGACGAGAAAGCTGCAGCCGAATTGGCCAAGGCCGGAAAAGGCATCTACCTTAACGGTGCCGACCCTAACGCACTGTCTCTGCTGGACAAAAACCTGCGCAGCATAAGCACCTCGGACAGCGGTGCGGTTAAATATAAAGTCAGTGCCGAACAGTTCCCCATCTTCGCATGGATAGCTCTGATTCTGCTTGTCATTGACATCCTCGTCATAGAACGCAAGATAAGCTGGCTCAAGAACGTAAACTTCTTCAGCAAAAAGGGACAGGCAACAGCCAAAACCGCTGACGCACCCCAACCCAAGAACGAAAAATAAGTCCAAATTTCCAATTTCCGAAAAATGAAATTACGGCAAACATATATAATGTCGCTTATTCTGGCGGCGGCGCTCCCCACCCTTACCGGCTGCGGCAAGACCGACATGAGCAACAAGGCCGAGCGCAACGCCATAAAGAGCGGTAACAACAATTTCGATAACAAAGATTTCAAGAGTGCCATCGCCGACTACGACGAGGCTCTCAAGGCCAATCCGGCCTCCGAGGCCGCCCGTTATAACCGCGCCATGGCACAGCTCCACCTCGCCGATGCCGACTCCGCCACACTTAAGGAGGCTCGTACCACCCTTAACGACCTGGGACGTCAGGCTAACGACGCATCCATCAGCGAGCGAGCGCTTTACAACCTCGGCAACGATGCCAACTACATCGGCGATGCCATAAAACAGGCCGCCGAGAAAGAGCCCGAGGGCGAGGCTAAATCGCAGATGATGCAGGAGTCTACAAAGTTCTATAAACAGGCTATAGAGGACTACAAAGAGATACTACGCCGCCGCCCTAATAATGTCGCGGCACTGCAGAACCTGCGAATCACACAGCTAAAACTGCCACCGGAGGACCAGAATCAGGACCAGAACCAGCAGCAACAGCAACAACAGCAGCAGCAACAGCAACAGCAGCAACAACAACAGCAACAGCAGCAACCTAACCAGAACGACAAACAGATTCTGCAGTCAGTACAGAACAAGGAGAATCAGACACGTCGTGAAAAACAGCCCGTTGGCGCTACCAAGACAACCGACAAGCCCTGGTAATCTGCCGCTTTAACATCCTTATCAACCGACAAAACGTAAAACGCATCATAATGACAACAGTAAACAGCAGAATGATGTCTCCGCTGAGATTTACACTGGCCACGCTCCTGGTCCTGTTGGCTACGGCTACAGGACTGGCACAGCAGGCCTCATTCACAGCGCGCGTCCCCGCCCAGGTTGTCGAGGGCGACAAGTTCACCATCACCTTCCGCGTCTCCAATGCGCAGGCACAACTGTCGCGCGGCAATGCCCCGCAGCTCAAAAACTGCACACTGGTTTATGGACCGGGCGTCTCCACCATGGAGAGCTACTCCATGATAAACGGCAAGACGGAATCGAACATAATCCGTGACTACACTTTCACATATCACGCCGACAAGGCCGGTACAGTAACAGTACCCTCCGTCAGCATTAAGGAAGGCGGCAAGACTCTGTCCACCAACAAGGCCACCATCACCATCCTTCCGCCGGGCAAAAACCAGCGCCGCCAGCAACAGCCGGCATACATGGACGAAGATTATGATCCCGGCTACAGCCGCCCCGGCGCCGCCGCAAACATCTCGCCCAACGACATTGCCGTAACCGTGACAATGTCCAAGAATCACGTTTACGAAAACGAGGCCGTAATCGCCAGCATACGTGTATACACCAAGCACGACATCACCAGCTTCCGCGCCACTTCGCTGCCGTCCTTCGACGGCTTCCTCAGCGAGGAACTCCCCATAAACGAGCAGCCGCACCTGGAGCGTTTCCGTGGCGACAACTACTATACCGTTCTCGTTAAAAAATGCCTGCTGTATCCGCAGAAATCCGGTAAGCTGACTATCAATTCGGGACGTTATGATGTGACACTGCAGACCTACGAGTTGGTTTCCAACGGATTCTTTGCGACCCAGCGGCCTGTCACCAAAAATGTAACCACAAATTCAAACCAGGTTACCGTAGTCGTATCGCCGCTGCCCGAACCCCGCCCGCAGGGATTCAACGGCGCCGTAGGCACTTCCTTCAGCCTTAACGGAAAGCTGGAGCCCAACCTTCTGCGTACCAACGAGGCCGCAACTTATACCCTTACCGTCAGCGGCACCGGCAACATCAAATACCTCACCGCTCCCGACCTTGACTTCGGCAGCAACGTGGAGGAATATGATCCCGAAACCACTACCGACACCAAATTCAACGGCTCGGACCTTACCGGTTCCTTTACCGCCACATACACTTTCGTGCCGCAGACCGAGGGCACACTGCACATGGACGAGACCCCGTTTGTGTACTTCAACCCCTCCACCGGCAAATACGTGACACTGCAAATCCCGGCCATTGACGCCAAAATACTGAAAGGCGCGGCTACCGCCACCACTGCCACAGGCACAAGCGAGGCAAAGACCATGGACGACATACGGTACATCAACCTGCTGGGCGACAGCAAACTGTACAAGGAGCACCACCGCGTGTTCAACACTCTGCTGTACTTCCTGTGCTACATTATCGTGATACTCGGACTGGTTGGCGCCGCCGTCATCTATCGCCGTCACCTCAAACTGTCGGCAGACATCACCGGCCGCAAGACAGCCCGCGCCAACAATGTCGCCAACAAACGCCTCAAAGTGGCACGCGGTTACCTCAACTCCCATGCCACAGACAAGTTCCATGAGGCCCTGGCTGCAGCTATCTGGGGCTATCTGTCCGACAAACTTACCATCCCCGCATCAGCGCTGACACGCGACAACATCAGCGAGAAAATGGCCGATGCCGGATTCAGCGACGACCTTGTCGCCAAAACCATCCGCGTCCTCGACGATTGCGAAATGGCACGATTCACCCCCGATGGCGGAGATGCCACTTCAGCAGAACTGTACGACAATGCCGCGCGCGTTATCAACGACATAGAATCGTTCAAGTTCCCCAAAAAGGCAAAATAAAGCATAACACCGACAAAACCATCCAAAGATGAACAAGATACTTCTGTTTGCCATCGCATTACTGACATTTGCGACATCAGCGCTGGCCGGAACCACAGTACAGGATGCCGATTCGGCTTACTCGCGCCGCGACTTTGCCAGTGCCCTCAGCGGCTATCGCAAGGCTCTGGACAGCGAGGGTTCCTCGTCCGACCTATATTATAATCTTGGCAATACCTACTACCGTCTCGGCAATGTGGGACAGGCGGTGCTATTTTACGAGCGCGCCCTTAAGGTAAACCCTGCCAATGAGGACGCCTTCGCCAACCTGGAATTCGTTCGTAGCCGCATTCAGGGCTCGCCCGAGGACGACACCACTTTCCTGGGCAAAATGCACCAGTCCATAAAAGCCGACATGACACCCGACGCATGGGCCTGGACAGCTTTCATGCTCTTCGTGCTGATGTGCGGTGCCGTGGCTTTATATCTCTTCACAGACCGTATAATATTGCGTAAGGTGGGATTCTTCAGCGCCCTGATACTCCTTGCCGTATTCGTTTACGTGATAACCGTGGCTTACCAGACCGCAAACGCCGTAGACGATGACTCATACGCCATTGTAACATCCCCGGTGACGAACCTGCGCTCCGAGCCTACCACCGATGCCAAGGACGCCAAAACCGTTCCCCTGCCCGCCGGCTCCAAAGTGGAGATTGTTGATTCGCTATCCACCCCCAAGGACACCAAGGTGCAGATGTGGTACGAGGTGAAAATCAACAACAACTCCCGCGCATGGATGAATGCCGCAGACGCCGAGCGCATCTGAAAATCAATCAGCATCGCCATGCCGCAAAAACAATATTATTAACCCTATTGTTAAAAAAAAGCGCAAAAAGTTTGCATAATTAAAAAACAAGTCATAACTTTATTGTCGCAAAACTCCTCATATCAGCAAAATTTAAACTTATTAACCCATATCACCATGACAAAGACAATCACATTCAACGAGTTACGCCAGCTTAAAGACAGTCTGCCCGATGGATCAATGCACCGCATTGCCGACAAACTCAACGTTACCGTTCAGACAGTACGCAACTACTTCGGCGGAAGCAACTACGACTTTGGCAAAAACCAGGGTGTACACATTGAGCCGGGTCCCGACGGCGGTATCGTTGTTCTTGATGAACCCACCATCTATGATATGGCTGTAGAGATCCTCAAAGAGCAGGAAGGCAAAGACGCCTGATTTTAATACAGACGTAGCCTACCTTACAGACAAACAACTTCAGGAGTATTCCCATAAACGGAAGACTCCTGAAGGATTTTGCATATACAATCACCACTAACCCTGTCACCATTATGGCTGATTCAAGGCTGATAACCGTAGCTATCCATACCTGCGAGCGTGCAGTAGAGTTAAAATCCCAGCTTGAAAGCGAGGGCATACCCGTTGTGCTGCAGAATGTCAACCTGGAACATCCCGTGGTGTCATCGGGTATGCGTGTCCGTATTCCGGAGACAGACCTTCCGCTCGCACTCAGAATCATTGAGAACACCGAGATTTTCCGCTCAAAGGACATAGAACGGCAACAGACCGACCACTCGTTCCTTGTCCCGGTAGACTTCACGGACTACTCGCTGCAGGCGGCCTGTGCCGCATTCCGCATAGCAGCCGCGCACAAGGGCGAAATCGTGCTGCTCAACAGCTATATTGACCCCTATCTCGGCAGCAACATGCAGCTTACGGATGCCCTTACTTTCGACATCAGCGCCGAAGCCGAAGCACGACGCCAGATTGAGCAGTCGGCGCACACGCAGATGGCAAACTTTACCCAGCGGATACGCGAACTTATTAAAGACGGCACTATTCCGCCCGTAAAATTCTCGACAACGGTGGTAGAAGGTGTTGCCGAGGATGCCATAGACGAATACTCCAAGATAAATCCTCCCTACATGATTATAATGGGAACACGCAGCACCGAGCGCAAAGCCGCCGAGATGATTGGCTCTGTAGCCGCCGAAGTGATAAACCGCTGCCGATGCACCGTGCTCACCGTTCCCGAGACTTACAACATCCGCAAAGAGACATCGCCCCGCAGAATCATGTTCCTCTGCAGCCTTGACCAGGGCGACATCCTTGCGCTTGATACTACCAGCCGCATCTTTAACCGCACGGATTCAGAGGTTATACTTACCCAGGTAAACGGACGCAGACGCCCGTTTGAACGCCCCGCAGGAGGCGATATGGACCGGCTTGTCAGCTACTGCTCCAAAAACTATCCGCGTTTCAAATTCTCTAACGAGACAGTCTCGCTGGACCGTGACCTTGAAAATTTGCGCAAATTGATGTACGCCAAGCAGATAGACATGATTGTCGTCAGCTACAAGAAGCGCCGCAGTCTGCTCGGGCGCCTACTGAATCCCAGCCTCGCACAGCAGATTATCATGGGCGCAGACCTCCCCCTCCTCGTCATCCGCGTGTAACCCCACCTACCTGCAACACTCCCTCAGCGCACTCAGCGTTCTCTGAGCGAGATTAAAATTCACTCTACGCGAGATTAAAATACTATGTATGAAGCGGATAATAGCATTATTTAGATTATAATGCTGTCTTATTTGGGATTGTATGCGGCCTTACGCAAGACATTCCGGTCATTATAGAAGCCGGGAGACAGCAGGGCGTTAAGGGGCTGAGAATCATTGTTTTCCATGTAAGATTTAACGATACGGTAACCTATGTATCGCACCGCGCGCCCCGGGGCGTCCGGAGATATTGGCGACGATGCCGGAGCCGGGTCAAGCAGATGCGCGGCAAGGTCGGCATCGGTGGAATAAAGCATCTTGCCGTTCACAAGTTTATTCCACATAAACGACTCATTCTCTGCAATATCCTTCAGCTGCTCCGCACTGAATCCCAATGCCATATTCTCTGCGGCATCCGGAATCAGCTGCATTTTCAGATAAGCCAAAGCACCGTCATACAGCATACGGCTCAACAGCGTATTTCCCTGAGGATCAGCCTTAAACGGACAGTGCAACGCCAGGCGCGCCTCCACCACATCGTATGGTATCATCTCGGGACGCTTGTTGACACGCATATAATCAGGCCATCCCGAGTAAGCATCATGGTCCGGTCCTAAATAATGATTCAGCGCAATAAACATTATACTGTCGCTGACTATCACCGACTTATCCTTGCCCCACACTACAGTAGCATAGCGGTAGTCGGGCAACGTAACATTCAAATCAGCAGCCCTTGCCGTGGCTCCGGCTATGGCCGCCGCGCAATTGTCCATATTCGGGAACACGGAGTCTACGGCGGGAGAGAACATCTCAACCATCCGGGACCGCGAAACCATCTGCATCGTAGAGTCGCACAGCGTATCCACACCTACTATATTTAAATACGGAGCGAGATAATCGCCCAAAGAATCAATCATGGCGAGGCGCTTCGGGACGTCCGTATTCCCGTACACTGCAACGGCTCGGTCAAGCCTTTCCATGGCGATAGTATCGGCCGTTTTATTGTCCGAACATCCCGTGGCGACAAAAAACAACGCCAGTGCACTAAAC
>SFNC01000043.1 GCA_004554255.1 Bacteroidales bacterium
ATATCAGTGCGTTGTGTAATAGCCCGACTTTTTGCCATACCCGTAGCTGTACCCGTAGCGGTATCCGTAGCGGTATCCGTAGCGGTATCCGTAGCGGTTGCCAACAAGGGGCACACCGTTCAGCATCAGAGTCATGCCATTGAACTTATTGTTGCGGTAGTATTCCTCGATAACCGGAAGCATTTCACGGTCCAGGAGGCCACAGCGCACCACGAATATAGTCATGTCCGCAACCTTTGCGATTATTGACGCGTCAGCGACAACCTCCACCGGCGGGCAGTCCAGGATAATCATCGTGTATTTTTCGCGAAGAGCATCCACCAGCTGCTGCAGACGCGGTCTCAGCAGAAGCTCGGCGGGGTTCGGCGGAATAGTACCTACAGGGATAATGTCAAGGTTGGGACAGTCGTCCGAGTGCATTATCAGCGAGTCGATATCGTCCACGCGTCCGCTCAGGTAGTCCGATATACCGATACGCGGAGCGCCCACAGACTGCGACAATGCCGATTTGCGCATATCCAGGTCTAAGACTATCGTCTTGGTGTCCTGGACGGCAAACGATGCCGCAAGGTTCAGCGATGTAAATGTTTTACCGCTGTTGGGAATCAGCGATGTAAGCATTACCACATTGCTTTTTCTGGACGGGTCTATCATGAATTCAAGGTTTGTGCGCACCATGCGCATCGCCTCGTTTATCATATTCTGACTGTGTTCTTTAACCACAATCTGTGACAGCGCTTCCTTTTTGATATTCTTTTTACCGCCCAGCAGAGGCAACTCTCCGACAAACGGAATGCTCAGGATTTCCAGGTCCTTGCGTCCGCGCACCTTGTTGTCCATATTCGCACGCAGGATTATAATACCGGCGGGGAACAACAGGCCGAGCACAAACGCTATGGCAAGGATATTGGTTTTGCGCGGCGAAGTGGGATTCAGCGGACCGTTAGGAGGCGAAATCAGACGTGTATTGTAAGCTGTAAACGCCTGCGAGAGCTCGTTCTCCTCGCGTTTTTCAAGCAAGAAGAGGTACAGCGACTCCTTCACCTTCTGCTGACGTTCCACAGACAGCAGATACTTTGCCTGAGTGGGGTTGGAGGCGATGCGGGCGTTGCTGGACTGCTCGCTTGAGCGGTATCCGCGAATCTGAGTGTTCAGGGCGTTAATCTCGTTGTCCAGCGATGTTATGATGGACGTGCGCAGCGCAGCCAGATTCATGTCAGCCTCAACAACGAGCGGGTTGGCGGCAGAACTCTGCTGCACCATGTTGTTGCGGTCAATGAGTCGTTCGTTATAGCTGTTAATCTGATTTTCCACGGAGGGAGAGCTTATTCCCACATTAGTGGGCAACAGCTGCAGCTTGTTGGCATCGTTGCTGATGAACGAGCGCACATACTTGGCGACGGACAGGCTGTTTGTAAGATCAAGCAGCTGAGACTCCGCAGTATTTGCTTTTTCCATGTACATGCGCGAAGACTCTTTGATGTCCGGGATAAGATGCTCGCTCTTGTATGCCGAAATATCGCTGTCCACGTCTCCGAGCTCCTGCTCAATGACAGCCAGACGGTCATTGATGAAGCGCGAGGTGCTTATGGCAATCTTATTCTTGTCGGCTACCCAGGATTCATTGTAAACATCGTACAGAGCGTTCAGGAAATCGCTGGCTCGCTCGGGCGATTCATCCGTAACCGTAAGGTTGATTACGGCATTCTTGTCATTGTCCTGTGCGGCTTTAAGTCTACCTGCATATTTGTCGGCAACAATTTTCACCGAGCCGACGCTTACATTAATATCATAGTTATTGGGCATATAGAACTTGGAGCGGGCAACCGTAACCAGGCCCACCGGGGTCTTTAGCGGAGTCTCCAGACTGCCCTTTACCGGCTGAGCCTCAAACTTTTTGTTGTCGAGATAGAAACCGGACAGTGTTATGCTACCGCTCTTGTCTGTCTTGAGATTAAAACCGAAGTTGGACTCGTCCTCATCGTCCTTCTGCACTGATACAATCACCGGGAGGCTCTTTCCGTAGAGGTCTACATCGTGGAAACGTCCCTCCACACTGTATCGCACATTCAGGTGCAGACGGGCCACCGCCTGCTGGATAAGCTCGGGCGACTTAAGCGTGGCCAGCTCGTTGCGGACATCCGTGGCTCCGGACAACAGGCTGAGACCCAAATCATTTGCCGCCATTGTGCCGACGTCGTTCTTATTTGTATTGTCCTTGATAAGAATCACCGATGTGCGCGTGTACTGCGGGGGAGTGCGCAGGATGTACAGCACAGCCAGACTCATAGTGAAAATCAATGAAATCACAAACCATTTCCAGTGTGAGAGACATAACGCCAGCAAATCCTGCAGACGCAGGTCCGTTTTCCCGGTTTTTGGCAATTCTTTAATCTCAGTCATATTGTCTTTTAAGTATTTCAATAATCAACAGTGCCGCCTGCACAATAATCACTAAACTTTGGATCTGAATATAAGCGCGATGTGTGTAATATGCCGGGCAATTGTGACAATGTTATGTTTAAGTTAATAGATAAAACTTTCTTTACGATGCAAAGTTAAGAATTATATTTTAATTAGATGTAATAGTTAGGCTTAAAAATACAATGCAACGCCTGCCACAATGCCTTATCCGCCCCCAAAAATTATATTTTGCGCACTATACGCAATTATTCTTTTGATTTTTCGCTTATTTTTTGCAATTTTGCACTCCTAAAACCGACAACAAATGCAAACCCTGCGACTATCAGAATTGCGTCCGGGCGAAACGGGCGTGATTGTAAAGATATTGGGACACGGAGCATTCCGCAAACGTGTCATAGAAATGGGCTTTGTGCGCGGCAGGAAGGTGCATGTGGTACTTCAGGCTCCGCTAAACGACCCCGTCAAATACGAGATAATGGGTTATGAGGTGGGCCTGCGCCGTGCCGAGGCCAACCTCATAGAGATAGTACATCTCGGCGATGACGAAATCACCGACCTCAGCGACACTCCCTCCCGCATCCTGCCCTCTGCCGACGTAGACGATTCGCCGTCCACGGATGTCGTGGGCCAGCAGCGACACACCATAAACGTGGCGCTGATAGGCAACCCCAACTGCGGCAAGACCTCCCTGTTCAACAGCATTACCGGGCGCCAGGAGCATGTGGGAAACTACAGCGGCGTTACCGTTGACACCATGGAGGGCAAATTCAAGTACAAAGGCTACACAATAAATATTGTGGACCTGCCGGGCACCTACTCGCTGGCGTCCTACTCGCCCGAGGAACTTACCGTGCGCAAATATCTGAGGGACGAGACCCCGGACGTCATTATCAACGTTGTCGCGGCCTCTAACCTGGAGCGCAACATGTACCTTACCACCGAGCTTATAGACACCGGCCGTTCCATGGTGATAGCGCTGAACATGTTCGACGAGCTGCGCAACACCGGCTCGGAGCTCAATTATCCGCTTCTCGCCAAGATGATTGGCGTTCCCATTGTGCCCACGGTAGGCAAAACCGGCAAATGCGTACCTCAGCTCTTCGATACAGTCATTGAGGTTTTCGAGGAATGCAACGATGCCGTACGCCATGTGCACGTAACACTCTCTCCGGACGTTGAAAATGCCGTAAATATACTTAAGGACATTATAAAGCAGGACGGCGAGATAGGCCACCGCGAGTCGCCGCGATACCTGGCGATAAAACTGTTGGAAGGTGATTCCGAGACAGAAAGGTATCTGCAGGAAAAATGTCGCTTCGGAACCGAACTGCTTGCCCGGCGCGACCGCCTGGTTTCCGCTCTGGAAAAAGAGATGGGTACCGACATCACCGAGATAATCGCCTCCGAAAAGTACGGTTACATCTCTGGCGCGCTGGCCGAGACAATGGTGCGCGGCGAGGGTGCCGCAGTGAACAGGACCGCTATTTTGGACTCGCTTGTCACCAATAAGATTGTGGGCTTCCCGCTGTTCTTTGGCCTGATGTTCATTATTTTCTGGCTCACATTCTCGGTGGGCGAGTATCCGATGATGTGGATGCAGGCCGGTATAGAGGCCCTGTCCGGGCTGGTGCGCCACGCGCTTGACCCCGGCCCGTTGCGCGATCTCCTGGCCGACGGTATTATCGGCGGTGTGGGCGGCGTGATAGTTTTTCTGCCGAATATCCTGATTCTATACTTCTGCATATCGTTCATGGAAGATTCGGGATATATGGCGCGAGCGGCCTTTATCATGGACAGGGTGATGCACAGGATAGGCCTGCACGGCAAATCGTTTATCCCGCTTGTAATGGGATTCGGCTGCAATGTCCCGGCTATAATCGCCTCTCGCACAATCGAATCCCGCAGCTCCCGGATCATCACAATCCTTATAAACCCGTTCATATCGTGCTCGGCGCGCTTGCCGCTGTACGTGCTGCTTATCGGCGCCTTTTTCCCGTCCTATCCAACACTTGTGTTCATGGCGCTGTACATCCTCGGCATAGTCATGCTGGTTGTCACCGCGCGTCTGCTGCGACGGTTCTGGTTCAAAAAGGACGAGACCCCGTTCGTAATGGAACTGCCGCCTTACCGCCTCCCCACCCTGAAGACCTCTCTCCGCCACATGTGGGAGAAAGGCTATCAGTATCTTAAAAAGATGTGTGGCATCATCCTTGTGGCCTCAGTGATTGTATGGGCACTGAACTATTTCCCGCACAACGACAGCGAATCGGCACCGACAGCGCAGGATTCCTACCTGGCAATGGCCGGAAAGGCAATAGACCCCGCGCTTAAACCGCTTGGATTCAGCTGGAAAGAATCTGTTGCCGCACTTGCCGGAGTACCCGCCAAGGAGATAGTGGTATCTACGCTTGGCGTGCTATATACAGGAGATGAGGCTGTTGACGAGCAGAGCATGGCCGAAAGGCTTTCGGAGCCCGATCCGGAAACCGGAAAGCCCGATTTCACGTGGCCGGTAGCGCTCTCTTTCATGATATTCATACTTCTCTACAGCCCGTGTATCGCCACTTTGGCTGCTATTTATCGCGAGACGGGAAGCATAAAATATCCCCTGTTCTCCATTATATATAATACAGCGGCGGCATGGGTTATGGCATTCTGCGTATACCGATTGTGCCTGCTGTTCACCTAATCATGACCCTGACAGAAGCTATAGAGACCCGTAAGAGCATCCGCACTTACGACAGGCATAAACCGCTGACAGACATCCAACTGTCTGTCATTACCGAAGCTATC
Organism: Bacteroidales bacterium; assembly: GCA_004554255.1. Classification (GTDB taxonomy): domain Bacteria; phylum Bacteroidota; class Bacteroidia; order Bacteroidales; family Muribaculaceae; genus CAG-873. Next base: position 5,218 of record SFNC01000043.1, read on the forward strand.
TCCCAAGCCAATGGCGAAAGCGGAGGGCTGTTCCGTTGCGCATGGGCCACTACAGACGGCGACAGCGTTTTCAGACCCGCGACATACGGCACCATCAGGGATGCCGCCGGGTTTATCCCCGTTGCCTTCGACATCTCCTCGCCACAGGCGGCTCTGACAGTCGGACGCATCATTGAACGCCTTGTCCTGCAGCTGACCTCGGCCGGGATTGGCACCTGCTGGCTGGGAGGTACTTTCAAGGCCGCATCGTTCAGCTCGGTTATTAAAACCGATGACACCAACAAGGTGAACATCGTTATCGCCTGTGGCAACGCCGCCGAAAAACTGCGCCTGCGCGACCGACTGACGCGGTCCTTATTCCGCTGCACCTCCCGCAAGCCCTTCGATGAGCTTTTCACCGACCCTAACGGGGACCCCATTTCCGCCGACAGCAGCCGGCGGCCGATGCTGGCGGCGATGAGACTTGCTCCGTCGGCGATGAACGCTCAGCCCTGGCGCGTAGTTGTGGACAACGACAAGGCTCATGTTTTCGGAATTATCCGCAACGGCCTCAATTACGTAGACATGGGCATAGGCATGGAGCATATCGCCATTTCCGCCGCAGAAAACGGCATCACTATATGCGATATCTCCGACAAGGCTTACGCTTCCTTGCGTAAAAATCTAACTTATATTTGTTCTATTTCTCACAAAAATTGTTCTGATTGCGCAAAATAGTCCTTTGCCGCAATATTTTAGACCCCGTTCCCCAATATTTGTTATTACAAGTACTTGATATATCACACAATTGTAGTAAATTTGCGGCACAAAACCAAGCAACCGAACCATTACGGATATCATGCGCAGACATAAATGCAGACGTGCTGTTGTCGTCATTATTCTGGCTATCACCGGAATATTGGCTGCGGGGCATCGTGCGTCAGCACTTTCTCTGGCCCTTGACTCCATAGCCACCTGGGGAAAGTTTCCGCGGTTCTGTGTCAACACCTATCGCTGGGGCGACAAGTTTTTCAACTCCTACGACTCCGCTTACGTGGAGGGCACCGGCTACAAGTTCAATGTCAAATTCAAGACCGACTCCTGGTGGGACGACTATGTTTTCGAGATGCCTGGGCACTACCGCATGCGCATGACCTCGGACGGGTCTACATCAGCCGGGTTCTGGCTAACTTACCTGGCAGTGTCTGTAGGCTACGACATGAACGTGAGCAAGTATCTGGGTGGCAGCGAGACCACGCGAAAAAAATTCCAGTTCCGGTTCAACTGCGCATTGCTGTCGGCCGATTTATACTGGATAAGCAATGATGCCGGCACACATATCACCTCCTTCGGCCACAAGGGCGAGTCATATAATCCGGACATCAAGTTCACGGGTATAAACACGTTTATCTTCGGTGTCGACGCATACTATCACTTCAACAACAAGCGATATTCGCGTGCCGCGGCATTCAACTATTCCAAGATACAGAAGAAGAGCCAGGGCTCATTCTATCTGGGATTCTCGTACTGGAAACAGAATTTTAATTTCAACTTCAACAAATTACCCGATGACATGCTGCAGCACCTTCCTGAAGAGTGGGCAAAATTCGGGTACATATATAAATCCGTCGCGAATAATTATTCCGTCCGTGTAGGCTACGGCTATAACTGGGTTCCGGCACGTCACTGGCTGATAGCCATCAGCGAATCCCCTATTCTCGGCCTGAAGAACGGCACCCTTAACGGCGACCGCCGGCGCATTAGCGTGTCGCTGTACAACCGCGCCCAGGCCTCGATAATCTGGAATAACCGTCGGTGGTTCGGCGGCCTGATAGGGTCGTTAGAGAACGGGCTGTTCTTTGCAAAGGAACACGCGCTTATCACCGGTGTCTACTCCCTGGAGGCATCGTTAGGCTTCCGTTTCAATATCTGGTGAACAGTTCCATCCAGGCTTTTCATTTTCTTATAGTCCCGGAAATTGAGCGAACGTCCCCGCATGCCGGTAGTTCTGCTTACGTGCGTAGCCTGCCGTGGTGGATTGGGATTCTGCGGATTTACGGTTTGTGATGATTCCTCAGTAATTTCCGGTGCCGGTGTTTCAGGCTCTTCCCCGGGCAGCGCCTGCGCCTCCGAAATATTTTTCTGTTCTTCAGCTTCCGGTCTCTTTTCCTCGATACGTTGGCGACGGCGTTCATCGCGGCGTTCGCGCGCCTTCTTCATGCGGTCAATCTCATCTCGAATCCAAGATATTGCAAAGTTGACATAATCATTTTTTGAGAGTTTGCCATAGACCATGTAATCGTAAATAGCCATTACGGTAAGCTGTCGCTGCTCGGGATTGAGTTTATCAATACGTTCGATCCAATCCGCTTTGATAGTGAAGTTTAGTGCATCCATAGTTGAAAATTAGGTTTTAGAGTGTTTTTACGGCCACAAAGATAGCACATAAATTCGTGCCATGCAAATTTATGCTAATATTATAACATAATTTAACGTTTGCATCACCTGCTGTATTACAGGCTCACCTGAAAGTAACGCCATCCACCTTGGCAAGCGCGCCACGCAGACGCTCGGCCTCGTCGCGGCGTATGGACACCGTCATCTCGCAGGCATTGTCAAACACCTGCGACAGCGTGGTTATCCCCGGCTGTTTCACAATTTTCATAACCCCGTTCATAGACAGATACGGAAATGTAAACGATATGTTTTCAGGGACATAACACTCCAGAATAACGGCCTCGGCAAGAGCCTCGCGCGCAGCCTCGCGGTACGCGGAAATCAGGCCTGAAGTCCCTAACTTTATGCCGCCGAAATATCTCACTACCACAATAACTACATCGGTGAGATTAAACGAGTTTATCTGCCCTAAAATAGGTTTTCCGGCAGTCCCGGAGGGCTCGCCGTTGTCCGACGACAGACACACCGTGCGGTCCGGCCCAATCATATATGCCCAGCAGACATGACGCGCGTCATAATAGCGTTTTGCCACCTCGGCAATCCGCGCCTTGGCCTCCTCTACTGTCCTGACCGGAAAGGCATAAGCAAGAAATTTGCTCATCTTCTCGGTGTATTTTGCCTCGGTCGGGGCCTCTATGGTATAGAAAATATCTGACATTACGGTGTTTGTTAACGTTTTTGCCCACAAAGATAGTACTTTTTTCCGTTTAAATTTGGTCAGAACAACTACATTTTGTAATTTTGTGTGGTATTTTATGCCTCGCAGCAATGTGAGGCCACTGTACCATATAACCGACAATCTATTTTTTTAAATACATAATTAATTATTCGACCAGTTATGGCAGAAAAAACAGAAAAACTGTTCGACCAATTCGAGCCCGTCAGCTACGACACCTGGCGCGCTAAAGTTGAGGCAGACCTTAAAGGCGCAGACTTCGACAAGAAATTGGTTTGGCGAACAAACGAAGGTTTCAACGTACAGCCCGTTTATCGCCTGGACGACATCAAAGACCTTAAAACAACCGACTCACTCCCCGGCGAGTTCCCATACGTACGCGGAACACGCACCGAGAACGACTGGCTGACACGTCAGGAAATCCTGGAGGAGGATCCCAAAGCAGCCAATGCCGTTGCCAAGGACGTTCTCACCAAGGGTGTCACATCTTTAGGTTTTAAAGTTTCAACTCCCGACTACGAGACAGTAGCCGCTCTGCTGGACGGTATTGACACTGCCAAAGTAGAGGTAAACTTCAGCTGCTGCCCCAAAAACGCCATTGAGCTCGCAAAAGCTCTGGTGAAATATCTTGAGGACAACAAGACCGCTGACGCCTTCAAGGGCTCCATTGACTACAACCCCCTCCGCAAAGCCCTGCGCCACGGCGCCGGAAACGTTTGCGACTGCGTGGTGGAAAAAGCCAAGGAACTGCTTGAGGCCGTTAAGCCCGTCAAGGGCCTGCGCGTGCTCAGCGTTGACTCTGTGACTCTCGCCAACGCCGGCGCATACATCTACCAGGAACTGGGATACGCTCTGGCCTGGGGCGCCGACTGGATGACCCTCCTCACCGAGGCCGGCGTAGACGCTACAGAAGTAGCTTGCCGCATCAAATTCAACATGGGCGTTTCTTCCAACTTCTTCATGGAAATCGCCAAATTCCGTGCCGCACGCATGCTGTGGGCACAGATTGTTGAGCAGTACCAGCCCAAATGCAACTGCGCCGCCAAGATGCTCTGCCACGCCGAGACTTCCAAGTTCAACCAGACCATCTACGATGCTCACGTGAACCTGCTGCGCAGCCAGACAGAGACTTTCTCGGCTGCCGTTGCCGGTGTTGACTCAATCACCACCACTCCGTTCGACGTTCCCTACCAGACTCCCGATGCTTTCTCGGAGCGCATCGCCCGCAACCAGCAGTTCCTGCTGAAAGAAGAGAGCCATCTGGACAAGGTTATCGACCCCGCCGGCGGTTCGTACTACGTTGAGACTCTTACTGTATCCATCGCCAAGGAAGCCTGGAAGCTGTTCCTGGCAACTGTGGAAGAGGGCGGTTTCTTCCAGCTCGTCAACCAGGGCAAGGTTCAGGCTGCCGTAAACGCATCCTGCGAGAAACGCCACACCGACGTTGCCCGCCGCAAAGAGATTCTGCTCGGCACCAACCAGTACCCCAACATCAACGAGAAAGCTGCCGGCAAGATCGCCAAGGGCGGCGAGAAATGCGCCTGCCAGTGCTCTGCCGAGGATAACGGCGGCCTGCTGATGAAACGCGCTGCCACCGACTTCGAGGAACTGCGCCTGGCCACCGAGGCCGCTACAAAACGCCCCAAAGTGTTCATGCTCACAATCGGCAACCTGGCAATGCGCCTTGCACGTGCCCAGTTCTCCACAAACTTCTTCGGCTGCGCCGGTTACGAGATTATCGACAACCTCGGCTTCGACACAGTGGAACAGGGTGTAGACGCCGCTCTGGCTAAAGAGGCCGACGTTATCGTTCTCTGCTCAAGCGACGACGAGTATGCTACCCTCGCTCCCGAGGCTTACAAATATCTGAACGGCCGCGCAGAATTCGTAGTTGCCGGTGCTCCCGCCTGCATGGAAGACCTCAAGGCTCAGGGCATCAATGACTTTGTTCACGTTCGCTGCAACGTTCTGGACACTCTTAAAGATTTCAACAACCGTCTTCTTAAATAATTACTGTCATGAAACCAGATTTCAAAACAATAGATATCACCAAAGACGGTTTCGGCGAACAGCACGCCGCCCCCGTCGCCAACGGCGAGGATTGGCTCACCCCCGAGCTCATACCCGTTAAACCCATTTATACCAAGGACGACCTCCAGGGCCTGGAGCACCTGAACTTCATGTCCGGTCTGCCCCCCTTCCTGCGTGGCCCGTACAGCGCCATGTACCCCCTGCGCCCCTGGACAATCCGCCAGTACGCCGGTTTCTCCACCGCCGCCGAGTCCAACGCCTTCTACCGCCGCAACCTCGCTGCCGGTCAGAAAGGCCTCTCGGTTGCCTTTGACCTTGCAACACACCGCGGTTACGATGCTGACCACGAGCGTGTTGTGGGCGACGTAGGTAAAGCCGGTGTGTCTATCTGCTCGCTGGAAGACATGAAGGTGCTCTTCGACGGTATCCCCTTGAACAAAATGTCCGTTTCAATGACTATGAACGGTGCCGTTCTGCCCGTTCTGGCGTTCTACATCAACGCCGGTCTGGAACAGGGTGCCAAACTTGACGAGATGGCCGGTACTATCCAGAACGACATCCTCAAAGAGTTCATGGTGCGCAACACATATATCTATCCGCCTGAATTCTCGATGCGCATTATCGCCGACATCTTCGAGTACACCTCACAGAACATGCCCAAGTTCAACTCTATTTCAATCTCCGGCTACCACATGCAGGAGGCAGGCGCTACCTGCGACATCGAGCTGGCTTACACTCTGGCCGACGGCCTCGAGTACCTCCGCGCCGGTGTGAACGCAGGCATGGACATCGACGCTTTCGCTCCCCGTCTGTCGTTCTTCTGGGCTATCGGCATGAACTACTTCATGGAGGTTGCCAAGATGCGCGCCGCACGTATGCTGTGGGCCAAGATCGTTAAGCAGTTCAACCCCAAGAACCCCAAATCGCTGGCACTGCGCACACACTCGCAGACTTCGGGTTGGTCGCTTACCGAGCAGGATCCCTTCAACAACGTAGGCCGTACCTGCATCGAGGCCATGGGCGCCGCTCTGGGCCACACCCAGTCTCTGCACACCAACGCTCTGGACGAGGCTATCGCCCTTCCCACAGATTTCTCTGCACGTATCGCACGTAACACTCAGATTTACATCCAGGAGGAGACTATGGTCACCAAGCAGATCGACCCCTGGGGCGGTTCGTACTACATCGAGGCTCTTACCAACGAAATAGCTCACCGCGCATGGGAGCACATCCAGGAAATCGAGAAACTTGGCGGTATGGCCAAGGCTATCGAGACCGGTCTTCCCAAAATGCGTATCGAGGAGGCTGCCGCCCGCACTCAGGCCCGCATCGACTCCGGCCGTCAGACCATCGTCGGTATCAACAAATACCGTCTGGACCACGAAGACCCCATCGATATTCTGGAAATTGACAACACCGAGGTTCGCAAAGAGCAGATCGAACGCCTTAACATCGTGAAGGCCGAGCGAGACGAAGCCAAGGTTAAAGAAGCCCTGGAGGCTATCACCGAATGCGTACGCACCAAGAAGGGCAACCTGCTTGACCTCGCTGTCAAGGCTGCCGGCCTCCGTGCCACCCTCGGCGAAATTTCAGACGCCTGCGAAGCTGTCGTGGGCCGTTATAAAGCAATTATCCGAACAATTTCAGGCGTGTACTCAAACGAAACCAAAAACGATCCCGACTTCCAGAAAGCTCAGGAAATGTGCGCCGAATTCGCAAAACGCGAAGGTCGCCAGCCCCGTATCATGATTGCCAAGATGGGCCAGGACGGCCACGACCGCGGCGCAAAAGTTGTTGCTACCGGCTATGCCGACTGTGGCTTCGACGTTGACATGGGCCCGCTGTTCCAGACTCCCGCCGAGGCTGCCCGCCAGGCCGTTGAAAACGACGTCCACATCCTGGGTGTAAGCTCGCTGGCCGCCGGCCACAAGACCCTTATCCCGCAGGTTATCGCCGAGCTCAAGAAACTGGGCCGCGAGGACATCCTGGTTACTGCCGGCGGTGTGATTCCCGCACAGGACTACGACTTCCTTTACAAAGCCGGCGTTGCCGCCATCTTCGGCCCCGGTACCCGTATCCCCTGGTCGGCTATCAAGATGCTCGAGATTCTCAACGGCGAAGAAGAATAATTCGTCACTGAAAACTCCTATATAATAATGTGTGCGTCGGACGGCGCACACATTATTTTTTTGCGGATGGCATGGCTGTAAGCACGACATTGGAAACGCAACCACGCGGAGAAGGCCGGATTATTGAAAATTTTATGTTAATAAATGTGAATATTGATGACTGTCCAAACTTTATGACATTGATAGTGTTTTTATAGTAAAGTTAGTAGAATTAAACCAAAACATAAAGTAAAAGTCTATATGTATATCCTCCCACAACTGTCGTTCACTATATTTTAAGTTAATTCAGTTAATTTAAACTAAACAGAATGTAAAAATTCAACGAATAAATTTTGTAATTTACAGCAATTTTCATAAATTTGCAAAGAATTTCATAACGTTATCAACTTTTATAAATATGAAAAAGACTATTTTATTCGCTGCAATTGCACTGGGTGCAATGAGCGCTTCTGCTCAGGGCGTTGAGCAGCCCAAGTTCTTTGACAACTGGTCTATCGGTGTAGACGGTGGTCTGACAACCCCGATGAAACACCATGCCTTCTTTGGCTCAATGCGCGGCCTGGTAGGTTTACACGTTGACAAACAGATCACTCCGACCTTCGCCCTTGGTGTAGAAGGACAGTTCGGTGTAAACACCTCTTCATGGAATGGCTCCGGCCACTCACTTACCGCTTTCGACAATTCTTACGTAGGAACATACGGAACAGTTGACCTGTTCAACCTCTTCGGCGGCTACAACTGCGAGACCCGCCCCTTCACCATTGAGGCTGTTGCCGGTGCCGGCTGGGGTCACAACTATGTTGTAGGCCATGGCGATGCCAACTACTTCGTTACCAAAGCCGGTCTCAACTTCAACTTCAACGTAAGCGACAATGTAACTCTGGGTCTCAGCCCCTACGTTGCATGGAACATGAACAACCCCGGTGCCGACCAGACAACCACCGCTTATAACATCAACGGTGCTACATTCAACCTCCAGGCATCTGTTACCTACCACTTCGGTGGCCACAAATTCGCTTGCGTAATGCCTTACAACCAGGCTGAAATCGACGCCCTCAACGGTCAGGTTAACGACCTCCGCGCCGCTCTCGACCAGGCTACTGCCCAGGCCAACGCCGCTGAAGCCAAAGCAAACGACCTCGCCAACCAGCTCGCTGCCTGCAACGCTCGTCCCGTACAGACCGTCAAGGAAGTTAGCAACAACCTCAACTCTGTTCGCTACGTATTCTTCCGCATCGGTTCTGCCGTTATCACCGCCGACCAGCAGCCCAACGTTGAAATGATCGCCGCTTACCTCAAGAATCACAAAGATTCTAAAGTCCTCGTTAAAGGCTATGCTTCTCAGGACGGTAACCTCGACTTCAACATCAAACTCGCTGAAAACCGCGCTAAAGCCGTTAAGGACGCTCTCGTTAATAAGTACAAAATCAACGCTGACCGCATCGTTGCTGAAGGCGAAGGCATCGGCCACATGTTCACCGAGGAATCTTGGAACCGCGTAAGCATCTGCACCATCGAAGATTCTCAGAACAAATAAGAAATAGCACATAGCTAACACTACACATACCCCGGGAGGGCGCGCCATTTGCGGCGCGCCCTCCTTCTTATTGTCTCTGATGGCAACGCCGTCTTTTACATACACTCTTACATACACCGCCGGCATCTGTGGCATCTGCATAATATTGATTTTGCCATTACATTTTTTTTTGCTAATTTTGCACATATTATATTCGTTCCTATAATAAGTGACACACAAATGATTACTCTAAAGAATCTTGCAATATCACTTGTTGCCATCGCCATGGTAAGCTGCTCATCGCCTAAAAAGGTTATATATTTCCCTGATGCTGAGACTATTCCCACCGAAGTTCTCACTAACAGCCAGACATCTGTAGACCCGGTTCTCTCGCCCGGAGACCTGCTGAACATCCGCGTAATATCGTCGGATGCGGTCGCCGTGGCACCGTTCAACCGCAATATGCTCACCAATGCCGACGGGTCCATCACCTTTGCACAGAACAATAACTCGGACAAAGAAACCACGGACGCCAATTATTATCTGGTGAGCACCGACGGCTCCATAGAGTTTCCTCTCATCGGAAAAATACAAGTAGCCGGGAAGAGCAAACAGGAGGTTTCCGCAATGATTAAAGCGGACATCTACCCTAAATATGTGAAAATTGAGCCCACAGTAGAGGTACGTCTGATGAATTTCCGCGTTACCGTACTTGGCGCCGTGGTAAAGCCCGGCCAGTATTCATCGGATAATGAGCGCCTTAACCTACTTGAGGCCATCGCCCTCGCCGGAGACCTGGACATCCAGGGCGAACGCGAGAACATCCTGCTTTACCGCACCAAACCCGACGGTACACGCGAAGTGCACCGCCTGAACCTTAACGACCGCAATGTCCTGCTGTCGCCATACTTTAACCTTTGCCAGAACGACATCATCTATGTCCAGCCCAACAATTCGGCCAGACAAAAAGCATGGCAGATGCCGCAGGGATGGACTACAACTCTCTCTGTTGTCAGTGGCGCGTCGGCAATCGCCGCTCTGGTTGTCAGCATTATCAACATTTCCAAATAATTGATGCAGCATTAATCCGCAAACAAGTCAATCAACTATGAACAAAGCTGATGCAGTAAACGATCTGGAAAAAGATATTATAGAAACGGAAGATAAATTCGACCTTACCGGTCTGTTGCTTGACTTTGTAACCCATTGGAAATGGATTCTCCTGAGTCTGCTGATATTCGGTGCCGGAGCTTATTACTATGCT
>SFNC01000151.1 GCA_004554255.1 Bacteroidales bacterium
GTGAGAATTGTCGCTAAGTCTTTTAACGAGTACCTGCGTCGTCCCGCAGGCGCTTAATAGGCTTTTGGCGTAGCAGTCTTCTACCTGGGCGTCGATGTCGGTTATAGCCGCGTAAAGCTGGGACGCCAGGAGCTGGCAGAATTTAGCTACGTCGGCCATCTTTAGGCACTGGATCCGTGGCTTCATACTCTCTACGCCTTTACGCTTGCTCTCGAAATAGATGCTAATCATGCTTTCGTTGCCCAGGGGGTGCGGCTGCACGATATAAACGCGGTCGGCTTTAAGCTCGTGAAGCACTTCCCACAGCTCGCCGTGCACGATGGCGGAGTTGTCGCTGCGGCGCTTCTGCTTTTCGGCCTGCTCGGCCTCCAGCTGTGCTACCTTTAAGTCGGTGAGTTTATTTTTGGCATACTGGTTATAGGCAAAGTAGGCCGCTATAATGGTGCCTATGGCGCTAATAATAGCGGGTAAATTTTCCATCGGTTCTGATTGGTTGTTGTCGGTCTCGGTTGTTACTCGTCGTAGCCGGCGGCGATGAGGTCGGCTTTGGCGTTGGTCTTGATCTCCTGGACGCGGCGCAGGTAGGCCTTGTAGGCTCCTACGGCCGCGGCTGCCTCGGTCTCGTCGAGCATTCCTTCCTGGGCGGCGTTGTAGCTGTTTACCAGGTCAAATTCGGCGGTCTCGTCTATTTCGTCGCGGATTACGGCCTTGACTACGGCGGCGCGGGTCGGGGTGCCCCAGATCTTGACGCTCTTATAGTCGTAGGAGTGGCGCTCGTTGCCTTCTTCGTCGGTCTCGGTCTTGGGCGTGATCGCGTAGTTGTAGTAGAAGGCGCCGTTACCCAGGTCTTGAATAATCTGGGGCTTATCGTTTGAATTTGATTTCATACGGTGCTGTTTTGTTGAGTTTCTGAATTAAAAATTTACTATCACTATGTTTGCACCAGCCCCACCATGAGGCGCAGCGCTGTAAAAAGTCGGCTTCGCTTATGGGCTTTTTGGCCTTGCGCATGTTGCCTATAGCCCGGGCGAAGTGCTTTTTTATACCCTTGCGGAGCCGTGTTTCCTCCAGGTAGAATACGTAGCCGAGAAAGTCTATGCCGCGGCCGTGTTTATCGCGGTGCGTTCTGGCTACTGGAAAAATTTGCTTATTGGGTTTAATCTCCAGCTTTAGGCTCTTGGCCAGGTAGTCCTCCATGTCCGCTAAAAGCTGGCGTAAAATCTTCTTGTCTGAAGCTAAAAATACCATGTCGTCGGCGTAGTCTACCATAATAAGTTTTACGCCGTGCTCGCGTGCCCATCGTTGCCGAAGCCACATTATAAACCTGGCGAAGTAAAGAAGGGCGAAGAAGATAGAGGGGTGGTTGCCGATGGGTATGCCGTCGGCGCTGTCTATAAGGTCGTCTATTAAGGCCAGGAGCTGACGGTCTTTAATCTTCCATCGTACCTCCTGCTTTAATACGTCGTGGTCGATGCTGGGGTAAAATTTCCGGATGTCTATCTTTAGACAATATCGGCAATTTTCCGGCTGGTTCCGAAGGAAGTATTTAACGCGGTCGGCGGCTGCCTGGATGCCTCGGCCTGGGAGGCCGCAGTAGGTATCGCGGTCGAAAAGTCCCCGCCAGATCGGGGCTACGACGTTCATTATAGCGTGGTGCACTATGCGATCAGGAAAATAAGGAAGGCGAAAAATAACGCGCTCCTTCGGCTCGTGTATAATGAAGGTCGTATAGGCCGAGGGCTTATAGGTTCCAGCCTTTAATTGTTCGTGTAGCGTCTGGATATTGGCTTCCCGGTGTTTGTCGTGTACCATGACGCCGTAAGAGCGCAGCTTGCCCTTGCGGGCGGTCTCGTCCGCTGCTCGAAGGTTATCTAAGCTAATAACCTGGTCGAAGAGGTTGCCGTGTCTTTTCACTTTTTTTGCTTTGCTGATTCCCAGCGGCGGTTCGACTGGCGTCTACTATGCCGCCTTTGAATGGGGTTAATATTTTTTACCTTGTTGTCGGTATGGCCTTAGCCCTTTGGGTTATATTGTTGCCTGGTCGGTATCTGGCCGGCCTGGCTTGTCAGTAATTCCGGGAGCCGATGTTCGCATTCGTATTCGTGGGGGCGTTATTCGTATTCGCATACGCGAGGCCGGCATTCGTGCCGTTATTCGCATTCCCGCCAAAGAGCACGCCCCGGGGCTAACAGCCGTATATCGTGGCGTTACTCGACGTAGTAGCGGGTACCGCTGGCGCGCATCGTTACGTGGCGCGGGAAGGCGTTCCGCTGCTTTATCTGGTCGAGCACGTATTTAATTTCTCGTGAATTTGTAAAGAATTTGCGGGCGTCGGCCATCTTGTCGTCCTTGTTGAATTTAACGAGCACGATGTAGCGGTCTTCGCCGTACTTGGTTCGCTGGCCGGTAATGAAGTCGCAGAGCCAGAAGCTCCGGTTAATCAGCTGTTGCTGGGTCGTCTCCGGGCAGTTGAAGTGCTTGTTAGACTCGTCCGGCGCTATGTTAAGGAAGGCCAGAGAGCCGTCGTCTTGTTTGGTGTCCATGTTACTGGGTGTTATTGGTTTTTTGATTGACCTCGGGCGCCCATAATCGTGGCGCCCGAGGCGTTAATCGTGGCGGCGCGGTTTACGCCGCTTCGGGGATAAAGCAAAGCCGGGAGCCGAAGGCCGCACTCGTATACGTGGGGGCGTTATGCGTATGCGCACACGCGAGGCCGGCAGTCGTGCCGTTAATCGCAGGCCCGCCAAAGAGCACGCCCCTAAGAGCCTGCCCGCTGGTCGGGATATTGGTATAGAAGTAGTCGCAGAAGTATGCGTTAGCACTGGCGCCGGATCCTGCTACTATCGGCATATTTTCGCCGTATTCTCCTACCATGAGCGTCTTAACGTAGCCCTCATTTCTCGGAAGGTCGCCGCGTTCCTGGTAGTTGGCCAGGGCGGCCTCGGTGCTTCCGAAGTTGGCCGGGTTGTCGCAGGTGTAGAAGATCGAGCGGCCGCCGCCGTCGTTGCTCTGAATAAGGCAGAGGCAGCCGTCCGTCCAGCTCCAGGTATGGCCAAAGGGGTTTTCTATGCCTCGGTATGAAGGTACTTTAACCTTCGTTACTACTCCGGGGTCGTACTCGTCGGGCATGGTAAACTCGACTACGCCGGTAGCGTTGCCCAGGCTGTTGGTTATGCCGCAGGGGATAAATGGGTTGTAGCCGTTAAGCGTGTTCCATTTGCCGCCCTCCAGGGTCGTTACGCCAGCGCCGAGGCCTCCCTGCTTGTAGCCGTTGGCGTCCGGCTGGGCGTTAAATTCGGCCTGGCAGTTGAGGGTGGCGTATTCTATGACAAAGAGCCAGTAGGTGGT
>SFNC01000044.1 GCA_004554255.1 Bacteroidales bacterium
ACCCCGTTCCCCATATTTGTTAACGCAGGGGTCGCAGATTTCGGTCAGATTTAGTCTTGCAGGTGAAGGAGCATAGCGGGCTATGTAACTGAACCAAAAGACTAAAGATGGCCGGAAGCTGCGAGAGTACGCTAATATTATATTGTTCGCGGGTCCATGTTTTATTTATTAATATTAATTTAATTACCCCGGTCCGGTGTCTTTTCGGTAAATTTCGCCATGTCTCATCGGTCATGTAGCTCGCTACATTCCCTCTTCAACTTGCGAAATTTCCTCGAAAATACACCGCCCCTGCATTAACAAATATAGGGAAACGGGGTCTTAAACAGGAATACAGGAGGTGGGAATTCCTCCTGTAATCCTTGATATTGACTATAAAATTATTTCTTTGCTGCGTTAAGGGCGCAACGTGCCTGGAGTTCCCATGTGCGGATGCGGTCCTTGTACAGATTATTGTTGTTCATCTTGACAACGTCCAGCGAAGCGTCGGAGTTATCGTCCCAGCGGCGGCAGAGATAAACTACATCGTAAACGCGGCCGATCTGGTGGTGACGCGAGAAGGCGAGACCTAATGCGTAATCCTCGCCATAGCTGGTGTTGGGCACGTGGATTTCACGGAGCATGGGGGTGTAGAATGCACGGGGAGCACCCAGACCGTTGATGCGCAGAGCGTTGTTGCGGCCGTTCTCGGGAGTCCACTCCTTGTGGTCGATTACGCCTGGGGGAATGGGGTTCTTGTCAATGTCGGTGAGCTCGTAAGTGCCGACAACCATGGCGCATTTCTGGTCGTAGAAAGCTTTAACCATTTTGGCAAGAGTGTTCTCGTCTGAGTAAACATCGTCCGAGTCAAGCTGAACGGCGAATTTACCGCATTTGGGATGCTGAACACCGGCGTTCCAGCAGCCACCGATACCGAGGTCGTCGCGTTCGGGAACGATGTGAACCAGACGGGGATCGTTCTTGAACTCATCGATAGCTTCGGTAGTGCCGTCGGTTGAGTGGTTGTCGATGACAATCAGGTTGAAGGGGAAGTCTGTCTTCTGTGAGAGAACAGATTTGATGGCGTCGCGAATGGTGCGGATGCGGTTACGTACGGGGATGATAACAGAGGCCTCGTACTCGAATTCGCCCTTATTGAAGTCAATTTCAGTGAATTTGGGCTCCAGATAGCCACCGATTTCCTTGAGGTGTGCGGTGCAGGCTTTTTCCATTTCGATCTGTACGCCACGGTTTTTGGGGTCTACATAATCGAAAATCTTTTCGCCGCTCTTGCGGTTGTCAACAGTAACGTCGCTGTAGAGGTACTCGTTAATGTGCACGATGGGAGCGATGCGGCTCATGCGCAGGCGCAGGTCGTACAGACCGGCAGCGGTATACTCGGCGTCGATACCGGCAGCGGCTTTCTTGAAGTCAGCTGTGCTGAAGAAGAGCACGGAACCGAAGTTGAAGTCATCGCGGAGCGAACCGAACTGATAGTCAATAACGGGAGAGTTGGCTTTTTTGCCTTCTACTACGGTGTAGCTGTCGGCATAGAGCAGGCCGGCCTTAGAGTCGTCGGCGAGACGTACAAAACGGTCAAGCGCGAAATAACCCATAACCAGGTTATTGTACTTGGTATAAAGGAGGATATAGTCTGCGGTTGCTGCCTCGGCAATTTTTTTCATAGTTGCCGACGAGTTGAGAGCGTCAATGTGTATGAGCTCACAGCCGTCTACGGGTTTGGCATCGGCATCGGTGGCAAGGAGGAAAATCTTTGTCACGAGGGCACTTTCTTTAAGGCCTTCAACGGTGCATTTTACCTGTTCGGCAGATGCGAACGGGAGAAAGCAATCGATTGTTTTTTTCATTGTTCTATTATTATTTAGTGTTTATATGATTATACGTTTATTTTGCATCAAGGAAATTGAGTACCTGCTTCATGAGCGAGGCACGGGGCTCTGCGCCGGAGATGGTCTCGAAGGGGAAGCCTATCACCACTGTGCGGTACTTGTTGTCGTTGTTGAACGCTGTACCGGCAACCAGGTTGTTCTCTGTATAGCGCATGAATGTGCAGCCGTTCTTGGAGGGTGCGTAGAACGAGTCCGGGCTCTCCACGGTGTACACTTCCTGACCCGGGGTTGCATTGAACTTGTAATCTCCGCCGGTGAACTGTTTGAATCTGGTCTGCACCTGATAGGCCTCTCCGGTAGCCGAGGCCTGTCCCACGCGCCAGTGATATCCCAGCACATCGGTGGCGAATTTCTGGTCCTTCTCTGCCACTTCCTTGCTGCTGAAGGGGTTGTCCCACAGGTCTGTAGCCACATAAGCGCCGCTGATGAAGAACGAGGCGCCATTCGCTGTCATGGCTGTTATTTTCTGCTGCAAGGGGGCAGGATATGTCTTGTACATTGTGCCATACACGCCACGGCCCTTGGCTATCTCCTTCTGCTTGCCGAGAATAAGGTCTACAATCTGAGGCTCGTCTATGCTGGCGGGGGTGTTCATGAATGCCTGGACAGATGTGGAAACAAAGGCGTATCCGGCATCGGCGATGGCCTGTCCATGTGTCACCACGTAATCGCGGGTATTGCCGGCTATAACTTTGCTCTCGTACATGGAGCGCGAGGCGCCGAAACCGGCGGCATCATCATCCATCCAGGGGATGTCGCGGCGATACTCGAACATCGGTCCGATATATGAAATATCCATAACATCAGGCACGCCGCCGTCTTTTTCGTCGTAGAATCCGGCTATCTCGCCCGAATCAAACCAATCCGGAGCCGAAACGCGGGTAAATCCGTTCACCACGTTTACTACGCCTTTAGCGTTATGCTTATTGCAAAGGGCCAGCACTTCGGAGGGGAATGATACGCCGCCGTCGTTTCCGGCAACAATCCTGTATGAGCGTATATCCGAATCCGTTACTTTTACGTTAAATGCCGGCTCGTTCACTTTTGCAATAGTCTTGAATGCGCCTTCTCCTACACGTTCCTGTACGAGATAGTATTTTGCAACGGCCGTAGCCTCCAGTGAGTCAACGGTAGGCGTCCATGTAAGGCGGTATTTGTCTTTTCCGGCCTGCTTTATCGCGAATGTGGACGGAGCAAGCGGTGTAACCACATATTCCCTGCCGTCACGGTGGGCCAGGAACTGCAGCATTCCTTTATATATGGCACGCGACACCAAGAAGCGGAACTCGGGGTCCAGGCCATACTTCATATCTGCGAAATTCTGATGGCTCAGAAGCTCCAACAGCATCGCGGGAACTTCCGGGACACGGGCCTCGAAATAGCTCTTGTCCCACATTCCGCGGCGTGTCCAGTTAGGTTCGTAGACGCGGCGTATGTCATTTACGATATTGGTCATCACCAGATTGGTGTAGTCGCGCGAGGCCTGGCGGTCTGTGCCGTTAGCATATTTATCGCCGGCGGTGCTGTAAATGCCCAGTGTGCCGATGATGGAATCGTTGAGGGTTGTGCCGGCATCGGAATGGAAGGCGAAGCTCAGGTCTACGGGAATATTCAGGCCCTTCTCTCCGGGAAGGACAGACGACCCTCCGGCAAGCCAGTTCACCCAGATGCCACGGCAACGGTAATCGTCATTATAGTCGTTTACGTTATCCGAAGGCGTGTATACACTGTCGGGAGCGCCGGCCCATTGCAGGAAATACCTTGCACCCTCCACAAATCTGGGGTAATTACTTTTAACATATTGATAGTCAATGCTGTCTTTGGGCTCCTTGACCTTACGGGCCACATTACCCATTCCGCCGCCTATCTTCACAGCGTCGGCAGATACAAGACCCTTTGCCGAATGTTCGCCGTCGAGCACCACAACCGGCAATTCGGGTTGCCCCTGCGCAAACGGGAAATGGCCGAGATAAATCCATGTTCCGCCACCCATCTTCTGGTTTACGGTAAACGTGTGCGGGCCTTCAAGGCTGTTGACGGTATATTTAACCCCTTCCGAGCTTTCCGGAAGGCTTGCATAGCTTACGTAGACAGCGTAGTCGCCGGCCTTGGGAAAATCGGCGGTCCATGATGCGGTTACGCCCTTTTTACCTGCCTCCGCCTTACGCGCAGAGCCGGATTTAAAGGGATTGTCGCCGTTATGCAGCTCGGCTTTCGTGTATGCGAATCCGGGCACTCCGGCATCAGACCATTTGCCTTTCTCGCTGTACTGTCCCACGCTCTTTCCGCCATCTCCGTCTACGATAAGCTCCACGGTATTCACGTCTCGCTCACGCGGGCTCATGACGTATGCTCCGGCATTACGGAGCATAGGCATCAGATATGGCATGACATAGCTTTGCGTATACAGATCCTCGACTGTCTGGAAAATGCGGGCACGCTGCCACTCCCAGCGGTTCAGCTTGGGCTCGAAATACCATCCGTGGCTTTGCCATACGGCAATGTTTTTTCCGTCCAGGCCCTTGGGCGCGGGCTGTGCCGCATTATCGGTGACGAAAGGTTTGGTCTCTGTCGGGGATTTTAACGTCTTGGGGGCAAAAAGCACAAGGTCCTTAAAGTTCTTGCGGTCTACTTCCTTACCGTTTTTACCGTAGCTCACGGCGTAGACGTTAACCTTGTAATCGGCATACTGCTTGCCCAGCGAGTTCTTCAGATCCTTTACGAACAAGTCGTATGTCTCCTGTGTAAAGGGCACGTATGCGGCATTTTCGCCAAAATCAACATCAATAGTACGTTTCGATGTCTTAACTGTTACTTTTGGTGCTTTCAAGCGACCGATGCCCGTTGTCCCGGGAAGATAGCTGTTGAGCACACTCAGGGCAACATCTGAATTACTTTTCTGCGCCAGTACAGCTGCCGGAGCTACAACGGAAGCGGCTAACACTACAGCGACCAGGCGATTTGAGTATTTCATGTTATATCTGTTGATTTAAGTCTTTGAGTACGTTAATGCACAAAGTTAAAGTTTTTTTTGCAACATAGGAAACAAAAGTGAGTAAATATTTTATGCCTTAAACACACTTTAATATTTTTATACATATTTTTAATTTTAATTTATCAGCGCTTGTCACATTTAACATTATTTATGCCTCAATTACAAAAATTCAATATATATTTGCACATTAATATATAAACAGCAATATATAAACAGCCCGGACGTATCATTTCTGCCCGTAGAAATTACCAAAACAAATTGTACCTTAATATCAGCTTAATGAAAAAACTTATACTTTTTGTGACAGCCCTGTCTTCTTTCGCTACCATGTATGCCGAGACCATCAAAATTGGCGAAAAGGACTATGATGTAACAACTATCATTGACCGAGACCTCGGTCCGGGCGTTCGCTATACACGTCTGCGCTTACCGGCTTATCCCCTTAACGTAAATATGATTCGGGTTGACGTCACCAATCCGTATAATTCTGTTGAGACCACCCAGGCCAATGACAGACTGTTCAATACCGAGAGCCTTGTCACTGCGGCAAAGAGGCAGTCAGCTCCCGGACATACCGCTTTGGCAGGTGCCAACGCGAACTTCTGGTGCGTGGCCACACAGGAGCCCTACTCCGACCAATTAATCGGTGTTACATATAACGGCAATCTGCGTAACGGCAAAATTATCACCGAGACCAATTGCTCGGCCGACCAATGGAACCGCGGACCCTCTCACACCGGTATCGTCGGAATAACTGCCGACAACAAAGCCGTCTCCGGAACAAACTGGACATGGAAAGGAACTGTCACCTCCGACGCAGGGACTACTCAGATCAATTGCGTAAACAAGACCGTCCGCGCCGGAGAGCTGGGCCTGTACAACAGCTACCACGGAGCCACACGTTCGTTCCGTCCTGTAAATCAGGAGGGTAAGAACTTTGTGATTGCCTCAGGCGTCTCCACCGAGGTTTACCTGTCCTTGAATCAGGGCTCTCAGTGGAATACCGGAGCGGATATGACTTTCACAGTCAAGGAGATCAAAAAGAATGCCGGCAGTGGCAGCGTTGGAGAATATGACGCCGTGCTGGTGGGCCGCGACGCCAATGCCGAATACCTGAACAAGCTTACAGTAGGCTCGCAGGTTACCATCAACACTTCGTGGATCAGCCCCGAAGGCAAACCCGCAGCTTTCACCAACCTGGTAGGCGGAAACGCACAGGTTATGGCCAACTCCGAACTCCTTTCGCAAAACGACATCGAAACATACAACAGCCAGGTCTATTCGCGCACCGGATACGGAACAAATGCCGACGGCACCACTCTATATATTATCGTTATAGACAAGGCCTCCGACCCTGTTTACGGTAATTCCTCCGGTTGCAACACACGCGTCATGTGCAATATAGCAGCCCATTACGGATGTACCGACATGACCAACTTCGACGCCGGCGGCTCTGCCGAGATGTTCGTAGGCGACAGAATTGTCAATAAGACCACCGAATCCTCGCCTCGCGCCGTTGCCAACGGTATGTTCGCCTATTCCATCGCGCCTGAGGATAACACTGTGGCACGTCTGGACTTTTACGACTGCGAGCTTAAAGCGCCTCTCTTCAGTTCTTATGCCCCCCGCATGATCGGATATAACAAATACGGTGATATTGTCACTGACGATTTAAAGGGCTTCACCCTAAGCTGCCCGGCCGAAGCCGGAACTTGCAACGGCGCGGAATACACTGCCGGAGGCAAAGCCGGAGAATCCACTCTGACTGCGACTTATAACGGCGTCTCCGTTACAAAAGCCATAACGATAATTCAGGCTCAGCCCGAAATCAGAATCAAACCCACCATTGTCATTGACAACGTCCGCGAATACCCGGTAGAGGTTACCGCAACCGTAAACAACAACACATATAATTATAATCCCGCGCGAGTGAAGTGGGAACTGGCCGACAACAGCTACGCCACAATAGACAAGGACGGCGTGCTGCGCGGAACTGCCAACGGTACTACCGCCATTAACGCTGTTATCGGCGATTTCACGGACGCGTCTACCGTCAGCGTGGAGATACCCGATGCTCCCGACAAACCCATCTTCAGCGGGACACAGAATCCCTCCGACTGGAAAATTACCCAGAAAATATCACTCTCGGCGGCAAGTGTCAACGCCCTTGGCACGGACGGCGGCTTCAGCATGGACTATACCGTCAGCTCGGCTCGTGCGCCCAAAATGACAGCGGAGCGCGAATGCCGCATTTACTCGCTCCCGGATGCAATTGAAGTTGACATAAACCCCGGCGAGGCAGGGATAAAACAGCTCGCACTCGTTGTTCAGCCTGCCAATGTCGCCAAGACTATATCGCCCGTTACAAAAGACGTCACTCTGACCGCATCGCAGAAGAATACCGTTCGATTTGAAGTCTCGGACTTCGTAAATCCCTCGGACCTGGCAGTCTTCCCCCTGACATTCAAGACCATCTCCATTGTCAGCACAGACAAAAGCGGCACCTCATGCCATGTGGAAATACCCGCGATTCGCGCAATCTACAACAATTACTCATCGGTACAGGACATAATCGCCGATCCCGCAGCGACAGACGGCAAGTCCGAATACTTCAACCTCCAGGGACAGAAGGTGAGCGGCGAAAACCTTACCCCCGGCGTCTACATCCGCCGCAACAACTCAGAATCAACCAAAGTAATTATTAAATAACACCCACATATTAATGAAAAAGTATCTATGTGCCATAGCTTGCCTGTTTGCACTTTCGGCATCCGCCCAGATTGCCGAGGTAGGCAAGCCCGAACTTGTTCGCGGGCCCCGTCATTCCGCTGCCATTCAACAGGGCGCAAAATCATCCGTTGATGTCCGCACAGAAGGTTCGCAGCTGATAATCAGCCGTAACGGAGTAGAAAAGAGCTACACCCCCGTTGAATCCGTATCCGGATACATCTGGGCATCGGTATCGCCGGACAACACCAAGATCGTTTTCTTTTCCGGAGCCAAGGGCCTAATAGTCACCGACCTTGAGGGCAACATCCTGTCGCGTCCCGGCAAATACGAGGCTCCGTCATGGTTCGGCAACAACCACCTCGTGGTCCAGAATGCCACCGACGACGGCCACCAGCTGCACTCGTCGCAAATCCTGCTCATTACTCTTGACGGCAAACAGACACAGAGCCTTACCGCCCCCGAGTCCATGACTATGGAACCCGAAGGCGATGCTGAATCATGCACCGTATGGTTTTCCACCATTGACGGTCTCAATTATCGTCAATCCGTAAAACTTAAATGACCATGAAGAAACTGCTCACACTTATACTGGCCGCCGGTGCTCTTACCGCCGGCGCACGTACTGCCAACGGCCTTAAAATTTACATAAACCCCGGACATGGCGGACATGACGCTGACGACCGCAATGTAGTAATTCCGCCTTATGCAGCCGGAGACCCCAACGGTTACTGGGAAAGTAACTCAAATCTCTCCAAAGGCCTGCAGCTGCGCAACATGCTGGAAGCCAAAGGCTACACCGTGCAGATGTCCCGCGTGACTAATACTTCGGATGATGACCTGGGACTGTCAACTATTGTAAGGTACAGCAACGAATCCGGCGCAGACCTCTTCCTGTCCATACACTCCAACGCCACCGGAACATCCAATCGTGTGAATTTCCCGCTGTTGCTCTTCCGCGGATACGACGATGCACCGGTAAAACCGCAGGACAAAGTCCTGTGCGAAATCATAGACCGGCAACTGCTGGAAAATGACGCTACGGTATGGACACATACCAACCCCAATATCCGCGGTGACTGGAGCTTCTACAAAAGCTGGGGAACACAAGGATTAGGAGTGCTTCGCGATAACAATGTCATAGGAATGCTCTCCGAGGGCTCGTACCACGATTACATCCCGGAGACTTACCGACTGATGAGCGACGACTTCTGCTGGCTTGAGGCCTGGCACTTCCGCAAAGCAATTGACGAGTATTTCGGCGTTGACCCGAATCTGACCGGGGTTATTGCCGGACGAATCAACGACAACCGTCTGCCCCGCGAAGGTGATTTCATAAAGTTCGGGGACGACAAACTCGCCACCGTGAACAACGCAACCGTAAATTTATATGACGCCGATGGCAAAAAAATAGATTCTTACGTTACAGACCCCGTAAATATAAACGGATTCTATCTCTTCAAGGACGTTGAACCCGGCAATTACAAGATCGAGATTCTGGATACCGAGAATTACTACGGCACGAAACAGGATGTCTCTGTCACCGCCGACAAGGTTTCGTACGCCAACATAAAGCTGCAGCGCAAGCGCCTCACGCCTCCCGAAGTCACCGCATATTCTCCCGTATGGAAAGACGGAGACGAGGGCACTCTCTGCAATGTTCCCATTTCCTTCACCTTCAACTGGGATATGGACACCGAGGCAACAGAAAAAGCCATCTCCATCACTCCTCCGATAACCGGTACTTTCAAATGGGAAGACCTCAACACCAAAGTCATTTTCACTCCCGGCGAACCCTACAAGACCGGAACAGAATACACCGTGACTCTGTCTACCGATGCCCGTCATGCCGGAAACCTGAACCTTAAGGAACCGTTCTCGTTCAAGTTTGTGACAAACGACCGCGACTTCATGACCATTCTTACGCACTATCCCACCGAGGGCGCTCCGGTTCACTACGACGGTGCCTTGATTGAATTCCGCTTCGACAAAAAGCCCAGCACCACCAATCTGCTTAACTGCCTGTCGTGCAAAAACAGCAAAGGCGAGGATGTGTCTTTCTACAAACGCGGACTTAAATCCTCCACTACCAAAGATGTTTACGGATTCTTCCGCATACCCTTCTCGGGCGCTCTCACCGTGGGCGAGACATACACTCTTACCCTCGACAAGGAACTCGCCGACCGCGACGGAATCACCATCGGCAAGCCGGTGACAGTGAAATTCACCGCCGTTGACGCAGCTACCGCCAATGAAGGCGACGCTCTTGTAGACGAAATGGATGCCGCCAACTTCTCTTTTGACAGCGAAGGCTCCACAGGCGTAACTTCTGCTGCTATAAAAGCGTCCACCACACAGAAACTGTTCACCAAATCGCAGGAAATAACATACACATTCGGCAACGATGCATCCGGCGAAGTAAGATTTGCCCGTACTGTCGGAGAAAATGACGTGTTTATCTCGCCCACAGACAAGATTAAACTCCATGTTTACGGCGACCTCACCGGCAATGAACTGTACCTGGAGCTTACCTCGAATGTCTCTACCCGTTACATTCCGGTATGCACCATGGACTTCCTGGGCTGGAAATACATCGAAGTAGCCGCATCCGAAGCCGAAGCTCCCTCACAGCTTTCCGGCATCAAGCTCGTAGAGGTACCCTCTCAGATGTCCAAGAAAGGCACTGTATATGTAGACCGTATCACCTCCGGTGACTATGCCGGCGTTGAGGATGCCGTTGTGTCGGAAATCAGTGTTTACCCCAACCCGGCATCAGAGTATCTCATTGCAAACGCGCCCTGCGTAATCACCTCGGTTACTCTGATAGACCTTAAAGGTCAGACAGTTGGCGCCGCAGCCGGCAACGTACTCAACGTATCGGCAGTTACACCCGGCCACTACCTCCTGCGCGTAAACACTGCCGGTAGCAGCACTATCCACAAAGTAATCATCAAACATTAAATATTGAGCATGAAAAATATTCTTGCAGCCGCCATGCTGCTCAGCGCTGTTTCCGCTTCGGCGCTCACATCCTCCAAGGCTACGCCATATACGGGCTCTCCGGCTACGCCGACAATGGCACGTATCGCCTCGCCGGCCGTCAGCCCCGACGGAAAGCATATCGTGTATTTCGACTCAGTGAAAGGCGTAATTGTCGCCAACGCAGACGGCTCCGGGGCAAAGAGTATTGCCAAAGAGGGCATTTTCCCCGCCTGGTCCACAAACTCTGTGATTGTATACGTAGTGAGCCACGACGACGGTTACCAGACCACCGCAGCGTCTCTTATGGCGCATGACATTCAGGACGGTTTCACTATCACTGCCACCGACAACGATTTAATCGTTGACGCCGTATGCTCGGCCGGAGACGGAAATGTCGTATTCACCACTACGGACGGCAAAGCTTTCTCCATAACTGTAAAATAAACCACAGCCATGAAAAGAGTATTTATCGCAATTCTTGCTTTGATGGCCATCATGGGTTCGGCCGAGGCCAAGCGCATGAGCGACCTCAAGATATATATAAACCCCGGACACGGCGGATATGATTCCGACGACCGTCCTATTCTTATCCATCCGTTCCAGGCCAGCAACGACACCCTGGGCTACTGGGAGTCTAAGTCCAACCTATACAAGGGCTTGCACATGTATCATATCCTTGACTCATTAGGGGCCAAGGCATATCTGTCACGCACCAAGAATACCACTAACGATGACCGTAACTTGAGTGATATCTCAAGTGAAGCAAACAACTATGGAGTGGACCTCTTCTTCTCCATTCACTCCAATGCCGGTGAGGACGTTAACTATCCGCTGATGCTTTACAGGGAGCAAGTGGAAGGCACTCCCCGCTATCCGGGAAATGTAACTCTGTCAAAGATTCTGTGGCGTAACCTGCACAGCAACAAAATGGCTACATGGACCCGCGACACGGAATATATCTCCGGAGACCTCACTTTCTACAAGAATATGTGGCAGGGCGGCCTCGGCGTTCTGCGCAACCTGTATGTGGTGGGACTGCTGAGCGAAGGCGGCATGCACGAGCATCGCCCCGAGGCTCACCGCCTGATGAACGATGACTACTGCTGGCTGGAGGCATGGCACTTCGTCCGCACTATCATGGAGTACTTCGAGACCGAAGACAAGTTTGTTACCGGCAATGTGGCTGGTATTGTGTACGATGACCACAACAAGCGTGAGTTCGTTATGCCCTGGAAAAACCACCATGCCTATGGACGCGATGTTAACGCTCCGCTGAATTTTGCTACTGTGGAACTGCGCGACATGAGCGGAAATGTGGTGCAGCGACGCACCACGGACGACATGTACAACGGTGTCTTTGTCTTCCGTAATGTAAAACCCGGTAATTACAAGCTTTACAGCGTAAAGGATGGTTATTATGCCGAGGAAAAAGACGTTACAGTGACTGCCAACGAGGTTACTTATCAGGACATGCCGCTGAACCTGAAACGCCCCGGACACCTGGAAATAACAAGCTACTCTCCGGTTATGACCAATGGCGAACCGGTATCGTGCTCCTCTCCCATCGCCTTCACATTCAATTATGACGTTGACCACGAGTCTCTTGAGAAGAACATACAGATTACTCCCGCATTAGCAGGCCGCTGGGTTTATTCCGATTCATACCACAAGGCCTCTTATGTTCCCGACATCGCACTGGAGCGTGTCACAGAATATACTATAACTGTCCCCGTCTCGGTTAAGAGCGCCGACAAGTATAACCCGGAGCCCGGACTTGCCGAGCCGCTGGTGTTCAAGTTCAATACCCGCGACCGCAGCCAGATAGAGGTTATCGGACAATATCCCACAGACGGCGGCACAGTACACTTTGCAAAACCCACTATCGAATTCCGTTTCGACAACAAGATTGATGCGGCTTCAATGCGCAACAATTTCTCAATAACGAATTCGGCCGGAAAAGCAATCGGCATCAATTCCCGTCTTTCCAAGTTCAATCAGCTTGCCAACGGATTCGGCAACGCCCAGATGGTTCTCAGCGAGGACCTTACCCCCGGAGAAGTTTATACCGTGACTGTATCCGGAGATTTGCGTGACGCCGACAAAATCCCCTTGGTTCACAAGCAGGAATTCACCTTTACCGCCAATGACGTCACTGCTGACGCCAGCGCCGATGCCGTTGTATTTGACAATGTAGAGGACGCATGCAACTTCGCCGTAAATACCGAGCGCACATCCGGAACTTCCACCAAGCCTACCGCCACAAACACAACACAGACCGTTATTGCCGGACTGCGTTCTGCAAATTTCAGCTATTCGTTCGCAAACTTCCATGACGGTGTTGTGGAGTGGGACTACACAGGCGAGGCTGTTCACTTCAACTCCGATGATATCCTGTCGCTTTACATTAACGGCGACCTGAACAACCATGAGCTTTACGCAATAATGGCTTCCGGCACAAACCGCAAGTACATACCCATCTGCAACCTTGACTTCCGCGGCTGGAAACGCTTCGACCTCAACCTCAACGACCTTGAGGAAGACTGGTGTCCGTTCAACTTCGCCGGACTGCGACTCGTCCAGACCGAGAGCCCGTCCACCCAGAAAGGCTCATTCCAGGTTGACGAAATGGCCCGCGTAATATCAAACAAGGCCGGCATAGAAGACCTGGTTGCCGACGGCATTACAGTTACCGCCGCAAATGGCACAATTGCCGTTGCAGGCCCTGACAAGGCTGTCTCCTGCCACGTTTATGGCACTGACGGACGTCTTGCAGCTACCTTCAATATCGGCGGACAGGCCAAACTTCCGGCCGGTGTATATCTGCTCAGCATCAGTGGAAAAACCGTGAAAGTATCCTTATGAACATTATAGCCGAGAGCTCCAGTACACGCACCGAGTGGGCATTGGTCGACGGTGACAAGATCGTCGAGCATGCCTTCACTACGGGCGTGAACCCATACTTCCAGACACGTAAGGAAATATCTCACTCCATACGCCTTGAGCTGCCGGAGATATTCTTCAGCCGTAGGTGGAAACACGTGTACTTTTACTGCGCGGGATGCTCCAATGCCGAGAAAAACAAGATAATGGAGTCTTCGCTGATTGCGCAGTTCAAGATTCCGTGTACCGTGAAGTCCGACCTCCTCGGCGCCGCCAGAGGCCTGCTTGTCCGCGAACCCGGCCTTGCATGCATTCTGGGCACCGGCTCAAACAGCTGCCTTTACGACGGCACGGAGATTATCAAGAACATCGCACCGCTGGGATTCATCCTCGGCGATGAAGGCTCCAACGCGCACATGGGCAAACAGCTGATTTCGGATATCCTCAAGGAAATTGCGCCGAAGGAAATATCGGACGCATTCTTTGACTATTACCATACCTCGTCCAACGTAATGCTGAACGAGGTCTATTCGGCTACCCTACCCTCACGCGCGCTGGCAAAGTACGCGCAGTTCCTGCTCGAGCACGTAAATCATCCGTATGTATACGAGCTGGTTTACAACTCTCTGATGCTCTTCTTCCGCCGCAACATAGCGTCCTACGATTACAAGGACAAGCCCATTTCCTTCGTCGGCTCCACATGCGTGATGTTTGAGGACATTCTGCACCGTGTAGCCGATGACTTCGGCGCCTGCATCGCCAAGTGCATTAAATATTCAATGCCCGGGCTTGTAGAATTTCATGCTAACGATTAACACCTCTTACCGATGAACAAAGTAATTCTAATGGGTAACGTGGGCACCGACCCCGAAATCCGATATGTAGAGAAACGTCCTGTGGCATCATTGCGGCTGGCTACAACAGAGCGCGCCCGCAAACTGCAGAACGGCACTGTAGTCCCGGAGCGTACCGAATGGCACAATATTGTGCTGTGGGACAGACACGCCGAACTTGCCGAGAAATACATCCGCAAGGGAAGCCGCCTGTTAATCGAGGGTAAGATTCGCACCCGTGTATGGGAGGACCGCAATACCCTCAAGCACACCATTACGGAAATATACGTTGACAATATAGACCTGCTTAAATAGTACAGGTTCATCATTAACAGTGGCCCGGGTACATCAAAATTGTGCCCGGGCCACTGTTGTTACGTTAAGACCCCGTTCCCCAATATTTGTTAATGCAGGGGCGGTGTATTTTCGAGGAAATTTCGCAAGTTGAAGAGGGAGTGTAGCGGGCTACATGACCGATGAGACTTGGCGAAATTTA
>SFNC01000004.1 GCA_004554255.1 Bacteroidales bacterium
CCACAGAACTCCCTCAGCGAGCTCAGCGGGCTCTGCGCGAGATTTAAAAACAAATAGCTCCGCGAGAGTTCCACAAAACTCCTCGCACTCAGCGCGAGACAAAAAAACCTCCGCGCGAGACGCGCAAGATAAAAACTCCCCCGAATATTTTTGCAAGAATGTTTGGCTAATTCACTGAAAAGTAGTACCTTTGCAGACCGATTATGTCCAAATCAACAATTTGGCAGTATTTGATGTGTGGCTTTTGGCCGAGCCACCATCCCGTTCTGCCGCAATTAACTAACTGTAAATCAAAAATTTAAAAGTGGATACTTTAAGCTACAAGACTTTAGCTGTCGGACCCCAGGCTCAGGAAAAAGAATGGGTAGTTATCGACGCTACAGACCAGGTTCTTGGTCGCCTCTGCGCAAAAGTTGCCAAAATTCTGCGCGGAAAATACAAACCCGGTTATTGCCCCTACATGGACTGCGGCGACAACGTTATCATCATCAACGCAGACAAAATCGTCATCACCGGTAAAAAACTTACTGACAAGGTTTATCTGAACTACACCGGATATCCCGGCGGTCAGCGCGAACTCACACCCGAAGTCCTCATCAAGAAAAGCTTCAACAAGCACATCAAAGCTGGAATTAACCCCCTCTTTGTTCGCGTTATGAAAGGCATGCTCCCCAAGAACCGTCTTGGCCGTCGCCTTATCGAAAACATGCACGTGTACAATGGTCCCAACCATCCCCACGAAGCTCAGAATCCCAAAGTCATTGACATCAACAAACTGAAATAATCGAAGATATGGAATCAGTAAACGCAGTTGGCCGCCGTAAGGCCGCCGTGGCACGCGTAATTGTCAAAGAAGGCAACGGTGCCATCACAATCAACAAACGCCCCCTGGAAGTGTACTTCCCCTCTTCCATTCTTCAGTACATCATTAAACAGCCCCTCGAAACCCTCGATGTCCTCGGCAACTACGACATCCACGTTAACCTCGACGGTGGCGGTTTCAAAGGTCAGGCCGAAGCTCTTCGCCTCGCTATCGCTCGCGCTCTCGTAAAAATCAACCCCGAGGACAAGCCCGCTCTCCGCAAGAAAGGCTTCATGACTCGCGACCCGCGCGCTGTAGAGCGTAAGAAACCCGGTCAGCCCAAAGCCCGCAAACGCTTCCAGTTCTCTAAACGTTAATGCGTTTTTACCCTCTTTTGGACATCTCAAAACAAGTGTTTAGTATCTAAATCCCGGCGATGGACACGTTCCCTACCCCGCGATTGTAAATTTATCAGAACGTAAACAACCCTTTTTAAATCATGGCAAATCCCACATTTGACCAACTCCTCGAAGCAGGATGCCACTTCGGTCACCTCAAACGTAAATGGAATCCCGCTATGGCGCCCTACATCTTCATGGAGCGCAATGGTATCCACATCATAGACCTCTACAAAACAGCCGCTAAACTCGACGAAGCCGCAGCTGCTTTGAAGAGCATCGCTAAATCAGGCAAAAAAGTCCTCTTTGTTGCCACAAAAAAACAGGCCAAACAGGTTATCGCCGACAAAGCTCAGGCCGTTAACATGCCCTATGTTATCGAGCGCTGGCCCGGTGGTATGCTCACCAACTTCCCCACCATCCGCAAGGCTGTCAAGAAAATGACCTCCATTGACAAAATGACAAAGGACGGAACTTTCGACAACCTCTCTAAACGCGAAAAACTCCAGATCACTCGTCAGCGTGCTAAACTCGAAAAGAACCTTGGTTCTATCGCAGACCTCAACCGTCTCCCCTCTGCTCTTTTCGTTGTGGACGTTCTCAAGGAGCACATCGCTGTTGCTGAGGCTAACCGCCTCGGTATCCCCGTGTTCGCTATCGTGGACACCAACTCGGATCCCCGCAACGTGGATTTCGTAATCCCCGCTAACGACGACGCTTCCAAGTCTATCGAACTCATCCTTGACACCGTTATCGCTGCTATGGCCGAAGGCCTCGAGGAGCGCAAAGTTGAAAAGGTTGACAACGAAGCTGCCGCCGAAAACGAAGATGGTGCTGCTCCCGCTCCCAAACGTGAGCGCCGCCGCGTTCGTCGTGCCGAAGCCGCTCCCGCTGCAGAAGCAGCTGAAGAAGCTCCCGCCGTCGAAGCTGAACAGGCTGAATAACAATACCTAATCCGTGCGTCATAATGGCCTCTCCGGGCCATTATGATCGCACTAATTTTTAATATTACAACTCTTTAATATACAAGATTATGGCAGTCTCTATCGAAGACATCAAAAAACTCCGCAAGCTCACAAGCGCCGGACTCAGCGATTGCAAAAACGCCCTCAACGAGACCAACGGCGACATGGACGCTGCTGTAGAAATACTCCGCCAGAAAGGTAAAGCTATCGCCGCTAAACGCGAAGACCGTCAGGCTTCCGAGGGTTGCGTGCTCGCTAAAGCTAACGGTCAGTTCGCTGCTGTTGTAGCCCTCAAGTGCGAAACAGACTTCGTCGCTAAAAACGCTACCTTCGTTCAGCTTACTCAGGAACTTCTCGACCTCGCCCTTGAAAACAAGGTAAAATCAGCCGAGGAACTCAAAGCCCTCACCGTGGACGGTCGCACCGTTGCCGAACTCGTTGTTGAGGAATCCGGCAAAACCGGCGAAAAAACAGAAATCGGCGCCTACGAATGCCTCGAAGGCGAATCTGTTGTCGCCTACAACCACTTCGGTAACAAACTCTCTACAATCGTTGCTTTCAACAAAGCCGGCGTAGACGAGCACGTTATGCGCGACGTTGCAATGCAGGTTGCCGCTATGAATCCCGTGGCTGTTAACCGCGAAGCTGTACCCGCTCACATCATCGAGTCTGAGTACAACGTTGCTGTTGAAAAAACAAAAGAAGAACAGGTGCACAAAGCCGTTGAAGCTGCTCTCAAGAAAGCTGGCATCAACCCCAACCTCGTCGACAGCGATGACCACATCGAAAGCAACATCGCCAAGGGCTGGCTCACTCCCGAAGAAGCTGAAAAAGCTAAGAAAATCGCCGCTGAAACAGCTGCTGCCAAGGCCGCTAACCTCCCCGAGCAGATGATTCAGAACATCGCCAACGGTCGCGTTAACAAATTCTACAAAGAATCCTGCCTCATGGAACAGGAATTTGTTAAAGACGCAAAACTCACAATCGGTCAGTACCTCGACTCTACCGACAAGGGCCTCGTTGCCGTTGACTTCAAACGCGTAAACCTCAACGAAGACTAATTCTTAGTCCCTCCTAAACGGGCACTTAGCCCATTTAATACCCCTAAAAGAGCGGTGTGGCAATTCGCCACACCGCTCTTATCCTTTCAACAGCATCCTGCCGCGCATCCAACATTCGTAGCCATCAGCAATAAAACTTTGTACACCAACAGCTTAACAATTAACTAAACTCCTCCGCCCGCTCCCTTCCTCTCCAAATCTTTCCTCTACGAGAGTTCCACAGAACTCCCTCCGCACCCTCCTCTCCTCTCCATATTATTCCTCTGCGAGAGTTCCACAGAACTCCCTCGGCGAGCTCAGCGGGCTTTGCGCGAGATAAAAAAACAATAGCTCCGCGAGAGTTCCACAAAACTCCTCCGCCCGCTCCCTTCCTCTCCAAATTTTTCCTCCGCATGAGTTCTACAGAACTCCCTCCGCGAGCTCAGCGGGCTCTGCGCGAGATTTAAAAACAATAGCTCCGCGCGAGCCCCAAAATCTCCTCCGCGAGATTTACCGGAAAACTCCTCAGAAATTATAACCTATTCCTACCGAAATCTCGGCGCGCTTCAGATGCGCACCCTTGGGCCCGAGCTCAATATCCTCCGTCTTGCACATATTAGACAATCCTAAAGTCCCCTCCACCTGCGCATGCCAGCGGCGGTTGATATCGGCAGCGAATCCGAGCCCCCAGCCGAATTCCATTCCGCTCTGAAAATCCAAATCTTGTCTGAAATATATACTAAAATCCGACGACCTACGAACCATTCTCCCTCTCTGTTTGTTAAAATTCTGTATTATTCATCACATCACATGAAAAGAAATTTATTACTGATCGCACTCTTTCTGCCCGTCGCCTTTACGGCCCAATGCGGAAATCCATCGCTTAACGATATCGCAGACCGCATTACGGCCAATAAATGCCTCAGTGGCAACGCCGTATACGAGGTCATGCTCCCTTCAGCCCCCGACCCCGTCACATACACCGTCGCGCTGGAGAGTTTCGCCGCCCCAAAAGACACCATTGCCGGATGCGACTACCTGATAGACTGGACTTTACCTCGCCGAAAGGGCGTCAGCAAGGGCTTCGCCGCATACTTTGACGGCAACCACTACAGATACCGCGACACCAAGCTCCAGGAATACCACATCTCCGACGACGCCACTCCCTTCGCCGGCGAAAAAGGCGTGGCAAGGGCGGCCCAGTTCGCCGAACTATTGCCCGCAATTATGGCCGAAAACCTGCGTAAAATGGCATCAGACAGCGCTTTCTCTTACAAAATCTCTCAGAATAACGACAGAATCACTGTTCGAGGCGTGCAGAGCATTCGCGGTTTCGACGCCATGGAATTTACATACACTTTCGACTCCGCTACCGGTCTGCCCCTGATGATTGACCGGCTGTTCAGCCCCGCATCAATCTCAGAACAGACTGTTACTGTGAATATTAACTGGAAAGAAATACCCTGCGCCGACCTCTCCGAGGCTGCCCTGACAGACAGATACCCCGAGGTATTTGATAAATACCGTGTCTCAAACTTTAAGGTAAACAGCCTCATAGGTCAGCGACTCCCCGCATTCACCGCCAAAACCGCCGACGGAGAAAGGTACATCTTCGACCGCGAGAAGTCCTTCAAGGCCCCTACTCTAATTGTGTTCCTTGACCCCTCCGTTGCCGGTACTGACATGGTTCTCAAGCAGATACGCAATGCCGAAGCACTCTCGTCCGTCGCTTTCGACGTCCTCTTCGCACTCCCCGAAAACTACACCAAATCGGCAGAGTTACTCACCTCTGAAAATCCATCCGACGAGAAAATTCTCCTCGCGGCTCGCGGTCTCATCCGCGATTGCGGCGTCACGGCATTCCCAACCATGCTGTTCTGCGCGCCGGACGGGACCGTGCGCGAGATTGAACTCGGCGCAAACAAAAATCTGTCAGACATTGTTATACAGAAGATAACACTATGTCTCTGACATTTTTAACCATTAAACTTTTAATCTTATATTGATATGCAAACTGTATTTTTTAAAGGCACACCCTGCCACACGGCGGGAGAGTTTCCTGTAGTTGGTCGCAAAGCTCCCGATTTCCGGCTCACAGACCAGAACCTGAACGAAATCTCACTTAAGGATTACGCCGGTAAACGCGTAGTACTCAACATTTTCCCAAGCCTTGACACCGACGTATGCGCCACTTCAGTACGTCGCTTTAACAAGGAAGCCTCAGACCTCGTCAACACCGTGGTTATCTGCGTTTCCGTGGACCTCCCGTTCGCCGCAAAAAGATTCTGCACTGCCAACGGCATAGAAAATGTTGTCGTGGCCTCGGCTTTCCGCGCCCCCGAATTCTTAAATAACTATGGCGTGCAGCTCGTCGACGGTCCCCTTAAAGGACTGCTCGCCCGCAGCGTTGTTGTAATCGATACCGACGGCACCGTGCGATATGCACAAATGGTGGAAGAAATCACCAATGAGCCCGACTATAAGGCTGCCCTCTCCGTCCTCTGATTACTCGCAAAATTACAAAAAACGACGGCGTTCCATCAGGTTCGCCGTCGTATTTTATGGTTTATTCTTTAGCGCGCCAACGACAGGTTCACGGAGATTCCGTACGAGGTGTTGGTGGTGGGATAAGACGAGGTTGTCACCACAGGAGTGTTGACCTGATGGTCGAAGTACGCCGCCAGCGTTATCTTCTTGGACAGTATATAGTTGGCTGTAAAGTTGATTGTCAGCGTCTTGGAGCCCGATGTCGGCTGGGTATAACCGCCGGCTTCTATGCGGCGTATCAGCGCAGTGTTCTTGTCTATTCCCACATTGGCATTCAGCGTAAGGTCATTGCTTACACCCTGCTCCGAACCCTTGATTTTCAGGAATGTGTTAAAGCCCACAATCTTGTATCCTGCACCTATCTTGAAGCCTTTCTGAGAGGCCTCCACCACCTGTCCGGCCGACGAATTCAGCGTAAGCGTGCGCGAATCGCGGTACTCTGCCGAGAACTGTATGTCGTTCTGCATCGTGAAATTAAAGCCGATAAGCGGTGCGAATTTCTCGGTGATGGCAACGCTGCTGATATTGAACGGTGACGAGGGGATGGGACGTCCCGTCAGCTCGTCGAGCGTGAAGCCCATATTGTCGCCGCCGGCGCTCACCCAGTTCAGATAAGAGCTGTAAGAGCCAACCGAATAAGTACACTGATAGGCGTGTGTCAGGGTAAATGTCTTGAACCATTTACGCATATTGCCAAGATTCAGGAAACCATCGTACGTCAGTCGCCAGTTTGGAAGAACCGAGCTGAACGACGGGAACGGATTCAGCCATGTCTTGCGCGGGTCTGTGCCGGTATACGCCGACACAAACGCCGGAATCAGAACATCCGACGAGGTCTCGGATATCGTTCCGTTCTCGGGATTGAAGGCTGTTCCGGCCTCCGGCATGCCCTTTATGAAGCCCTCGTTGGGATAATGCTTGCCCATATACATCTGCTCCACACGGTCGCGCACCACGGGGATATTCTGCATAAACTGGTCAAATGCCGCGCTGCGGTAGCCGTCGTCGGCGCTTGACGACCCTAATGCCGTCTTTATCGCGCAGTGTGTCTTGGTGTACGAGCCCGTATAGGTGGTGGGCATGCCCTCGTACATAAACTGCACCTGAGTGTTGCGGTTATCGGTACGGTTGGCCGTAAGCTGCAGTTTCAGGCCCTTGGCTATCTCCAGCTGCAGCTCCATGTTCAGCTCGTTGGTATGGCCGATCAGAGCCGGTGATGTCTGGCCGTCATCGGTGATAAGCCATCCGCGGTCCAGTGCCTTGTAAACATAGTCGTCACCGGCAAATCCGAAGGCGAAATCCAGGCCGGGGCTCATCGGGCCCTCCGAGTTGGTTTGGCCGAAGATGTTTCCTACCGACGGACGGAACAGCGGCAGCTGCATGGTGTGCGTGTTGCGGTAACGGATTGAGAATGAACGCGGTGATATCAGCAGACGCAGACCATATTCGCCTATGTTGCGCCATGTGCTCTTCTCGTCCTTCATTACCTCCACAATTGTGAATTTGATATTCTGGTCGCCACGGCTCAGAACCGTCACGGTGTTGGGGTCGTCTATGCGGGTCTTCACGGCAAAAGGCTTGCCGTCCACAGTCGTAGCCGTGATTTTCACTTTTTTGCTGCGCAGATTATGCTTGATGGTCACGGTAGTGTCCGCCATAAGCTTATATGTGCGCTCGAACTTGCGCGGCTTGCGCTCTGTCTGGTTGCGCTGACGCGTGTTTGCAAAGCGTTTGTTGACATCGCGGACAAACGGAATCTTGTTCCACAGGCCCTCGAAGTTGATTCGGCCGTCTGCCGTCCACGCGGCCTGGTTGGCTATGGAGTTCCCCATGTTCACGCCCTCGATGGTAGCGCCGCGGTCCCACTTGTAAGTGGCGTTATAATTGGCGTTGGCGCTCATGAAGTCTATAACCGGAATCTTGTTGAACGGTGCCTTGTAGGCAACTGTGAACGTCTGGTTGTAGTTCCAGGGCGTACCCATGGAGAGGATGGAGTTCCATACCTTCTCCTTCCACTCGCGGTACTCGTCCGGGAACAGTTTTTTGTTCACCGCGCCAACCGGCTCCTCAATACGTGCCGATGTATTGGAGTTCCAGGTCAATGACAGCGATTTTATGATGTTCCAGGTTATGGCTAACTGGCGGTCCCAGAGGAAGTTTTTACTTACCGATACCGGCAGACGGAAATTGGTGTCGGTCTCGGACCGAACCTGCTCCTCAAAGTAGTAGCGGCTCATGTTGGTCTGGAAACTTATTGAGTTCGGAAGCCACTGTATCTCCCAGTCCTTTATAAACTTAAGATTCTTGTTCTTGGACTTCATGAAGCTGAACGGCTTGAACGGCTTTATGTACGGAGAATATGAGTACTGGAACGAGCCACGATAGTCGTTTGTGTACTGGTATTCGGTGGTCGGGTCGTTCTTTGTCTGCTTGTTGAACGAGAACGACATGGTAAAGTTGGCAGGATCCCACGGCATCGGGGTCTTGCTCTGCACATCGAATTTCAGTCCGGAGATGGAGAAATTGCGCACAACGGTCTGCTCCTCGGCATATCCGCTGATAGAGTCGCGCGCATGCTTGGAACCCGCCTCATCCAGAGCGTCCTTCAACAGCACGTCCTGGTCAAGAGGATTGTACTTGGGCGATGTCTTTTCCTTTGAATATGAATAATATATGGGAGCGGTGAGCTTCAGCTTCTCCGGAACAAGCTTGCCGACGTCGCCCTGCACGGCTATGTTGTACTGGTCGTAATCGTCCAGACGGCGTTCGTTAAGGCTCTGGTCCACGCCTCCGAATCCCGCTGTCTCCTTATGCATACCAAGATTCACGGTGGCGAGGTCGCTGATATTGAG
Organism: Bacteroidales bacterium; assembly: GCA_004554255.1. GTDB lineage: Bacteria > Bacteroidota > Bacteroidia > Bacteroidales > Muribaculaceae > CAG-873. Next base: position 8,605 of record SFNC01000004.1, read on the forward strand.
CGTGGCGTTTACCTTCGCAGCCCAACCGCCTTCCTCGTTGAAGTCCGTGACTTTCAGCTCGTTGACCCACACTATACCGTCCTTGGTGACAGGCGAGTTGTTTCGCACACCTATAAGCACAACACGGACATCGGACAGCGACGGGTTACCGATAACGGCAATGCGGTTACGCTCATTGTCGGGGTCATAACCGGTATAAAGTGTACCGAAGCCTACGCCGGACTCTTCGTTGCGCTTTGCCTGGTTGCGCTCGCGCTTGAGGTTCACCAGCGACTGCAGGTTGAAATCCAGGTAGTTCTCCGTTGGCCAGACTATGGCTCTGTCACGGCTCAGGTCATTGTTATATGTACCCGGAGGCGTGAGCATCAGAGGTATTTCATACTCATAATAGTTGGCCTTGATGTCCGAGCCCAGGCGTACAAACACGCTCAGCTCGCCGTTCTTCAGGTTGGTCCGGTCATCTATCAGTTTCTCGGCGTGTACCCACATCTGCATACGCTTGTAATTACGCAGGTCAAGGGTGGTGTTACGGTAAACACCGCGGGCATCGCCGGCGGCGAGATCCGTAACCTTAAGCGACATGGACTGCTCGTTAAGCTGGGTAATCTGGCTCTGGCCGGGGTCTACTATACGCGTAACTCCCGGAGGCAGAACGTAGTTTACCGGCTCGCGCTTGGAGTTTTCCTCGATATTCACCACCGAGATGTCCAGGCTACCCTCTGCCGGAGCGTCGCCGCGGTTGTTGAGGTTAAAGTCGTAGCCGCGCCACTCGCCGCGCACCAGTTCAAGGGTCGCGAAACGCAAGTGTGTCGGTTTTTTGAATCCGGTCATGAACATTCGCATGAAACGGATGGTGCTGAAGTCGTTTATAGAGCCGACAATGCGCTCATAGTCAGCCAAGGGAATCTTGAACTGGTACCATTCCACCTCAATACCTTTTCCGTCGGCCGTCTGCTGTCGCGATACCTGTTTGTCGGTGATGAAATTCTTGCCTACAACAAGGTCTTCGGGACGAATAGACACCTTATACTGGAAATAACGCTCGTATTCGTTAAGGGTATTGTCCTGGTTTATGTCCTCCACATCCGGCACGGCGCGCGACGACTGATACAGCGGGTCGGGAGCGTCCTCGGGCGATAACGAGTTGCCTTCCACGCCGTTATAGCGTTTATAGCGGTCAAGGACACCGAGGCGCAGCTCGTCGTAGTCATAACCGCGATAGAAGTGGTAGTTATCTCCGGCGGGGTCGTTCAGCGGCGAGAACGGGTCTTGCTGCATGCGCTGCATGGCATCGGGCGTAAGCTTCATGCGCAGTTTGTCCAGATAGTCGCTGTAACTGTTAAAGGTAAACTCATCGGCATTGGGCAGTCCGTCAAGACCGACGTCCTGGCGGATACGTGCGCCGGTAGCGTTATCGAAGGAATAGGTCAGCGAGTTCTGCGACGACACACGTCCCCACACGGTATTCTCCAGGAACTGGTCGTTGCCGTCAACAGGGATACCGTTCTCGTAGCTCTTAAGACCGTCCTTGAGTATATCCTCGGACATCTCGCCGAAGTTTATGTACAGGTCGCCGCCCTCATAATTGGGATTGTCGGGATCCAGGAAGGGATTCAGCAGCCAGAACTGCACATATTCTATATTACTCTGCTCGAAGTTTGTGTTGTCAAGGCGCCGCATTATGCCGCCCCAGCGCTTTTCGGGGTTCAGCAGATTGCCCTCGCCGTCGATATTGTCGGCATCAAGGTTATACGGGCCTCGCTCTGTGGGATAGAACGAGAGGTTAAGTGTCTGGATAATTGAGGATTCGCCATAATTAAGCTGGCGTCCGGGGAAAATTTCCTGGCTGCGGATTTCACGCACGTAGGGGTTTGACAGCTGCTTGAGGTCTGCTTTCAGATAACCCGGTGCAAGCGAGGAGTTTCGCATGGTGAACATGCGGTCGATGAAGTACCAGTTCAGCAGCGCGCGGTTCTTGCCATAGTCCACATTATTGGACAGGGCGGCCTCGGGGAACAGTGCGTCCGCGGCGCGGTCGTACGGCGTGGACGCCAGGAACCACGAATACGGCGAGCGCAGGTCTATGCCGGTCTGGGTGGACTCGAAGTCGTCCACGTATGACGAACCCTTGTTGGAACCGCTTTTCTGGCCGTGCGGAACCAACTGGGCATATTCGGCGGTGAGCGACAGCTTGGACGGTGCCACCGAGCGCACCGTGGGAATCTTGTTCAACAGATTCGTAAGCCACATGAACTCTTTATTGTAACTGAGATTCAGTCCGTACATGGTGTTGTTCACCACCTCGTCACCGATATTAACCTTCTCGGTAAGAGACTTTTCACCAAAATGCAGAATAGTACCGCCTATCGTGAAGTTTTTATTGAATTCGTATTGCAGATCCAATCCCAGAAGTGTCTTTCTCTGCGTGGAGAACATGGACTGGTTCTCAAGGGTGACGCTGATATTCTGTCCGGAATCTATGATGGACTGGTTGGTGATGGTTACAATACCCATCGCATAATCCACCGTATAGTCCGAGTTCTCGGTAAGCGTGACGCCTCCGGCGGTCACCACCACCGAACCTCGCGGCACATTCATGGCATTGAGCCTGATTTGCGAGCCTGACGAAGCCTGATACTCACCGGAAAGTATGAATTTATTCTTGTCGGCGAACTGACGCGCCACCACAAGAGTCGAGTCATATAACTGCTCATACACATATTTATCGGCCTCCACATCGTTCCCGATAACCTCGCGCAGATGCGCGCCGAACGGCTCGGCAACAGGGAAAATCACCTTACCGGTGGACGGGATGATGGTATAACCGTCCACAAAGTCAAAAAATCCGTCCGAATTGGTCTCCTGGTTTGAATCCAGGCGGTCCAGATTCATCAGCTGCAGCAGACTCTTGTCGTTGATGCCGGGGACCGGCAGATAGTTTATCTGAGTGCCGGTGGTATCACTTAAGTACTTGATGTTCAGTCTGAATTTGTTTTGCTGAATCTGATAACCGCCAAGGTTATAAACGTTTTTCATCATCAGGCGCCACATGGGCAGACGCGGCTGGATGGTTGTGCTCTTGAGCATTTTAACATACAGCGACTGGTCGGTGGTTGTAATGTCCGACGAGAACTCACCCACCTGGTACACCTGACCGTTCAGGGTATATTCGTATGCCACGGCAAGGACCTCGTCGGCATTCAGCGCAGCCTTCACCGAGATGTAACCCAAAGAGGCGTTAAGCGTGTATTCATTGCTGGTGAGCAGTCGGGCGCTCTCCACTTTCTCATAGTCTCTGCCGCCCTCAATACCGTATGCCTCAAGCGGTTCCAGCGCCTGGCTCACATTCGCTATATTGCGGGCCATGGGATAGTCAGCCTTAATGGTGGACAGGAGGTTGTTGGAGCCATTGGCCGGGTTGGGTATCGCCGGGTTGCTCTGCCAGTAATCGGAGGCCTTTGTCTTTTCCTCGCCAAGGTCCATGAACGCGACAAGGTTGCGGCTCTGCTCGAACCGCGAGCTCTTGTTGGTGACCCAAACCTCTATACGCGTGATGTTTACGCCGGAGGACACGAATGGCAACCGCGACGCGAACCGGTCGTAGTTCTGATAGAACCATTGTCCTAAGAAGAAGTGACGGTTCTGGTCGTATTCGTCGGCATTTACCTGGAATTTGGTAGTCTGGGAGCCTCCTCGCGAGCTTACGCTCTTACTCTCGGAATTCTGTTGCGAGATAAGCGCCGTGGCGGTAAGTTTTCCGAATTGCAGCTTGCCCTTGATACCGAATAGCGCCGTGCTGCCTCGGATAAGCGAGGACCCGGTTGTCATTGAGACATTACCGGCCTCGATATTCTTTACAATGTCGTCCTCCTTGCCTTCGTAGCTGAGTTTTATATTCTTGCTGTCAAAGTCGAAGGTCGCATCCGTGTTATAAGTCATTCCAAACTTAAGACGGTCGCCCACGCCGGCGTTGATAGTTGCCTGGATTTTCTGGTCAAAGTCGAAATAAGTCTTGCGGCGGGAGTCCAGAGACAGCGCGGGATTGTCTGTCTTATTGGATTTTATGCCCATGGACACCTGCACCGAACCCTGCGTCTTAAGCGAAACGCCGCCGGGGCCGAAAATCTTCTCCAGCGGGCCGAGCGCAAAGTTCATATCCAGGACATTGAACGGTTGTTTCTCCTTCTTTTCCTGAACAAGTTCCAGATTGCGCTGCTTGTAGTACTCCTGCATGGACTTGCGCAGCTGCCAGTTGTTGTACTGCTGCTCATTGAGCATGAACGGAGTGGCTATGTCATGGTCACCCACGCGCGTGCGTACAATATAAGTACCGGTTTCGGGGTCGTATTCGGCCGTGGTCTTTATGTTCTCCGGCGTAGCGAGGTCATAGCCCAACTGTGCGGCCATGAGGTCCTCATAGCTCTGAGGGACAGTGTGTTGCACCGGAAACGGGAGAATCACCGAGTCCATGGGCGACATCGGTGCCGGGGGCGGATAGGCTGCCGGTGCCGGCTCGCGCGGGGGCGTCACCGTAACCTGTGCAACGCCCCATACAGACAGGCACAACGCACCGCACAGCAGTATCACAACAACTGCCGCACGTGAAAACAAGATATTTATTATACGTCGTGGTGCTGACTGGTTCATTTACAAAAAGACACCGTAGAGAATGCTCACATCATTGCCAGAGCCTTGCGAATAGCCTCCTCGACGCGCATCGCGGGCGACTCATCGAAGAGTTTTTTGAGGACTTTGCGCGTCTGTGCCGGCGTGTAGCCAAGCATAACCAGTGCCGCGCTCGCCTCCTCGAAGGCCTCGGCCGAAGCCGGTGTTCTAAGTATTAACGTAGAATCAGTGGGTTTTATTTTATCGCGGAGGTCAACAATTATTCTTTCTGCTGTTTTTGCGCCTATTCCCTTTACATTTTTCAGGGCGCGAGTGTCGCCGCCGGCGATGACCTGCTCGAGTTCCTCCACAGTAAACCCTGACAAAATGACGATGGCGGTACCGGCGCCGACGCCGGAAACGCCTATCAGCAGACGGAACAGAGCGCGCTCGCGCTCTCCGGCAAATCCGTAAAGCGTCCATGCGTCCTCACGTATCACCTCGTGCACAAGCAGCTGAACTTCAGGCCGGTTTTCTATCGCGCCGAACGTATTTACCGATATCTTAAGGAGATAGCCCACGCCACCGGTGTCTACCACAGCCTCGGTAGGCGACAGACGGGCAACGGAGCCTTTTACATATTCTATCATAAACAGGAGTATCTATAAATGCAGTGCAAAGGTAGTGTTTTTGGGCGGATTACGCAACAAATCGCCTTTAAGGATGTTAAAGGCTGCAAATAGCAGTTAACATGCGAGGGGTATTCGCCGATTATTTATGAAAATATCTGAAAAAAGCATCTTTTTTGTTTTACTTTTGTTGATATATTGTGTCTATAGTACAAAAGCATTACAAAACAACAGCTTACAGAATAACTAACTTATAATTTATAACTCATTAATACTCTTACGACATGAAATTTAAAGCTCTCCTTCTTGCACTGGCATTAGTATCTATCACAACAGCTACAGTATCCGCCCAGACCGTCTGCACCGAAAACCGCAAAGACTGCGACCGCAAGGAATGCAAATCCGGCATGAACAAGGCATTTGAGGGCATTACCCTCACCGCCGAGCAACAGACCGCACTGGACAAAATATATACCGACCGTGCAACCAAAGCCAAAGAGGCCCGATGCGACAAGCAGAAAGCCGACTCCACAGCGCGCATGGCACGCCGACAGGCAAAACTTGACTATCTGCACCAGGTACAGAAAGTGCTCACCCCCGAGCAGTATGTAACATTCCTGGAAAACCAGATTGTAAACGGCCCTTCCAAAATGCACAAAAAAGGGTTCCGCGGCGACAAAAACAAAAAAGACTTCAAGGGCAAAGACCGCAAAATAAAAGGTGAGCGCCCCGCCCGCCGTTAACAGACACTCATTCTCTCTCTCTCCGCATCGCCCGGACAATCCCGCCAGCACGGGATGTCCCGGCGATGCACTTTTTTTGCCATGACGCACAATAAACCACGCGCGCGTACGTTATTATTACGTTAAGAATAAATATAACTAATCCATATAGTTCAATTCACAATGAAAAAATTACTGATTAGCACCGGCGCTATTGCCTTGGGCGCCATTGCATTCGCAGCCACAGAAGCTGCAAACGACCCGGTGCTGATGACAGTGAACGGGAAAAAAGTTCACAAGAGCGAATTTGAATATCTCTACCACAAAAACAACCAGCAGCAACAGCAGCCTCAGACAATCGATGAATATCTGAAGATGTTCATAGACTACAAGCTGAAGGTCGCCGATGCCGAAACCGCCAAGCTTGACACCACCAAACAGTTCCGCGAGGAATTCAAATCGTCGTGCGACGAGCTTGCACAGCCTTACATGATTGACTCCCTGGCCCTTAACGAGCTGGTGGAGGAAGCATACGGACATGTCCGCGAGAACGTCAACGTAAGCCACATTATGGTTTATCCCGGCCCGACCGAAGAATTGAACGACTCGGTTATGAACGCCCTGAAGGACATGCGTACACGGCTGCTGAACGGCACCGCCGACTGGAAAGAGATGGTAGAAAAGTATACTGTTGACCGTGGCACCCGCGACCGCGAGGGCCTGATGGGCTGGCTGACCCCCGGCGCCTTCCCCTGGCCTTTTGAGAAAGCGGCTTACGAGACTCCCAAGGGACAGATTTCCCCGGTAATAAACAGCGGCTTCGGCTATCACCTTATCCGTGTCAACGACCGCCGTCCGGCTGCCGGTGAAGTGAAAGCCTCGCACATCCTGCTGCTCACCGCAAACAAGAGCCCCGAGGAACAGGCTGCCGCCAAAGTAAAGATAGACTCACTGTACCAGGTGCTGAAAAACGGCGCCGATTTCGCCGAGACCGCCAAGAAATACAGCGAAGACCCGGGTTCTGCGGGCCGTGGCGGAGACCTGGGCTGGTTTGGCCCCGGCCGCATGGTGGCGCCGTTTGACTCCGCCGCCTTCGCAATAGCCGACGGCACCCTTTCCACACCGTTCCAGACCAACTTCGGCTGGCACATCATCAACCGCGAGTCATCGCGCCCCGTGGCCTCTATCGCCGAAATGCGCCAGGAGCTTATCAACCAGATAAACAGCGACCAGCGTGGACGCATACCCTACGAGCGCCGCATGCAGCAGCTTGTGCAGCAGCACTCCGGCAAAATCCTGGATTCGGGCATAGACCGCGTTATGGAAATTGTCCGTAAGGCCGGAGCCTACGATACCGCTGTCGCCAAGGCCGTAGCTGTATGCCAGGCTGAAGTGGTTCAGGTAGGCAAGAACAAATTCACTATGGCAGAGGCCGCCAAATATATGCCGGTTCTCACCACCACAGACCTGGACTACGCCCGCAACTCGCTGAAAAACGCAGCAAAATCGCTTATGGAGCAAGAGGTTATCGAGGCCGAACGCGCCCAGATGATCAACAGCAACCCCGAATACCGCAACCTCGTTAACGAGTATCGCGACGGCATCCTGCTGTTTGACATCTCCAACCGCAAGGTTTGGGACAAGGCAAGCAAGGACAAGAACGGACTGGACAATTACTTTGCCGCACACCGCAACGACTATAAGTGGACCGCGCCCAAGTTCAAGGGCTATATAGTATTTGCCAAGAATGACTCGGTAATGCAGCTGGCCAAGACATATTGCGACCAAATGGACGCCAACTTCAATCCCGACACATTTGTCAGCCAGATAAAGGATCGCTTCGGCAAAGACATTCGCGTAGAACGCGTTATCGCCGCCCAGGGCGAAAACCCCATAACCGACTTCCTGGCTTTCGGCGGCCCCAAGCCCAACGACCCGAAGAAAATACGCTGGAACGACTATTTTGCCTTCCGCGGCAAAATCATAGAACAGCCTGAGGAAGTTGCCGACGTGCGCGGCGCAGTCATCACCGACTACCAGAGCTATCTGGAGAAACAGTGGCTGGAGTACCTGCACAAACGCTACAAGGTGAAAGTCAACGAGAAAGTCCTCAAGACTGTTCGCTGATTCACAGCACCCCCAAATAAAGAGGGACGCGCGATGCGCGTCCCTCTTTATTTGGGGGCAATGTCCGTTATTCCGCGTTGAGCAGGAAGCGCTCGGCCTCCAGGGCGGCACGGCAACCGCTGCCGGCGGCGACAATGGCCTGCTGGAATACCGGGTCGCAGACATCTCCGGCCGCGAAGACACCCTCCACACTGGTGGCCTGCGAGTGCGGGCGAACCTTGATGAATCCCTGTGCATCGGTATCCACGAACGGAGCGAAAATCGCGCTGTTGGGCTGGTGTCCGATCGCCAGGAAGAATCCGTCAATCTCAATGTCTATGTGCTGTTCGCGGTCAGTGCCTCTGTATTCCACCAGGTGAGCGCCCTGCAGCACCTCGTCGCCGAAAAGTCCCACGGTGTTGGTGTTGAAGAGCACTGTGATTTTGGGATTCTCCAGAACGCGCTGCTGCATCACCTTTGATGCGCGCAGATGGTCCTTGCGCACAATCATGAACACGCGCTCGGCGATTGAGGCCAGATACAGGGCTTCCTCGCAGGCGGTGTCTCCGCCTCCGACAACAGCCACGCGCTTCTTGCGATAGAAGAAACCATCGCAGACAGCGCAAGCCGACACACCCATGCCCATGTACTTCTGCTCGTCGGGCAATCCGAGATAACGGGCAGCCGCGCCGGTGCAGATAATCACGCTATCGGCCTTTACATCCTCGTCTATTCCGCTGACAGTCACCGTAAAAGGCCGCTGCGAAAAGTCCACCGACTTTACCAGTCCGGTGCGCATCTCCGCGCCGAAGCGCAAAGCCTGCGTACGCAGATCGGCCATCATCTGATTGCCGTCCACACCATCGGGATAGCCGGGGAAGTTTTCTACGGTGGAAGTAGTGGTGAGCTGTCCGCCGGGTTGCGGACCCTCAATAAGCAACGGGCTTAAATTGGCTCGCGAGGCATATATCGCGGCGGTATATCCCGCCGGGCCGGAGCCTATAATAAGACATTTTGTGTTCATCTGTATGTAATTTTATGCAGCTTCCGGGAGCCGGAAAACTGCTGTTATTAACGTAAATCAATAAGCTCGATGTCCTTGTTCATGCGGGCGTCGAATTCAAAGTAGCTCTTGGGCAAAACTTTTCCCTTAGTAAACGATTTAATGACTATAGTTGTTGAGCCTGAGCCCATATTTGCAGAAATCCGCGTAGGGATAAACGTTTTTGCGTTAACAGTTACGGTAGCCGACCTTACGGCCTGTGCCTTGCTCCGCGCCGTAAGCTGAATCTTGTAAAATCCGGCCGGAGCGGTGAGCAATTTTGCCGTATAGTGCGCCTTATAACCGCTGATAACCCTGAAGGGGTTGCTCTCCAGCAGCTCGGCCTCGGTGGGCTCGGTGAGCGATACCTCCTTCGCCGAGCGCTGCAAAGTCCACTGACTGCGGCCATTATACCATACTGCCAGGTCGCCTGAGTTGTATGTGAACTTATTGTGGCAGACGGTCATTGTGCCGTTCCCGGACCCGCCATTGCCGCTGAAGGAGAAAGTAACAGAAACGCTCTGCGGCTTGGTAAGCGCGGCCGCCACGCGGTCCATAATCTGATCGGCCGACATCGCCGAACGTTCGCTGAACACGAACAGCGAGACAGCCGCAAGTATCATTAACGATGCTATTCTTTTCATCTCTGCGATAAAATTTCTTCAAGTGTTTCAGAATCAACAAGTACCTGGCGCGGTTTGTTCCCTGAGCCGGGTCCCACAACGCCGCAGGCCTCCAGCTGGTCTATAATCTTACCGGCGCGGTTGTAGCCCACATTGAAACGTCGCTGCAGAATGGAAGTCGAAGCCGTCTGCTGGTTCACCAGGAACCTCGCGCAATCGTCGAAGAGCACATCGCGGTCCATAGAGCCGCCGGCAATCTTTATACCGGTGCCGGTATCGGCATTATTGCCGGTAGCAGCGAGCGCCGGGTCGGGCAGCATGTAAGGCTGAGCGAATCCCACCTGGTTGTTCACGAAGTCGCAAATTCTCTCCACCTCGTCGGTGGAAATAAACGCACACTGCACGCGCTCCATAGCCACACCGGCGCTGTAGAGCATGTCGCCGCGTCCCACCAGGCGGTTTGCGCCCGGGCGGTCAAGGATGGTGCGCGAGTCCACCATCTGGTTTACGCGGAAGGCAATACGCGCGGGGCAGTTCGCCTTGATAAGACCGGTAAGCACGTTCGTGGACGGGCGCTGCGTGGCGATAATCATGTGTATACCCACGGCACGGGCCTTCTGGGTTATACGGGTCACCGGGCCTTCGATTTCCTTACCGGCTGTCATGATAAGGTCGGCGAACTCATCAATAATCACCACAATGTACGGCATGTACTTATGGCCCTTCGCGGGGTTAAGGGCTCGGCTGATAAACAGTCGGTTATAATCCTTGATATCGCGCGTATGCGCCTCTTTCATAAGGGCATAGCGCTGGTCCATCTCCACGCAGAGACTGTTCAGCACGGCCAGCACGCGGTTGGTGTCAATCACAATCGGGTCGTCGTCCTCATCGGGCAGCTTCGCCAGATAATGCTTCTCCAGCTTGGCATACAGCGAGAACTCAACACTCTTGGGGTCTATGAGCACAAACTTAAGGTCAGCGGGATGCTTCTTATATATAAGAGAGGCGATAATAGCATTGAGGCCGACGGATTTACCCTGACCGGTAGCACCGGCCACCAGGGCATGCGGCATAGAGGCGACATCCATAACAAATACCTCATTGGATATTGTCGCACCCAAAGCCACCGGCAGCGCCTTTGAGCTGTCCGTGAACTTGGGCGATGCCAACATCTGGCGCATCGACACTATCTGGGGGTCGCTGTTCGGCACCTCTATACCCACCGTGCCGCGTCCCGGCATCGGCGCGATTATACGTATTCCGGTGGCTTTCAGCGACATGGCAATGTCGTCCTCCAGGTTTTTAATGGAGGAAATCCTGGTGCCTTCCACGGGCACAATCTCGTAGAGAGTAATCGTGGGACCGACAGTAGCTTTAATGGACTTGACAGAAATCTTGTAATTGGCGAGAGTGCGCACAATATGCTGCTTGTTCTGGTCAAGTTCCTTCTGATCAACGGAATGGGTCACGGGTCTGTCCTCCAGCAGGTCCAGGCCCGGCTGTTTGAATCGCGGCAGACTTGCGTGCGGGTCATAATCGTCGTTTGTGGGCCCGTCAATCACAATAGCCTCATCCTCCTCATCGTCGGCCTCGCCATGCAATTCGGGGCGTTCCACCTCGAAAGTAGGCTCCGGTGCAGGGTCTTGAGTATCATCGTCTATGGTGAAAGCCGTGTCTTTAACAGCGGGTTCGGCAGGTTTTGCGGGGGTCTCAGCCACCGGCTCAGCCGGGGCGTTTATGACCTGCGTAATGACAAAGGGCTGCGAGAGATTGTCCTGCGGAGTCTCCTCTGCCACAGTCACTTCCTCCTTATCCTCATATTCATCTTCAACGTCTTCCCCACCGGGATTTTCAGGGTCTTTTTTATCCGGACCCTTCACCGTCAGCGAGAAACGCGGCATGTACTTCGCGCATAAATTTGCCGCGCGCTTCAGCGGATAATAAAAAGCGCATACGGTAGCCACCAGGAGCACCAACGTCACCAGCACCGGACCCATCCAGTCCGTTGCGGCGAACAGCGTCTTATGCAACATCCGGCCGTGGGTGCCGCCCCACAGCACTGCGGTATCGGCAGTGGCGGTGACGAGCCCGGCCACAACCGACACGGTTATGGCTGTGAGCAGACATTTAAATGTAAAACTCCAGAAATTTATCTTCCATTTGGCGATTAGACATCCGCCGATGGCGAACAGATAAATAGCTATCACAAAGGCTCCAAGGCCAAGCGCGTCCGTAAACAGCGCGTGGCCGAGCCAGGCACCGAAAGCGCCACCGGTGTTGTTAACAGTCTTGCCGCTCTCCACTATCTGCGCAACAGTATTATTCAGCACAAGGCTCTGGTCCTCAGCAGCATTACGCAGGTGCGAGCACAGGACGATGGTCATGGCTCCGGCAATAAGAATCGCGAAAATTCCCACAAATATGTGGAACCGTCGGTCAAACAGGAAAGCCGTTACGCCACCGGCACGCCCGGCGCGGCGGTCGGACTGCGGTTTGCGGCGGCGACGGCGCGGTGCTGCCGGCTCTTCGTGGGCGGCCGCATCGTTTTCCGCGTCATTGTCGGCGACGTCGGGAGTGTTTTCGTATTCCGGATTCTGCTCGCCGGCCTGATAAGTATCGTCGGTATCCGTGCCAACGTCCTCATTGTCAGCGAGTACAGTCACCGGTCCCGTATTATCCTCAAACGGCTCGGGCGGAGTGAGGTCCGGAACATCGTGGCGGCGCACCACACGCTTGGGGCGCCGCGGGCCTTGTGTGTTATTGGCGGGAGATTTTCCGCCTATGTCTCCGAGATGGAGGTCAAAATCGTCCATAAAATACTTTATTAGAGGCTCTTAAGTTGTGAAATAACATTCTCTGGCGACTCTGCGCCGAAAACAGCGCTGCCGGCCACAAGTGCATCGGCCCCGGCTTCAGCCAGGAGAGGCGCCGTGGTAAGGTTCACGCCACCGTCTATCTCTATAAGAGCCTTGGAACCGCTTTCATCTATCATCGCCTTGAGGCGGCGCGTCTTGTCAAGTATCTGCGGAATGAACTTCTGCCCGCCGAAACCGGGGTTTACGCTCATCAGCAGAACCATGTCCAGCTCCGTAATAATGTCCTGGAGTGTGATTATCGGCGTTGCCGGATTCAGTGTCACCGCCGCCTTCATGCCCGCCGCCTTGATGCTCTGCACGGTACGGTGCAGGTGGATGCACGCTTCCTGGTGTACGTTCATGATTGCCGCGCCGGTATCGCGCACCTGACTGACGAATTTATCAGGGTTGACAATCATAAGATGCACGTCCAGCGGCTTTTCGGCCTTACGGGCTATGGCGTCTATCACCGGAAATCCGAAGGATATGTTGGGGACAAATACGCCGTCCATCACGTCAAGGTGGTACCAGTCCGCCTCGGAGCGGTTAAGCATTTCTACATCACGGTCAAGGTTGCCGAAGTCGGCAGACAAAAGTGAGGGAGAAACTATCATTGTGTTTATTATCAGTGGGTTTTGTTATTAAATTTCAATCTCTTTCTCTGCCTTGTGCGTAAACCAGCGGTACACCATAAAGGCCAGAATAAATATCAGCAGCGCCAGTCCTGCATACGAGAAATATGTGTTGTACTCCTCGATTTTTTCCAGCAGCACGTCCAGCGACACTGTTTTTCCCAGCCAATAGCCAAGTCCGCCGAGAATAGCATTCCAGACAAATGCGCCGAGGGTGGTAAACAAGCAGAATTTACCGACATTCATGCGTGCGAGTCCGGCAGGGATGGATATAAGCTGACGGACGGCAGGGATCAGGCGGCCAAAGAATGTGGACGCCGCGCCATGTTCATCGAAATACTTCTCGGCTTTCTCCACTTTCTCCCGGTTAATCAGACACATGTGTCCAATCCGCGAATTGGCGAATTTATACACAAGCGGCCGGCCTAGCCATACGCTGAGGTAATAGTTTACCAACGCTCCTATCAGCGCTCCGGCCGTTGCAACCAATACCACGGCAACAACATTCATATCTCCCTTTGTCACAGCGAGATATGCTGCCGGGGGAACGACCAACTCGGAGGGAAACGGAATGAACGAGCTCTCGATTATCATGAACAGCAGCACGTACCAGTAGTTGGCATTGTCTATAAAGAACTGAAAGAATTCCTTTGCGTCGAAAAACAGAGCGCAGGGCAACGAAAAATCCATTGTTTTTGTGTTTTTTGTTTCAAGATACAAAGGTACTGAGTTTCCGCGAAATTTCCAAACAGATAATTTCTTATAATCGTACTAAGTTCCGACATCCCGGAGCAATCCCCCGGCTTGCGCGTAATCTGTGCCCGCAGACCGGCCGTCGGGCTTAAAATGTCCCGGCGATAAGTCGGGATTAGCGAGCGTTGCGGGTTGTTCTTCGGAGGGTTCCTGCGGTGCATCGGACTGTTCCGCAGCGTTTTCCTCCGAAACATCCTTCTGCGCCTCGGCCTCACGTCGCTTTTGCTCGATGCGTTCACGGCGACGGGCCTCACGGCGCTCACGGGCCTGCCTCTCGCGGTCTATCTCGTCGCGAATCCAAGAAATTGCAAAGTTGACATAGTTGTTATTTGACAGTTTGCCATAAACCATGTAATCGTAAATCGCCATTACCGTAAGTTGACGCTGTTCCGGGTTGAGCTTGTCAATACGTTCTATCCAATTAGCTTTTAATGTGATGTTCTGTGCATTCATAGTTTTAGACCCCGTTCCCCAATATTTGTTAACGCAGGGGGCGCAGATTTCGGTCAGATTCAGTCTTGCAGGTGAAGGAGCATAGCGGGCTATGTGACTGAACCAAAAGACTAAAGATGGCCGGGAGCTGCGAGAATACGCTAATATTATATTGTTCGCGGGTGCATGTTTTATTTATTAATTTTAATTTATATTACACCGCCCCTGCATTAACAAATATTGGGGAACAGGGTCTTAAGGCAAGTTATGTACAGGCACATCCACGCGGTAGCGCTACGCACCATAAAATATAACGACCGAAACGCGATACTCACGGCCTGGTCGGCCGAGATGGGTCGTGTGTCTCTGCTGATGCCCAATACGGCCACGCGCGAGAGCCGTCGCCGCCGAGCCCTGACAATGCCCCTGAGTATCTTTGAGGGGGAGGTGGACGACCGCCCGAACCGCGACATCCACACCATCCGCGACATGCGTCCGCAGGTGGTGACGCTCTCCGTGAGCGCCGACTTTACCAAAGCGGCAATTGCCATGTTCATAGCCGAATGCCTTGACAATATCCTGCGGGAATCTGCCGTCGGTGATACCCCGCTCTGGGAGCTGATACTGGACACCGTCATCACGCTTGAAAAGGCTGAAAACACCGCCGCCGTCGCCAACATGCACCTGTGGTTTCTGTACCGGCTTTGTGTGATAGCGGGCGTGGAGCCTGACATGAGCACCTATGCCGAGGGCCGCCTCTTTGACTTGCGCAGTGGCACCTTCCGCGCGTCAGCACCGGGGCACAGCGACTATATCGAGGCCGCGCAGACGCCGGTACTCTATGCGTTGTCGCGACTTAACGCACGGTCGCTGCACCTGTTGCGCCTGACCGCCGAGCAACGCAACGACGTCCTTGACGCGATACTGCACTACTGCACCCTGCACGCACTGAACCCCGGGAGCCTCAAGACCCTCGACGTATTACGCTCTATATTCCACTGAGGTGCGGGAGGGATTATAAGTTTTATAAATCGTATAATTCTTATATGTCCTATACACATACATAAATGGTATCCGGGGGGATTTAGGATTATTTAAATTCTTTTAGCGGTGTGCGGCAGGGAATTGTCCCGCCGGTATTGTTAGTCCTATAAACAAGGCCAGAACCCGCCAAACAAAAGGCAAAAGCCCCCGCCCCGGTACGGAGTTGGGAAACTGTTGTACCGAGGTTCTCATAAATAAATAGTTGAAACGTGAAGAGCGCGCCGGGAAGTCCGACGCGCTCTTTTTTGCGATATTTGTCAGGCGGCGGGGATTATCCCGCACGCCGTGGGGTCAGTTATCAGGCGAGGAAGCCGAGGAGCGCACCGGCAGCCACAGCCGAACCGATAACACCGGCTACGTCGGGGCCCATAGCGTGGCAGTAAATCCCGATTTTACGTTTATAACAACCGCGGGGGGATATTAGCGGATGATGTGCTTGGTGATGCGGTTGCCGCGGCGCACCAGGTAGATGCCCGGAGCGGTGGGCTGAACCACACGGATGCCCTGGAGGGTGAAGTATTCCGGTTCGGCGGTGGCGTTGTCGGCTGCGATGTCAGTGACGGATGCATAGTAGATGCCCATATCGGTGACGGTGGCGCCGCCGGAGCCGGGAGTGCCTTTGTAGAGGTGCATGTGCTTGAGGTCCGGGCCGGTGATGTCGGCGCAGTAGAGGGCGCCGTTGCCGCCGTTGAAGATGACTCCGGTGGTGCCGGCGGGCACGGTGTAGGTCCAGATGTTGTCAGCGCCGAAAACGGGCATCATGGGCACGCCGGGCCAGGTTGTTTGTTCCACGCTCCAGTGGTGGATGCGCATATTTTCCCACAGGGTTTCAGTGTTGTCATAGAAAACGGTGATTCCGGCGGGCTGCTCGATGCGGGTGAAGACGGCAGCTCCGGAGGTGGTGCCCTCTGAATTTGTGGCTGTCCACCGCACCGTTACGCTCTGGCCTATTTCCATATCCTGTCCCAGGGTGAAGGTGGCTGTGGAGGTGAAGGAGACGGGAGCAGCATCGCCAATCTGATATGTGCCTGAGTCGGTACCCTTACGCAGGGAGGCTGTGACAGTGACGTTGTCAACGAAATTGCCGCCGTCAGGTGAGAGAATCACTGCGGGGTCGGAGACGGCGTCTTCGGCAGTGTAGAAGCTGTCCGTGCCGGGGTCGGTGAAGGAGACGTCGCCGCCTTGTGCCACGGGGTCGGTGGTGTAGATGAACTTGCCGTCATCGCCAATCTTGCCGCCTTTCCAGTCTTTGACCAGCACGCGGAGCTGGCCCTGGGTAGAGGGCGCGGAGACGGTGATGGAGCCGCCTTCCGTTGCGGAGTAGGACTGGCCGGTGACCACGTCGACATAGGTTCCGGCGGGGAGACCGGAGAATGTGGCGCCACCGTTGACGGTCACCAAGGCATAGCTGTCCTTCCAGGCGCGCTTGAAGGCGTAATGGCCCGAGCAGCCGTCGAAGGTGTACTGGCCCTTGCGCAGGGCGGGTACGGCGGCACGGATGCGGTTGAGGCGGATGATGTGTTGCGCAAGGTCAGCGCCAAGCGTTTTGCTGACGTTGCCGCTGGCGGTGTACTCTCCAAAGTCCGAAGCCGTTACTGAGCCGGTAAGGTATTCGCCAAAGTATGCGCGTCCGGTGTTTGCGAGAGGTCCGTTTGGGCCGTTGTCAATCTTTTTGCCTTTCTGGAACTCCACCTCCGAGCCGTAGTAGATGCAGGGGATGCCGCGGAAGGTGAACATCAGCGAGAGGTTCTCGGCCCACTGTGCGGTGCCGCCGTTGAAGCGGATGCCATCGTAGGGCTGGGGGCCGTAGTCGTGTGAGTCGACGTACACCACGTTCCATGTGGCGTCGTTGTAGTATTTGTCGCCCTGCTTGGCGATGTTGATGGCCGAGCCGGCGTTCGAGAAGTTGTAGTGCATGGGGAAGTCGATGACATTGAAGCCCGAGGCCTGGGAATAGTCGGGTTCATGCCAGCGGCCGTTTTTCAGTAAGGCATTGTCCGAGGAAGAGCTGAACTTGTTATCCTCCAGGCAGAGGAGCATGTTGCCTAGGGGTTCGGCGCCTTCCGGAACAAACTGGTTGTCCCACCATGTGGGGTCGGAATTCCAGCGGTCCAGGAGGTCCTGCGGCGACTGCCAGGTGTA
Source organism: Bacteroidales bacterium (assembly GCA_004554255.1). Classification (GTDB taxonomy): domain Bacteria; phylum Bacteroidota; class Bacteroidia; order Bacteroidales; family Muribaculaceae; genus CAG-873. The sequence continues at coordinate 26,190 of SFNC01000004.1, forward strand.
GAAGTGGGAGGATAGGCAGTGCTGGCCGCGGTAGATGACCTCGCTGTAGCGTGCGCAGCATTCGCCGAACATATAGAACGGAGCGCCGCCGGGACGGCGGTCTTTGTATTTCTCACCCAGGGCAATAAAGGCGGGGATGAACGTTTTGTTCATGGTGAGGCGTGAGATGTGGCCGGTGGTGTCGATGCGGAAGCCGTCCACGCCCATGGCGATGAAATTGCCGTAGCATTCGATGATATAGTCTGTCACGGCGTTGTTCTCAGTGTTGAGGTCCACGCAGTCGCCGGCAATCTGTCCCCACCAGCGTGAGGGCTCGTCCCAGTCCCACTGTGTGCTCAGGTGGTGCCAGTAGTTGTGCGAGTCTTTGTTGGTGCCGTCGGTGTTCTTGAGGTAGCAGAAACGGCGGTTGTACTGCTCGGTGGTGGGGAGTTTCCAGTATCCGGTGCCCAATTTGTCTGTTTCGGGTTTCATGCAGGCGGAGATAGAGGCCTGGTTTGAGATTTTTTGGTCGCGGGTGAAGAGGCGTGCAAAGTGGTCCTCGCCAAAGTTGCCGGTATGCTGGAGCACAACGTCCAGGATAATCTTCATGCCACGGGCGTGGACGGCGTCGATGAGGTCCTGAAAGTCAACGTCTTCAGCTGAGCCTTGGTCCTTGCGCGAGAGATAGCGCAGGTCCACGCGGCTGAAGTCCATGGCGTGGTAGCCGTGGTAATCGTATCCGGAGGCGTTTTGTACTACCGGGGTAATCCATACGGCGGTGAATCCCAGTGCTTTGATGTAGTCAAGGCGTTCAATGAGGCCTTTAAAGTCGCCGCGCCAGCAGGGGTCTTTGGTGGAAATCTGTGACTGCTGGTTGTCCCAGCACAATACGTTGTTGGCGGGGTCGCCGTCGTAGAAACGCGTTGTCATGGCAAAGTAGATGGTTTCGTCGCGGAAATCGGTGCGCTCGCCGGTGAAGGCAGCGCCGGCAGTCATAGAGACTGCGCTCAGTGCGCACGCCGCAGCAATGGCCCTGAGTCTGTTTTTGGCAATAGACATAACGTACTCTAAATCTGTTAAGTAATTATGATTGAATGATTTATGTTGCTAATGTATTGCGGCAACGCTTATTGATGCGCTGACAACGTTATTTTTTTACGGCGCTCCCCTTGCCCTGCGCACACGCGCAAAACATTGGGCGTGTGTGGGGGAAATACAAAAGCCTCCGCAAACACATGGAGGAGGCTGCGGAGGCTTTTGTACCGCGGGGATGGAGCGTGCGGTGCGCTTAGGCGAGGAAGCCGAGGAGCACACCGGCAGCCACAGCCGAACCGATAACACCGGCTACGTTGGGGCCCATAGCGTGCATGAGCAAGTAGTTCTGCGGGTCGTACTCCAGACCGAGGTTGTTGGAGATACGAGCCGACATGGGCACTGCAGATACACCGGCGTTGCCGATGAGGGGGTTGATCTTCTTGGATTTGGGCAGAACCAGGTTAAAGAGCTTGACGAAGAGAACGCCCGAGCTGCTGGCGATGATGAATGCCATGAATCCGAGGAAGAAGATGAAGATTGTCTGCGGTGTGAGGAACTGCGAAGCCTGAGTGCTTGCACCGACGGTCATACCCAGGAGGATGGTGACAATGTCGGTGAGAGCGTTAGAGGCAGTTTTTGCGAGACGAGTGGTAACGCCGCACTCGCGGAGCAGGTTACCGAAGAATAGCATACCCAGCAGGGGCAGGCCGGAGGGCACTACGAAGCAGGTGAGAAGCATACCCACGATGGGGAAGATGATTTTCTCGTTCTGCGACACGGCACGAGCGGGTTTCATGCGAATGAGGCGCTCTTTCTTGGTGGTGAAGAGACGCATCAGAGGCGGCTGGATAACGGGCACGAGAGCCATGTAGGAGTATGCCGAAACGGCGATTGCGCCCATGAGGTTGGGAGCGAGTTTCGACGACAGGAAGATAGCAGTGGGGCCGTCGGCGCCACCGATAATGGCGATTGCACCGGCCTGGTCGGGAGCGAAACCGATGGCAAGAGCCACCATGTATGCGCCGAAGATACCGAACTGAGCGGCTGCACCGATGAGCATGAGCTTGGGATTGGCGATGAGGGCCGAGAAGTCGGTCATGGCACCGATACCCAGGAAAATTAGCGGGGGATACCATCCGGCGCTTACGCCGTTGTACAGGATGTTGAGCACTGAACCCTCCTCGTAGATGCCGATTTCAAGACCGGCACCGGTGTTGAAGGGGACATTGCCGATAAGTATACCAAAGCCGATGGGCACCAGCAGCATGGGCTCGAAGTTCTTCTTGATGGCAAGCCAGATGAAGAAGAGACCCACGCCCAGCATGACAAAGTTGCCCAGCTCGGCGTTTGCAAAACCGGTCAGCTCCCAGAACTGACGCAGATTTGACGTTAAAAATTCACCAAACATAATTCAATGACTGAGAGTGAATTATTCAATGGTGAGGAGAACGGTTCCTTCCAGCACAGAGTCGCCGGGGGCAACGCTGATAGCTGTGATTTTGCCATCACGTCCGGCGTGGATGGCGTTTTCCATCTTCATGGCCTCAAGAACCAGCACGGTATCAGCAGCTTTTACTACATCGCCGACTTTAACGGGAATAGACATAACCACACCGGGCAGGGGAGCCTTAACGGCACCGGGGCCTGCGGCAACAGCGGGTTTGGCAACAACCTTCTCGCCTGTAGCAGTGCGGGGCGCTGCGGCGGGACGGGGAGCAGAAGCAACCTTAACGGGAGCTGCTTTTTTCTCGAGTTCTACTTTATAGGGCACGCCGTTAACTTCCACCTGGGCGATGTTGTCTTCAATGTCGCCCACGGATACTGTATAAGCGTTGCCGTTGATTTTATACTTATATTCTTTCATTTTTCTGATTGGTTATTTGTGGGGAAGTTCACGGAGGCTGTAAATCTTAGAGCTCCAGGGTGAGTAAGCGCGCTTCATCTTCTTGATGGTGAGGATGGTGCTTTCGGTGTCGTGAGCGTTGAGGTGCTCGTTGAGGGCCATTGCGATTGCAGCGATTTCCTCGCCTGAATCGTTGTCGTCGGGAGCGACTTCCTTAACGGTAACGCCCTGAGCGCGAGCCTTGTTGAGGCGCGAGGTGTATTTACCGAGGGCACCGATTGCATAGAAGCAGAGACAGAGTACGAGCAGTGCTGTGAACACGATGCACATAGCCATGATGGTCATAGCGAAACCGTTCTCGTCCTTCTCGGCAAATTCTTCAATTTTGGGGTTTGTGCCCTTGATGATGTTGTTTGCGCCGGGAGTGATGTATTTGCCTTCGCTGCCGTCGCGTACGCTCCACTCGTCACCGCCGTCGGTAACGCGAGCGTAAGACTGTCCGGGGAGCAGGCTTGCTGGGATGGTAACCTCGTCAATGAGGGTGATACCGTCGGCGTCATATATGCCGACCCAGTTTTCCTGACCGGGGGTAAGAGTGAAGGAGGTATGGAAAGTACCGTCCTCGTGCTTGCCGTCGGCAAAGAAAACTACCATCTGGCGCTTACCCATCTTGGTGCGCTGGTCGCCCAGAGGCACGGGGTACTTCTTGGGCTCCTGAGGGTCGTTGGTGAGATAGACACTTGAGATTTCCAAGGGGGCGAAATTGCTGTTGAACAGCTCAATCCATGCGCTGTACCGGCCGTACTCGTCCACGATGCTTGTAGTGTCGTTTGCCACCATCACCTCGTTGATGCGCAACGCCTTGCGGTTATGGGCAAAAGAGCCCATAGCGATGCAGGCGAGCGCCACAAATATCAGTGATAATCTTTTTTTCATAATGCTGTGGGGCAAATCCTTACAGAGGAATGTTGCCATGTTTCTTGGCAGGGTTAACAACTTTCTTGGTAGCAAGCTGCTGCAGTGCGCGAATCACGCGGAAACGGGTGTTGCGGGGTTCGATAACATCGTCGATGTATCCGTAGCGGGCAGCGTTGTAGGGATTGCAGAACAGTTTGTTGTATTCGGCTTCCTTCTCGGCGAGAACCTTTTTGGGATCGTCGCTGGCTTTAGCCTCCTTGGCGTATAGGACCTCGACGGCACCGGCACCACCCATAACGGCGATTTCGGCGGTAGGCCAAGCGTAGTTCATGTCGCCGCGGAGCTGTTTGCAGCTCATCACGATGTGGCTGCCGCCGTAGCTCTTGCGCAGAGTAACAGTAACCTTGGGCACAGTAGCCTCGCCGTAAGCGTAGAGCAGTTTTGCGCCGTGCAGGATTACGCCGTTGTACTCCTGGCCTGTACCTGGCAGGAATCCGGGAACGTCCACGAGGGTAACCAGAGGAATGTTGAAGGCGTCGCAGAAGCGAACGAAGCGTGCGCCCTTGCGCGATGCGTTGCTGTCCAGCACACCTGCCAGGTACTTGGGCTGGTTGGCCACGATACCTACAGACTGACCGTTGAAGCGAGCGAAACCGATGATGAGGTTCTTGGCGTAATCGGGCTGAATCTCGAGGAATTCGCCATTGTCAATGATAGCGCCGATAACGTCATACATATTGTAGGGACGGTTTGCGGAGTCGGGGATAATCTCGTTGAGGGAGTCCTCAAGGCGGTCAATGGGGTCTGAGCATTCCACGAGGGGAGTCTCCTCGAGGTTGTTCTGGGGGATGAAGCTGAAGAGCTTGCGGATGATCTTGATAGCTTCCTCGCCGTCTTCTGCAGCGATGTGGCATACGCCGCTCTTCTTGGAGTGAACGTCGGCACCACCGAGGTCTTCCTGCGAAACGTCTTCACCGGTAACGGTTTTCACCACCTTCGGGCCGGTAAGGAACATGTAGCTGATTCCCTTTGCCATGATTGTGAAGTCGGTAAGCGCGGGAGAGTATACAGCGCCTCCGGCGCAGGGGCCTAGGATTGCGGAAATCTGGGGAACAACGCCAGAAGCCAGGATGTTGCGCTGGAAAATCTCGGCATAACCGGCCAGCGCGTTAATGCCTTCCTGGATACGTGCGCCACCCGAGTCGTTAAGACCGATAACGGGAGCGCCCATCTTCATGGCCATATCCATTACTTTGCAGATTTTCTGGGCCATTGTCTCGGACAGCGAGCCACCGAATACGGTGAAGTCCTGTGCGAAAACATAAACCAGACGGCCTTCGATGGTACCGTAACCGGTAACCACGCCGTCGCCGAGCATGGATTTCTTTTCCTGTCCGAAGTTGTGGCAACGGTGGCGTACAAACATGTCCAGTTCCTCGAACGAACCCTCGTCGAGGAGTTGTGCGATGCGCTCGCGAGCGGTGTATTTGCCGCGCTCGTGCTGTTTGTCAATCGCTTTCTGGCCGCCGCCAAGACGGGCTTCGGCACGGAGCTCTATCAGCTCTTTTACTTTTTCAAGTTGGCTGCTCATTTATAAATGATTTAAGTAGTTGTTATTTCTTTTTGGGGTCCTCGCAGAGTTCGATGAGGGTACCTACGGTAGATTTGGGGTGGAGGAAAGCGATGTTGAGGCCTTCGGCGCCTTTGCGGGGAGCCTTGTCGATAACACGTGCGCCTTTTTCCTGAACCTCGGCCAGGGCGTTAGCCACGCCGTCTTCCACGGCGAAAGCGATGTGCTGGATACCGCCGCGGCCACCGTTGTTTGCGATAAATTTAGAGATGGCGCTGTCTTCGGCAGTGCCTTCAAGGAGTTCAAGTTTAGTCTGACCAACCTGGAAGAAAGCGGTGCGTACCTTCTGGTCGGCTACTTCTTCAATAGCAAAGCATTTGAAACCCAGGATGTTCTCGTAGAAGGGGATTGCCTCGTCCAGCGAGGGAACGGCAATACCGATGTGTTCGATATGTGAAATGTCCATTTCGAGTAAATTATAAAATTGATTAGTTATATTGTTTGCTAATTTAGTTTGCGCAGAAACAGTTTAAGCGTTGTTTATTAAGGGTTTGGATTCGATTTTAAAGTATGTCCGTTATGCACGACGCAAAGCCCGAGCCGTAAAGGCGCGGTACTTCACGCGACAAATTTACGAATAATTAATCGTGTAACCAAATAAATTGCGTAAAAGTGAAGAAAGCCGGTGCGTCAATCACATATTATTGAGGGCCTCTGCGATTGCGCGGCGGTCCAGATGCTGTCCGATGAATACCAGTTTAACGATTCTGTCGCCATAAACGGGGTCCCAGTTTTTCTGTATCGACGGGTCGGCGGCCATCATCGCTGCGAGCTCTTCCTCGGGGGCAGTCGCGTACCAGAATCCGGCCTTGGTGAGCTTTTTCTGGGGCCCGGCCTGCTCGAAAAGATAGCTCATGTCGCGGTCGTGATTAAAGTAAACCACTCCCTTTGCACGGATGATGTTCGAGGGCCACTGACGGGTGACAAAGTAATCGAACTTGTTCATATCCAGGCCGTCGCGACGCTGATATACGAAGGTCTGCACGCCGTATTCCTCAGCCTCTCCCTCATCGTGGTGATGGTGATGATGATGGTGGTCATGGTCATGATGGTGGTCATGGTCATGGTGGTGGTGCTCGCCGTGATGGTCGTCTTCATCGTGGATGTCCTCCAATTCGCGCACCCAGGTGGCCGAGGTGGCGACTTTCTCGAAGTTGAAGGCGCCGGTGTTCAGGATTTCGCCAAGGGGCACGTCGCAATAATTGGTGTCAATTATTTTTGCCTTGGGCTGAATGGCGCGGATTATGCTGCGTATCTGACGGGCCTCGTCGGCGCTGACCTCATCTATCTTGTTGAGCAGTATGATGTTGCAGAACTCAATCTGGTCAATAATCAGACTCTCTATATTCTCCTCACCCTCCGGGATCTCCATGGCGAGGGCGTCGCCACAGTCGAACTCGGCCTTTAGGCGCAGGGCATCCACGACGGTGCAGATGCAGTCGAGGCGCGGCGTTCCGTGCTCGGTATATTTAGGATCCATGCGGGGCATCATGCAGATGGTCTGCGCGATAGGCGCGGGCTCGCAGATACCGCTGGCTTCGATAACGATATAATCGAAAGTACCGGCGGCGACCAGCTCGGATAGCTGCTCAATGAGGTCGGTGCGCAGGGTGCAGCAGATGCAACCGTTCTGCAGCGCCACCAGGTCGTCGGAGTTATTATTGCCTACCACGCCGCCCTTCTGGATGAGTTCGGCGTCAATATTCACCTCGCCCAAGTCGTTGACTATCACGGCAAAGCGAATATTCTCGGTGTTGTTGAGGATTCTGTTTAGCAGTGTTGTCTTTCCGCTGCCCAGATAACCGGTAAGTAAAAGCACCGGTGTAATTTTTTCTGATGACATATCTATTTGGTTGTTAGAGTCTTTTCTGTGTTAAATAACCGCGGCGATCACGGCATCAATGCTGTCGGCCAGCTGTTGCTCGCGGCGCACCCTGAGGCGCTCAAGGCGCTCGTTTTCAAGCGACTGCAATGCTACCTGTCGCTCGGCGAACATCCTGAAGCGCTTGCTGCTGACAGCCGCTTTCTCCAGGACATCACGGGAGAAGGTATAGTTTCCGGCGAGATCCACATATCCGAAAGCGCAGTCGCGGACGGTATTGGCACGAATCGCCGAATCCGTCATGAAAAATATCTGATTTTCAAGGTTTTCCTCGCTGATTGACGGCAGTGGAGCGTCAAGTTCCACGTCAATGTCCGTGCCCCTGAGGCGGTGCGTGTACACCACGGCGACCGCCAGGCCCTCCGAGACGTATGTCAGCGAATCGAACATCGCCGGTACCATGATATTTCCGTCAGCGTCCATGATGCCCACCTTGCCGGAGGGTCCGCCCTCGGCAAACACATGGTAGCGAGAGTCCATGGGCGAGTTTGTCTTTCGCATCCCGCCGTCCACCTCCTCGCCGCGGACGTCAATATATGCCAGCCGACGGCCTATTTTAACCTGTGCCACGCCGCCGTTGAAGGGCGCGGCATGGTCGTACCGGCACGGTATAACCAGGTGCCCGTCGGTGTCTATATAGCCCCAGCGTGAGCCGTCGCAGACAGCGGCAAGGTTCTCGGAAAAAGGCGTAAGCTGCTGATAATGATTTATCCGCGAGGCGAAATCCGGAGTGACACTGAGAACGGTAGCAGCTCTCTCCTCCTGTTTGTTTATGGCATGCGCCACATAAAGCGTGGCACCGGCAACCAGCGCCAGGCACACCAGCGTGGTCCACACCCACGCATAGCTGTGGGCACGGCCGCCGCAATGCTCGCAACGCTTTGTTCCCGGGGGCATATAGCGCCCGCAATATTTGCACACTCGTGCTTTGCTCATGACTATTTTTCTGCAAAATTAGCAATAATGGGCGAGAATACGTGCAATTGTCGCCGAAATATTTTCCATGGCGCGCTCAGGGCACATTGCCGCCTGTGGGGAAAGACCGTCGGGATTAATGCAAACCACGTCAGCGAAACCGGCTTCAAGAAGTTTTTCGCGCTCACGGATACGCCCCGACACGGCCACAACGGGTATTCCACGCCTAAGTCCGCGCTCCAGCACACCCATCGGCGTCTTACCCATAAGAGTCTGTGAATCAATGGCTCCCTCGCCGGTAACGATAAGGTCGGCTCCGGCGATGGTATTGTCAAAACCGCAGGCGTCAAGCACCATATCCACGCCGCGGACAGTACTTGCGCCCAATACAGCAGTCAGGCCGGCGCCGATGCCTCCGGCGGCTCCGGAACCCACAGCCTCGAAGTATGCGCGCCAGGCCACATCGGCAAAATTCCTCATACCCGCCTCAAGTGCTGTAACCATAAGACTATCAGCACCTTTCTGTGGAGCAAAAACAGACGCACAGCCCTCCGGGCCAATCGCCGTGGTGAGGACGTCGTAACCGGCAACTATCTCACAGCGGGACAGGCGGTTATCCAATCCGAAGGTGTCTATTGCAGCGACCTTGGCGAGGCTCGCGCCACACGGCGGCAAAGCGGCTCCATCTTTGCTCAAAAACCTGACACCCAGCGCATTAAGCAGCCCCATTCCGCCATCGTTTGTGGAACTTCCGCCCATTGCCACCATTATCCGACGGGCACCGCGCCTCAGGGCGTCGACAATCATCACGCCAACGCCGTATGTCGTTGTCAGTAAAGGATTTCGCTCGTCGGCAGACAGCAACGGCAATCCGATAGCCGCGGCGACATCGATAACCGCCATTTCACCACACAGGGCATAAGCCGCTGATATCGGGCGCATCAGAGGGTCGAAAGTCTCACAGTTCACCATCTCGCCGCGCAATGCCGCACACATCGCCGATGCCGTGCCCTCGCCGCCGTCGGCAACGGGAACGCACACCACATCATGCCCCTCCGCGCCATTTTTCACCGCGGAGTTGGCTTGCACGGAGCCAAGACAGCCCTTGAAAGAGTCTATCGCGGATATAATCCTCATAACCAACCTTTTACTCGGTCAGAAAAATAATCAGCCGCTCTATCGCCTGCCGGCATGCGGGACAAAAGGCGTCTATGTCATTGACGCGCATGCGGCAACGGTCTGCCGGCCTGAAAATACCCTTGAACGAGTATCCCCCACCCTCATAAAGTCCTACAGGATAATCCTTTGCCCGGTCTGAGGGCGTGGGCACAGGCGTTCCGGGGGCGATGAGATTCTCCCATTTTCCGTGGAAATCGGCGAGTGTGGTGAGGTTTGGCTCCCACGGCTCAACGTCGGCCGGATAAATATCCGAAAACACATCGTTCTCATAGAAATATTCGTCGCCGAGGCCACCGAAGCTGTGTCCGAACTCATGCACCACAACGGGCTTGAACTCGGGATTGCCGGTATTGGTGAGCGTGTAGCTGTTGAATATCCCTCCGCCACCGTAAGTAGCTGTGTTTGCAAGGATTATAATGTGCTGATAAGGAGTCCCCGCCAACGCGTCGTGCACGTCGAAAAGGTTTGAGGTGGTGAGATACCGAGGCTCCATAAAAGTGGAGAAATGCGAGCCGAAAGGGGTATCGCGCCAGTCGCCGGTTGCGGGATGCGACACGTCACTGTCGCGCGACGGCACGTCCACGGCAAAGAAATCGAATCTTTCGCGGTATTTTCCGAACGGCTCATGGGCGAATATGGCCTCAACTGCGCGTTTTGCATAAATATGGAACGAGTCTGTCTGCTGCGCCGTGAATCCCTCGGGCAGAATCGCCACCGGGATTTTCACGCCCGAATAACTACCGGTATGTATGGGCGTTACGGCATATCCGGCCGGCGACTTGCGACGCACCAGAACGTCCGTTGGACTCACCGGCAGGCGATGCTCGGCAATGGTGCGGTGGCGGCTGTCGCGCACCTGCAGTGTCACCACGGCATCACGACGTGGCCGCGGGATGATAACCGGGCACTCGTACGCCCGCGCCACCGAGTCTTTCAGCTCAAGCCATTCACTGTACAGCGACGACATGCCATAGGCATACAGAGTATCGCCCGTGCCGCGGTCGGTAACCGTAACACCTATGTTTCCGGCCAGCGGATAACGGCCGAGATTATTTCGACGTCCGCTCCAGCCGTCCAGGCCGGAGACCCGCGCCACAGAGACATCAGGGCTTTGCACGGTACCGCCCAGTATGTAGTCTATACGCAACGTGGAATCGGCGAAAGTGTCGCTGAAGGCCGCCCCTGCGGCATGTACGCCGGGCACACCGGCACACGCCACCACTATTAGCGCACATACAGAAGCCCTTATGCCCATAGCTATCGGCTGACTTCCTTTATTGCCTGGAGCACAGGCGACTGACGCTCGAAAACCTGGCGGAAGGACACGATTGTCTCTGTGCGTGTTCCACCCAACTTCTGCAGGTCAAGCAACAGTTGCAGGAGGTGCTGATTATTACGGGCATAGACCTTTATGAGCAAATCGTAACGGCCGCTCGTATAATAACATTCCACTACCTCCGGAATCTCGCTGAAGTGCTCTACTATCGCCTCATGCTGTTCGGGCGAGTTCAATATTATTCCCACAAAGGCGCATGTATCATAGCCCAGTGCCGAGGGGTCTATAACGCACTGCGAACGCAATATCACGCCATTGGAGGTAAGGCGCTGAATGCGCTGATGCACAGCCGCCCCGGAAACACCACATTCCCGCGATATTTCCAGATAAGGTTTTCTGGCATTGTCGGACAACATTGTTAAGATTGAAAGGTCCAGACTATCTAATTGTTGTTTCGGCATAGAAAGAATTTGATTGGTATGAAGGAATCTTTTTAGGTATGAGCCACAAAATTAGCAAAAAATATTCCATATTGAAACATTTTTTTGTAAAATTTTTCAACAATACGCTTTCGCGTCCCATTAATCTATAATCATGGTAAGCATTTTGGCAAACTGACGAAAACAACGGGTAAATCGCCCGAGCATCCACAGCGCCCGTGTATGATTCATCGCCGAACATCCAACGCCCATTAAACATTTTTCCATTAAATGTGTCTATAAATAAGACCCTGTTCCCCAATATTTGTTAATGCAGGGGTCTAAAAATAGAACGAGATGAAACACTTAAGAATCATAGCGGGACTGGCTTCCGTGATGATGTTTTTCGGGACAGCACACGCACAGTACGACTTCGGGGACACCGCCCCGATGATGCCGGGAATGGCCCCCACGCCTATACCTACAACTGCCCGGGCGGTATCGCCCCCGGATTTCATGAAACTGCTCAGCGCCGTCAAGAATCAGACCTTTGCCTCGAACCAACTGCCTATGGTTCAGGCCGCAGGGCTGTGCGGATGGTTCACGTGCAACCAATGTGCGGCACTGATGAATCTGTTTGATTTCGACGACAACAAGCTCAAGGTGGTGACATACCTTGCACCGCACCTGATCGACCCCATCCGCTGCCAGCCCATCATGGACAGCCTGACATTTATATCGAACCGCCAGAAGGCCTGGCAGATTATATCGGCAGCGCAACCATAAAAAGCATGTTTTAAAACATATTCTGTTTTTTGGCAAAATATTTGGCAATTTGAATATTTTAGCCTAATTTCGCAAAAAGTGAAGAATATGACAGCTTCCAAATCCGCAAAAAACCTCGCCGCACAGTTCATAGCTTACCTCAGCCATGAGCTCAACTACTCGGCGCGCACCACAGAGTCCTACCGAAAGATTCTGCGCGAATGGCTGTCGTTCCTCAGCGTGTCCGGTAAAACAGACATTGCCGACCTGGACCTGGCGGCGGTAACATCGGGCGACATCCGCGCCTGGGCCGTAGTGCTGTCCGAGAGCGGGATAACAGTGCGCACCGTGCGCTGGAAAATGTCCGCGATACGCTCTTTCTTCACATACCTCTGCCGATACCACGACTTTAAGCTGAACCCGGCCGCGGACGTAAACCTCGCGTCCGTCCCCAAACGCCTGCCGGCATTTATCCTCCAGGCCGAGACCATGCACGCCCTCAGCGACAACGGCATAGACCGCGATGACTTCACCGAGTTCCGCGACCACCTTATCGTCACCATGCTCTATGAGACCGGCATGCGCGCCGCCGAGATAATAGGGCTGGAGGACAGCGCCGTAGACATGGCGCGCCACGAGCTGCGCGTAATCGGCAAACGCAACAAGGAGCGCGTAATACCCGTCGGCGACGCTATCTGCGACGCAATACGCCGGTACCGCATGCTGCGCACACGCACCGTGGGCGTTTCCGCCACCGACACTTTCTTTGTACGTCCCGACGGCCGGCCAATCTATTACGGATTGCTGAACCGTGTAGTGCACAAGGCCCTGGACGGAAACGTCTCCAGCGCGAAACGCTCGCCTCACGCCCTGCGGCACTCATTCGCGACCGACATGCTTAACAACGGCGCGGACATCAACGCCGTGCAGCGGCTGCTGGGACACGCATCCCTGGCCACAACTCAGATTTACACACATATTACATACCGAGAACTGCAAAACAATTACAAACTGGCGCACCCCCGCGCCCTAAAAGATTAGAACTATGAACGTTAATATTTCCGCCATCCATTTTGAGATTGCCGAGCGTCTTACCGACTTCATCAACAAAAAGGCCGCACGCCTGGCACGTCACTATCCCGATATGACAGACTTTGACGTAAAGCTGAAAGTCGTAAAGCCCGAAACCGCCATGAACAAGGAGGCCATCGTAAAAGTGGCCCTGCCCCCCGCCGCAGACATGGTGGCAACCAAGACCGCAGATACTTTCGAGGAGGCTTTTGACCTGTGCCTCGAGGCTCTGGAGCGTCAGCTGGAAAAGGCCAAAGACCGCAAATAACCGAATTTCCCATACCCGGGAGGCCGCAGCGAAAATCGCTGCGGCCTCCCGGCTTTTTACGGGGCATTCATAAACATTCCGCGCGATTAAATGTTTCTTATATAAAAAGCAGGCCGGCGGGGCTTGGCACCGTCTGTGTCGCTAAAAATATTGTATAACATAAAAGAAAAACACACTATGAACACCGCACCATTACAAGGAATCAAGGTAGTGGATTTTACAGAAGTCCAGTCAGGCCCCTCATGCACACAGATGTTAGCTTGGCTCGGCGCAGAAGTAATAAAAATCGAACGCCCGGGCGTCGGCGACGCAACACGTAAAGAGTTGCAGTTCGACCCCGACTGCCCCAGCTACTACTTCCTGCAGCTTAACTCGGACAAGAAATCCCTTACCCTGGACGCCAAAACGCCCGACGGCAAGGAAATTCTTACCAAACTCATCAAGGAATGCGACATATTCGTGGAAAACCTGCACCCCGGCGCCATGGACAAACTGGGATTCTCCTGGGAGGCCGTACACGCCCTTAACCCGCGCTGTATCTACGGCACCATCAAGGGATTCCCCGAGTCGTCGAAGTACAAGGATCTTAAAGCCTACGAGCCTGTCGCTCAGGTTACTGCCGGCGCCGCTGCCACAACCGGCTGGTACGAGGGCGAGTACAACATCCCCACCCAGTCCGGCGCAGCATTGGGCGACTCCAACACCGGCATGCACCTCACCATCGGCCTGTTGGCTGCTCTTTGTCAGCGCGAGAAAACCGGCGAGGGCTCCTACGTCTACCAGTCCATGCACAATGCGTGCCTGAACCTCTGCCGTATCAAGACCCGCGACCAGATGACCCTTGACCGCATCGGTTACCTCACCCAGTTCATGCAGTACCCCAACGGCAAATTCGGAGACTGCGTGCCCCGTTCCGGCAACACGGAAGGCTCCGGCGTTCTGGGCTGGACATACAAATGCAAACCCGCCGGAGGATACGACACCGCCGAAGATGCAAACAACTATGCTTACATCATCCTGCAGCGTGGCACCAAAGACTTTGAGCTGGCCTGCCAGGGTTTCGGCTTCCGGGACTGGCTGACAAATCCCGACTTCAACACCGCCGACGCCCGCGACCGTCACAAAGACGAAATCATCGCCCGTATCAGCGCCTGGGCTGCCGACAAGACCAAATTCGAGGTCACCGAAATCCTCAGTAAATACGGCGTTCCCGTAGCTCCCGTACTCTCCACCAAGGAGATTATGACCGACGAGACTCTGTACGACGGCAACACTCTGGTGCGCATCAACCAGGGCGGCAAAATCGGCACTTTCGTAACTGTAGGTGTGCCTTTCACCATGAGCAACTACCAGCCTTCTTACGGTCCCTGCCCCACTCTGGGCGGAAACACCGACGAGGTCCTCAAACAGCTGGGCTATACCGACGAGCAGATCGCACAGTTTGCGGCTAACCACACCACAACACCCATGCCCAAACCCGCGGCCGAACCCGTAGCGGCTAAATAACATACTGAATATATCACCCCCTGTGGTGCTACCGCGGCGACGTTTGCCGTTACCGCGAACCCGCAGGGGATTACTCGCAAAATTTAATATAACTACTTAAGACCTCGTTCTAAAACACAGAATTATGCCAACAAATACTATACAACCTGCCGCACCCGCGCCTATTGCTGATGCCTGCGCCAAACCGGCGCCGAAGTTCCCCGAACAGGTCACCGGCATGTATATTCTGGCCCAGGCGCTGAAGCGCGTCGGACTTGACAATGTGTACGGCCTGGTAGGTATCCCCGTCACCGAGGCCGCTTACGCCATGCAGAAAGTGGGCGTGAAATACGTAGGATTCCGTTTTGAACAGCAGGCCGGCATGGCCGCCGCTACCCACGGCTATCTCACACGCAAGCCCGGTGTCCTGCTCACCGTCTCCTCCTTAGGATTCATGAACGGCCTCACCGCCACGGCAAACGCAACGGTAAACTGCTATCCCATGATTCAGATTTCGGGCGCCAGCGACCCCACCATGGTGGACATGAACATCGGCACTTACGAGCAGCTGGACCAGCTGAACACCGCCCGTCCCGTTGTCAAGGCGGCATTCCGCTGCAGCCTCGCTCGCGACATCCCCTCTGCCGTAGCCCGCGCATACCGCGCCGCCGTCAGCGGCCGTCCCGGCGGCGTTTACATTGACATGACAACCCCGGCCCTCGCCGAAATCATGGATGCCACAGATGCCGAGGCTCTGTTCTATCAGCCCGTTGACTTATACTCGCCCGTTGCCCCCAACGATGCCGCCGTGGACCGCGCCGTACAGGCTATCCTCGGCGCCAAACGTCCCGCTGTCCTGTTAGGCAAGGGAGCCGCATACGCTCAGGTTGACGACAAAATCAAGACCCTGATAGAGAAATACCACATTCCGTACTTCCCAATGTCCATGGCAAAGGGCCTGATGCCCGACGCCGGACCGCTCAGCGCCCTGTCCTGCCGCTCCACAATCATGACCAAGGCCGATGTTGTTGTGCTCATCGGCGCCCGCCTGAACTGGTTGCTCTCTTTCGGTAAGGGCAAATGGAGCAAGGACACCAAATTTGTACAGCTGGACGTTGAGCCACAGGAAATAGACGTTAACCGTCCCATCTACGCTCCCGTTGTCGGAGACATGGGTCTAAGCCTGGATGCCATTCTCGCCCGCATGGAGGGCAAGACCATGAGCGCCGACCCCGCATGGGTACCCGCCCTGCAGGCCGAGACTAAGGTCAAGAACGAGAAATTCAAGGCACGTCTGCAGGAGGCCGCCACGGCTATGCCCATGAACCACTGGACCGCCTTGGGCGCCATCAAGCCTATCCTGGAGGCCAACCCGGACATTATCCTGGTCAACGAAGGCGCAAACACACTGGACGACACCCGCGACTGCATTGACATGAGCATGCCCCGCCACAGAATCGACTGTGCCACCTGGGCCATCATGGGCATGGGCATGGGCTCGTGCGTAGGTGCCGCCGTGGCAACCGGCAAGCAGGTCGTGGCCATTGAGGGCGACTCGGCCTTCGGCTTCTCCGGAATGGACTTCGCCACAATTTGCCGATTCAAACTACCGGTTACGGTGATAATCTTCAACAACGGCGGTATTTACAACAATGTCGGCGTGAACCCGTCCACCGACCCCGCTATTGAGCACGACCCCGCTCCCACCACCCTTGACCTGGAGGCTCGGTACGACAAAATCGGCGAGTGCTTCGGAGCTGACAACTACTATGTCGCTACCCCTCAGGAGCTTGCCGATGCCCTCACCAAGAGTATCGCCGCCCGCAGGCCGTGCCTGATTAACGTGCAGCTTGCCGCCGACGCAGGTAAGGAAAGCGGACACATCGGCTACCTGAATCCCGCTCCGCTGATTGACTATACCGTCTGAATTTTCCCGACTGCCTTTCGGGCTCCGGCATCCGCCGGAGCCCATATAAATACTTAGACCCCGTTCCCCAATATTTGTTAACGCAGGGGCGGTGTATTTTCGTGGAAATTTCGCAAGTTGAAGAGGGAATGTAGCGAGCTACATGACCGATGAGACTTGGCGAAATTTACCGAAAAGACACCGGACCGGGGTAATTTAAATT
>SFNC01000152.1 GCA_004554255.1 Bacteroidales bacterium
AGCCGACATCGTACCGGTGTCTTCATTGCCAGGAATGCCGTCCGGACGCGCTGTGTAGTACTTGGTGAGGTCGAACTGGATTTTATCAAATTTAGGGTGGTCGAATTCATCCTCAACATTTGCTTTGTCGACGATATATACTTTTTCGCATTCCTCCCGCCGGGCTATTTCTGTCGCAATGGACAATCCTATGCCATTGGCACCTCCCACGACTAATGCTTTTCTTATCATAATTCTTTTGTCCCAATTTTAACGGGACGCCAATGCGTTCCAATTTATCTTGTTGTTGAACTTTTCGATAATGCCCGCAATGGCCACGCTTTCGTCCCTGCGGAGTTTATAAGAACTTTTGCGGCGGTTGACGATCATCGACATGAATTCTTGTATTTCATAGCGAAGGCCGTCTCCGTCATAACTGTAGAAAAATTTCTTATTCTTGGATTGCTCTTCATAGCGTATCTCAAAGAAAGAAGTGAGCCACCATGGGGCGGGTACGTAAACATAGCCCATCGTACCTGAGATGACCATGTTGCCTTCGGTTTTTACTCCTATGCCGAGGGTCGCGGAGGAAGTGGCATGTGGATAATTAAGATTGACTTTGGTGTAAATGTCGACCCCATCTTTCATTTTAGAATGAAAGTCGACGCCGCAATAATTTGTACCTAATATTTTAATAATAGCCATTAATGTAAGGGCCGCATGCTCGTTCATCGCACCGCCGGCTTGCGATTTGTCGAGTTCACGTGTAGGGGGGGAGACAATTTTGGATAAAGACGTTTTTACATCAACGACATCGCCTATCACGCCGCTCTTCACAAGAGTTGTGATGCGGCAGAAGGCGGGGCAATAGGCTGTTTTGCTTGCTTCAAGCAAAACGAGATTGTGTGCTTCGGCATAATCATAGAGCTCTTTGGCTTGGGAGGAAGAAAGGACAAACGGGATTTCGCACAACACATGTTTGCCGGCATGGAGGGCTTGCTTTGTGTACTGGTAGTGTGTGAGATGAGGCGATGCGACATATACGGCATCTACTTCTGCCAGGAATGTGTCGAGGTTGTCGGTGAAAGCCTTGATGCCGAATTGTTTCGCAAAATCCTTGGCGTTTTGCTCGTTGGGGTCGAACACGGCAGACACTTTGACGCTACTTACGACTTCGGCCTCCGGGACAAATCGCTTGGCAATCCTACCCGACCCGACGATGCCGATACGAAATACTCCTTCTTCCTGCTGGCGTAACATTGAGGAAGAGATGCCTTCTGTCCTGGGCAAATATACTACCTTGCAATATTCGTTTAGATAATCGAATTTTCCTTCCCAGTCTGACCCTATTGCGAAGATATCGACATCGTAGCGCTGGATATCGTCGATTTTCTGACCTAAGTAGTCTTCAATGATTACTTCGTCAGCATATCCTGTGGCTTTAACGGCTTCGACTCGTTCTAACACATTGTTGCGCACATTAAGTTTCCCTCTGCCGCGGTCGAAACTATCGCTGGTTACGCCCACGATGAGGTAGTCGCCAAGTTCCTTGGCTCTTCGCAGCAGATTGATATGTCCTTGATGGAGAAGGTCGTATGTCCCGTATGTGATTACTTTCGTCATTTAACGTATTGGTTCTGTTAGAATGTGCAAAGAGAAATATTCGCGCATGGTGGTGGATAGCCAAATAGAAAGTCCATTATGTGCACTTCTTCATTGCGAAATTCGTTAAAATCCATGGAATGGGCAAGTGTTTTGTCCAAATAATCGTGCGGCGAGCGATTGCGGCTTTGAAACTTTTGCTAATTTTGTACCGTGAAAGTTGTGTTTCACTTGCATTTTATTACTAAAAACATGGAAACTATGGACAAAAAGAAACTACATTTCGAAACGCTGCAACTGCACGTGGGGCAGGAGCAGCCCGACCCCGCCACCGATGCCCGCGCGGTGCCTATTTATCAGACTACTTCTTACGTGTTCCGCAACTCGCAGCATGCTGCCGACCGCTTTGCGCTGCGTGATGCGGGCAATATCTATGGCCGCCTCACTAATTCCACTCAGGCAGTCTTCGAAGAGCGCATGGCGGCCTTGGAGGGCGGCGTGGCTGCCTTGGCTGTGGCGAGCGGCGCGGCGGCTGTGACCTATGCCTTGCAAAATCTCCTCGGGCCGGGCGACCACATCGTGGCTGCCGATAACCTCTACGGCGGTTCGTTCAACCTGATTACGCACACGCTGGCAGCGCAGGGCGTTTCTTTCACCATTCTCAACGTGAACGACCTCGATGCCCTCGATGCTGCCATTATGCCCAATACTAAGGTGGTGTATGCCGAGACTTTCGGCAACCCTAACTCCGATGTTACGAACCTTGACGCAGTGGCTGCCGTGGCGCACAAGCACGGCGTGCCCTTTGTGGTGGACAACACGTTTGGCACACCTTTCCTAATTCGCCCCATCGAGCACGGCGCCGATGTGGTGGTGCACAGTGCCACGAAGTTCATAGGCGGCCACGGCACGAGCCTCGGCGGCGTGATTGTAGACGGCGGCACGTTCGACTGGAAGGCGCAGCCCGATAAGTTCCCCACGCTCGCCAAGCCCGACCCCTCCTATCACGGCGCAGTATTTGCAGACGTGGCAGGCGTGGCGGCTTTCGTAACACGCATTCGTGCCGTCATCTTGCGCGACACCGGCGCAGCTATTTCCCCGTTCAACGCCTTTATCTTGTTGCAAGGTCTGGAAACGTTGTCGCTGCGCGTGGAGCGGCACGTTGAGAATGCCCTGAAGGTGGTGCAGTTCCTCGCCGCCCACCCGAAGGTGAGCCTCGTGAACCATCCCTCGCTGCCTTCTCACCCCGACCACGCCCTTTACAATAAATATTTCCCCAACGGCGGCGGTAGCATTTTCACGTTTGAGATAAAAAGCGATGAACAGACGGCATGGAAGTTTATCGACTCGCTCGAAATCTTCTCGCTGCTTGCCAACGTGGCCGACGTGAAGAGCCTTGTGATTCACCCTTATACGACCACGCATTCTCAGATGACTCCCGAAGAGCTGGAGCAGCAGCACATCACACCTTCGACCATTCGCCTCAGCATCGGCACGGAGCATATCGACGACATTATTGCCGATCTATCGCAGGCTTTTGACAAGTGTTAGGCTGTTTGAATTATAGACAAGTTTACTCGTTAACTTGTTAACTTGTTTACTAAAAAATATGCCGGACTGCCCTCTTGGGCGGTCCGGCATATTTTTTATATCAAGCCTTCATCAGAAGATGCGGCCGGAGATGACGATTTTGAGCATAG
>SFNC01000153.1 GCA_004554255.1 Bacteroidales bacterium
TCTGAATGGTATAGATCGTGCCGATATCGGTAGGCGTTGCCACGGTTTCAAGACCGCCTCGCAGCGCATTTTCCACGCCTCCGTCCAAGGTGGCCTCTGACCCGTTGACTTCGAGCAGCGAGCAACCGTTGGTCTGGTCGCCGCTCTGATATTCGATTAAGAACGGCACGCCTGCGGGAATCACACCGCCCGTAAATTCCGTAAGGTGGAGGTAGTCGCCGTTGATACTGCCGGTGTAGAATTTCAGCTTGCTGTTGTCGGCATTCAGCGACACGGGGCTTACAATCGTGCCGAGACGGCTGTAGCCGGTGGTCACGCTAATCGGCAGTTCCGTCACCTCCTCAATGGTCCAGTCGCAGTTGTTGGCGGCGTAGCTGCCATTGCGGTCGACTACGGGACTTGCCTGATTGCCGTTATCATACAGATAAGTACCGGCAATAGATGCGGCCGTGTTGCCGTTTCTATTGGCTTGTAATGTATAATAGCCAAGGTTGGCGGCAGTACCAGAGGCGGTAATCTTCACGGAGTTGGCAGCGGCGGAGAGCGCGCCGTTGTTGTGCGTGTTCTTGGTATAATAGCCCGTGTTGTAGCTCAAGAACTTAAAGCCCTGCTGCCCGTCGATCTCCGCGCCTGGCTGGAGGATGAAGAGGGTGCCCAGCTGGGTGCTGTCGTTTGTCATCGTCATCTTAGTGTCGGCTGAGGGCGTAGCCGTGGCGGCGCACATATACTTGCCGCTGACCTTACCCTTAAAGCGGTACACTCTGCCAGCCGTGGGCTGGTTAATGGTGAGGTTGGTGGGGGTGAACACATCGTTGTTGTACCGAGCAATCTGATTGGCGAACAGCTCGTTGGTCAGCGCAGTCGAGGCATACGTGCCGGTGCCGTCAATCATGCTTTGTGAAGTGCTGTTCAAGTCTGCGACACCATCAAAAGCGGAGACATACTGCCCGACCTTGCTGCCAATATAAGTCTCAGTCTTCGCGATGCAGGTCTTCAGAGCATTGACGCTGTCGGGGCTGACATACGGTTCTACAATCCAGTAGCGCGTCACGTCGCTGCCCTGATTAGTGTACACATAAGCATTGGCAGCAGGCGCATCTGAGCCCGGAGCAAGAACACCCTGGCTAGACTTTATTTTAACCGCAAGATAATCTGAGTTATCTATGGTGACAGGCTCGAAAGTGAACGTCGCGCCAGCGGCATCTACAAGGCTCGGATTCCAATAGTACCACGAACTGATGCCCACATACTTGGATGTTGCGCCATCCTGAATGGTAAACTTGCCTGCCTCGGCAGCCGGCTGTATCTTGACCGTCTGCTTGGCGGCATTGCTGGCAGCCTGCACGTTCATCACATTTACCGCATCGGTCTCTGCCACATCGGGCGTGAGCGTCATGTAGAGGTTGGCATCAGAGTTGAACTTCAAGCGGTAACCCTGCGCCGGGCTTGCCTCCGCGAAGAGGCGGCTTGCCAAAATGTCCCATTTGGCTTTCAGGCGCACGAGGGCGGTGTTGATTTCATAAGCCGTAGCGTCTTCTTTGCTGTTCACCGTTTCAGCAGCCTCCTTTTCGGTCTTATAGCCAGTCACGCAGGCAATGCTGCTGGGGTTGATCAGGTTGGCATCGTCCAGCCACGTAGGAGCTTTGGCGATTTCTGCGGCAAGAGCCGTCTTGTCGGCTGTGGCGTTGGGAGCGATGAACTCCAGCGCCCACGTCAGATTGTCGCGCGTACCATCGTGGTTAGTATACATATAAGCGTTATTGCCCGTGGTGAGATTACCGCCCGTAACTCCGTTGTTGGGACCGAACAAGCCCTGGGTGGTGCGGATGCGGAACAGGCCGTCGGCCAGATTGACTTCCTCGAAAGTATAGGGCGTGCCGTCGCCGCCGGTCGTCATGTCGGTGTCCCATCCTCCTAAATCCTTTAACTGACTATCGCCGAAGGTAAGCACATACTTGCCGGCATTGTTGCCCGTGCCGGGCGTGAGCGTGAACTTTTGGCTGGTGGCACTGTTCTCATCGAGCGCGGCAAGGCGGGCATTGCCCTGACCTCTATTGTCCTTTTCCTGCCCTACGATAAGGTAATAATACGTAGTTTCTCCCTCGCCCGTTGTGGTGGTAATCGCATTATTTCTCAAACGGAACTCCTGGGTAGCGCCCAACTCGCCGAGCCATGCGCCCCTGGCCTTGGTCAAGGCGGCGTTGAGCCTGGCCAATGCGGCGGTGCGGGTGGCCTGCGTGCCGCTTGCATCGTTGAGCGCAAGGTTAGCAATACGGATTTCCTCTGTAATCTTGTAGAGCGATGCGGGCTCCTGAAGCAGGTTGGCCTTATTAGCCTTAATCAGCTCGGAAAGGTTGTTCTTCCAGGCTGTGGCATTTTCTATACAGGCTTTCAACTCGTGGCGGGAGACTTCTGTGCTGAACTGCCAGTAGGAAGCAACGTCAGAGGTGCTGCTGTAATTGGAAATACTCAAGTCATTCAAAAGGTGCATCGAAGCAGCGCCGTTCAAGCAGAAAATTGCCTTGTTTTGGCCGGCACTCTCCTGCGAAAAGATATCGAAGTTGCCGGCATTGGCGAGGGCAACTGCGCTGGTCGTACCGCTGGTCGTACCGGTAGGCGTGCCGACATATTTATCAGTCTGGGCGTTGTAAAGCTTGATGGTGAAATCGGGATTGGCTTTAAGCACCATCACCTCCTCCACAGTAATGGCGGCAGGAGTGCGTCCTTTGACCTTGGAAGATGAATTGTCTACGTACATGGCTGCACCGCTGCGCGCATTATTAGTTGCACAGTTTAAAAGCGTAACTTTCTGGTTGTTCACGGCAGAAACGAAAGCTGCGCCGGCTGCGGCTTGCGCTTCGGCAACAGCCACAATCTCGGCATTCGTCACAGTGTTGGAAAGCGTAACACCGTTGAGGGCATCGTAAGTAGCCGCAGCCTCTGCCCAAATTGCAGGCATGTTTTTCCAATCCTCAGCACGGCCAACAATTTTGTTCTGAGCAGCCGTAACGTAGGCGGTAACATCATCCACCGCTTCGAAATTAAATGCCGAGCCAGAAGCGCCCAATCCAGCAGAAGAATTCCAAAGTGCCAAATTGCCATCGCGGTAGTTAAAATATTCGTTAGTTGTGCCGTGCTTCTTGAGGTACCAACCGGCGTAATGATAGGTGATGTCGAAAGCCGTAGTGACATTTTCACCGGGATTATCCTTGTCAACCATCTTAGTGCGGGCATTGGCCTCAGAACCTGTAACACCTAACACCTTGCCGGGGCC
>SFNC01000045.1 GCA_004554255.1 Bacteroidales bacterium
GACGCCAATCAGGTGCAGCCCCTGCAGTTCACCCACATCATGGCCGGACTGCGTTTCCGTGTGGCCATACGCCCCGGACGCCCCAACATCAACCGCATCGATGTCTACAACATCCCCGTACGCAGCGGTAAATACAGCCTCAAGAACGGCTCATGGGACACTTCCTCTAACAGCGGCTCTTTTGGCTCATGGACTTCATTAGAAAACCAGGAAAACAAGGACGGCCGTCGCAACAATTTCAATTCCTGGAACCTTCAGTATCACACATACAATGACTTCATGGAATGGGAGCAGACGTATATGCTCATTCCCCAGACGTTTGCTTCCGACACCTATGTGCGCATTTACTGGTGCGAGGGTTCCGGCGACAGCCGTGCTTACACCGATGTGAATCTTAACGGCCTAACGCTGAAGGCCGGTACAATCCTGTACGTGGACATTCAGGAGCCTTCAATCTTTGAAGAGGGCATGAAGTCAGCAAGAGAATTGGGCGGCACAAACCGTGGCGCCCAGTCATGGCCTGAACCGGAGGGCGGTTTTGTTTTCCTGCGTCTTTACGAGGACGCCAACGGAAACTACTATAAGACCCCGCGCCGCGTGTGCTTTAACTGGAGCAATCCATCCACCGATGATGAAGCAAATAATCAGTGGAATGCCAACGACGGTAAAGGTGATTACAGCCACTTCGGCAACCGTCTGAACCTGAATGTGCTTACCAGAATAGTAGGCGGAGGCAATTACTTCTTCTCTCCGGAAGACATGCGTCAGAATTTCTTCGTTTTCAACAAGGAAGTAACTTACAGATACAAGTGTCGTAAAAAAAATTCCGTGCGTGAGGACTATTTCCGCGTGGAAAAATGGAGCAATGCACCTGAATCCTGGTCACCAAGCAACATCAACCAGTATGGCGCGCCCTGGAACTTTATGGGCGGAGAGCTGGACATAGTGCTGAGACCGGATAGGAATAGTGATGGCACATATCCCAAGGAGGGCGGCGGCACAATCACCTTCACGCCCCATTCCACGGCCTCGCACCCCATCAAATGGCCCCGTCGCATTTGCCTTGGCGGTTCCGTGAATAAATTCCCGTATCTTATTGTGGAACCCTTTGAGGGCACGAATGCAACCACCTATTCCAACTATAGTTGGCGCGGTACTGAAACAGCATGGCGCAACATACGCTCAAACCGCGACTGCTATCTTCAGCTTATTGATGAAAATGAGGGTATCTATGAAGGTTGGAATATTGAGGTATGGCAACGTACCCCGTCAATGGGCACTATAACTGAAGGTGGCTTAAACAATGGTCTTTATTGCATCCCGGCGGGCTGGTTTGATGATAACATTATACCTGATTTTAATCCGTGGACTCATCTGTGTGAGACAGGATGGTACGGCAACAACAGAAAGAAGAGAGGATTCGGCGCGTTGATGTTATACTTCTCGACCATGCATGGTTCATACGGACATGAGGTTCTCCCTGCCGATGAATATGAGTCACGTCTGGGAGTGGTAACCAATATCAGTTACGAGGGCCATTCTCTTCAGAACAGTGGAACAATCAATAATATAGGGCACACCTACAACGGCTCGTATATCAAGTTGAGATGCGGAATTTACCACATGAAAATCAACATGACCAAAAAGACATTGGAATATGAAAAGACCGGTGATCTGTTTGATAACTATGCCTATGACGGCAGTGATAAAACCCCGTCTGACAAATGGAAGAGTTTCAGACATCCTCACAAACAAGTGCGTAATATCTGGTATGATGTGATAAAATGGGGACACAGCGGCTGGTATGAGTATCGCACGACACCTTATAACAAAGTCCCTGCAGGTGCATATTACTATAAAGGATGGAACAACGGCCTGGATGCCTCGACAGAAGGTTAATTTTTAGCAACTTACACACTCCCGATACCGAACGGGCGCCACACGGCGCCCGTTTTTCCGCACCACATTGGCTCCGCTTTTGGTTCACGCGGAGTGTTTTTTAATCTCGCGCAGAGTACGCAATGCTCGCGGAGGGAGTTCTGTGGAACTCTCGCAGAGAAAATTATCAATTTGTTTTGTTTAAGGAGGAGTTCGCAGAGGTAAATGCCGCCCATGTGCGCCATAACCCCGCCGTCCCCCGCGTGCCGACGGTACGCGCCGTAACCCCGCATTGCCCGCGTGCCGCCCGTGTGCGCCATAACCCCGCCGTCCCCCGCGTGCCGACGGTACGCGCCATAACCTCGGAGGGGTTAGCGGGTCCAGGCGTGGAGGAAGCGGGTGGCGACGGTGGTGGCGGCGTTGTGGGTGGTGGCGAAGGTGCGGGAGGCGGTGGCTCGGGCGGCGAGGGTGTCGGGGTCGGCGACGAGGGCATCGAGGGCGTCAATGGTGCTGCGGAGGCCGGGGCCGACGTTTACGATGGGGCGGTTGGTGGTTTCGCCGATGAAATCATAGTATTCGGGCTCGGCGCCGCTGACGGCGATGCGGCCGCGCGACATGGCTATCAGTGCGTTTGTCGCCGGTGTGAAGCTGTACAGCTGGTCGAGGACTATGTGGCTGTTTTTCATGAGGGTTACGTACTCGGCGTAGGGGCGGTTCTCGACGATTTCCAGGGTTACGCCGCTGTGGCGACGGCAGACGTCGCGTGCCGCCTGTTCCAGTATGTCTGTGCCTTTTTCGGCGCGGCGGAGGGCATGTCGGCCCAGGAAGAGGTGTATGCCTTGCGCTGGGTCCGGGAAGGGGTAGGGGGCGAGGGCGTCTACGTCCACGGGTATGCCGCCGTAGTGTATTTTCCCGGCGGGGAGTATGCGGCGCAGGGCGATGTGGTACTCGTACAGGGCCGATACAGCGCCGTCTATCTGCGTGTAGAACAGGTCGTTATACGCTTCCATCTCCGGCGTCATCCATTGGCGTAACGCGCCTGCCGACGGCCCGGGGAGAGCGCCGATGCGAAATTCGTTGTAGCGTAACGGCGAGTCGGGGTCAAGGCACTCGCGTATGTAGTTGACGTCCGTTCCGGCGGCGGTGAGGAAGAGCCTGTCGTTCTCGTTGCGGAGGATGTGCAACAGCGACTGTAGGTGTACTGGTTTGAGTGTCAGGAAGTTGGGGTGCTGAAAGGCGACAATGTCGAATCCGTGCAGAGACTTGCGGAACATGTGTCGGCATCGCAGGTACAGTTCTGCTCCGCCGAATTTCCATGGCAGGCGGCGGCTGACATCAATGTCGCGGTCGGTGCGCTGGAATCCGCTTCCGTCTGACAGCAGCGTGACGCTGTGGCCCAAGGACCGCAGCGTTCGCGCAAGCTGGCTGTGCATGTTGCTATAGTCGCCTATCAGGAGTATCCGCATGGCTGTGAGGCAATTACGGGGCGGCGATCAGTTGCCGATGGAGAGGGTGGTGTAGTAGCGCGATGCGCCGTTGTAAGCGTAGTCGTTGAAGTAGCTGAGGCGGACATATCCGTTGTTGTACCCCCACCATGTCACTGTGGTTCCGTCCACGGCCACGGGGGGCCCGTATCGGTTTGCGAGGTTGCGGTACAGCATATTGTATCGGCTCATGTCGTAGAAGGGAGTGGAATAGGTGAATTCCGAGCCGCGGAGGTTGCCGCCGATGTAGTTGAGCGTCGCCTCGGGCCAGCTGAAGTCCATGATGCGCACATTGCTGAGATATACACAGTCGTTGCCGTATCCGGATACGCTGTATCCGCTGTTTATCAGGTTATTGAGGGTAATGTCCAGCGCGGTGCCGAAGACCAGACCGAGCACGCCTGCAAAGGTGGGAGCGCCGTAAGCGGGGCGGAAGTGGGGAGGCGGAACGGGACGGTGCCAGGGGCGGTGTGCGGGCATATAGGGGCGGTAGGGGGGCCTGTGCGGGGGCCTGTGTACGTGGCCGTGATTATGTCCGGGAGGGGGAGTGCCGGGGCGGAAGCCGTTACCGGGGCGGTGATCCGGGCGATGGTCGGGACGGTAGCCGGGGCGGTTGTCGGGTTTGTGGCCATGGTCTCCGCCGGGACGGAATCCGTTTCCGCCGTGGTTGTTACCACCGGGACGATTGCCCGGGCGGTTACCGGGACGGTTGTCAGGGCGGTTACCAGGGCGGTTACCGGGGCGGTTACCGGGGCGGTTACCGGGGCGGTTACCGGGGCGGTTGTCAGGACGGTTACCGGGACGATTGCCCGGACGGTTGTCCGGGCGCTGACCGCCGGAGTTTCCGGGGCGTCGTGAAGGCGTTTCGGTGCGCTGGCCGTTGCTGCGGCCATTGTCGCCGTGGCGTCCGTGGCGGCCCTGTGCGTCGGCAACTGGGGAGATAAGGAACGCGCCTATCACTATCGCTGATATTGTGGTAATTATTCTTCTCATGACTTTTCTGTTTTAAAAGGTTAACTTATGATGGTTAACATAAAAGGCCTTTTCATTTTGACGAGAATAATAGCGTTTGGTTTAAGACCCCGTTCCTGCATTAACAAATATTGGGGAGTGGGGTCTAAACATATTCGCGCAAACCGTCCGGCGGGAATGCCTTTTTAATGTAATTTAATGCAAATATAGCATGATTTTTCGTATTAAAGAACTATCTTTGCATGATAATTTGCAAATACATCATATTATGAAGAAAGTAGAGCGTCTGCTTGCCAAAAAGCTACTGGACATCACAGCTGTAAAACTTCAGCCTGACAATCCCTTTACGTGGGGATCGGGATGGGCATCGCCCATATATGCGGACAACCGCAAGATATTGTCGTACCCCGGCGTACGCACCTTTGTCAAGACCGAGATTTGTCGTGTGATACTTGAGAATTTCCCGGAGGCGGAAGGAATTGCCGGAGTGGCCTCCGGTGCCATAGCCCACGGTGCTCTTGTGGCCGACAATCTGGCTCTGCCATACTGTTTTGTGCGCCTGACGCCCAAGGACCACGGCCTCGAGAACCTCATAGAGGGCAATGTGAGACTGGGCCAGAAAGTGGTTGTTATAGAGGATAATATCTCTACGGGCCACTCGTCGCTGAAGGTGGTGGAGACGCTGCAGATGGCGGGATGCGAGGTGCTTGGAATAATCGCAATCTTTGATTTCGGTTTCGCGGCATCGGCTCCGGCTCTTAAGGCCAAAGGCATAAAATTGGTGTCGCTTACCAACTTTGACGCCATGGTGGAAGTCGCCCTTGAGACAAAATTCATAACCAAGGCCGACGCCGAGTCGCTGAACCAGTGGCGCCGCGACCCGGAAAGTTGGGCTTAATTACTTAAAAATCAGATTTCTATGTCAGTATATAAAGGAAAAACCGTAACCATACAGGTCCCCGCGCAGCGCGTGGCGGACAAATTCGCCGACCTTAGCCGCCTGCAGAGCTCGTTCAGCCAACTGCCTGAGGACCAGCTGAAAAAAATCGGCGAGCTGCGCCTGGAGCCGCAGGCGATAGTAGTGAACAACCCTATGGCCGGCGAGCTGCGTTTCGAGATTGTGGAGCGCACGCCGCAACGCATCGCCATGGTCTGTGGCCACCCCATGCAGATGGGCATGAACATTGACATGGCGCCGAATGCCGATGACGCACAGGCCACGGATGTCACCACCAGCGTGGATGTTGACCTTCCCTTTTTCCTGAAACCCATACTCGGGCCGCGCATGCAGTATGTTGCCGATGGCTTTGCTGACATGGTGTCGGCGATAGCGCGCGCCGAGAAAGATTCGGACGCCGCCAATGCGTGACGCTGTGCGAAAAACGGTGCGCGCGCTCACGGCTATTGCCGCCGCTTTGCTGCTTTGCGGCACTGCCGCGTGCGACAGCATAGACGACAAGCGGCTCCCTGCCGTACCGGTGAATGTGACATTCAACACACCCGCGATGTGGAACACATACGGCGTGTCCGGCGCGCTGGACACGCGCAGGTTTATCCTGACGCGTTTCGAGCGTGTGCCGCACGATTTCCCGTATGCCGCCACCACCTCCACGGGCTTCGGCGGCATCCTGTTGGTGTGCGACTACTATGGCAATCCGCTTGCATACGACCTGGCGTGCCCGGTGGAGGCTCGGTCCGACGTGCGTGTGGAAGTGGACAACGAGAGTCTGCTGGCCGAGTGTCCCGTCTGTCATTCCACATACGCTATTTTCGAGAACTTCGGGCACCCGATGTCTGGCATCGCCGCCGAGCGAGGCTATGGCCTGCAACGCTATCAGGTGGTGCCGGGACGAGCCGATTATATGGTGATAACCCGTTGATGCCGATATGTTTAAGCACTACAGAGGACTATGGATGCTGATGGGCGTTGCCCTGGCTGTATTTGTGGCGGTCTCTTTCCTGGGACCGGTGACTGTAGGTGGGTATCAGCTTAAAACGGCGTCGTTCGCCGAGGTGCTGATGGCCGAAGCCGAGGCCGAGGCCGTACCCCGAGGGGCGACAGCTGTAGCCGGCAAGACCAAGGCGGCGACACGCAAGGCCGCTCCCGCCAAGGCTATCCCCGCACCGGTGGACACTGCCGCCAAGACCATACTGCTGATAGGCGACTCCATGCTGGACGGCCTGTCGCCGCGCCTGTCCGCATACGCCAAAAAGAACGGCCACACGCTGTACACGGTGATATGGTACAGCTCTACCAGCGAGGTGTGGGGCAAGTCTGACAAGCTGAGGCACTATATAAAGACGCTAAAGCCAAATTATATATTTATCTGCCTGGGTGCCAATGAGTTGTTTGTGCGTGATATCCGCAATAAGCGCACCAAATACGTGCGCAACATGCTCAGCGACATCGGCAGTATCCCCTATATCTGGATAGGGCCGCCCAACTGGAAGCCCGATACCGGCGTAAACGAGATGCTCGCGGCCGAGACCGCTCCGGGCACTTTCTTCCTCAGCAACGGCATGACCTTCACGCGCAAGGGCGACGGCGCCCATCCCACCAACGCCTCGGCGGCGGTGTGGCTTGACTCGGTGGTGCGCTGGATGCCGCGCCACGCCGCGCACCCCATACGCATGGAGCTCCCCGAGAAGGGGATGAAGGCACGCCCGAAACGAATTTTCCTGCACCGTCCCGACGAACACTGACCACCGCTATGCTGCTGAATATTACCGACAATATCCTGCGCCAGCTCTCGTACATCGAGGGCGAGCCCATGCTGTTTTCCAGCGGACTGTTCTGGGTGCTGTTCCTTATATTCCTGCCGGTGTACGCCATGCTTAAGGGGCGGAGACGGCAGATGACGGTGTTTGTAATCGCCTTCAGCCTCTTCTTCTACTATAAATCGTCGGGGCTGTTTGTGATTATGCTACTGGGTACCAGTGTGATGGACTGGGGCATGTCGCGGCTGATGGCGCGGACGGAAGTGCGCTGGAAACGCCGGCTGTGCCTGTGGACCTCGCTGCTTACCTCGTTGGGAATACTTGCCTATTTCAAGTATGCCAACTTCTTCATGTGGAACTGGCAGCAGATGGTGGGCGGCAACTTCGAGCCCATGGACATAATCCTGCCCGTGGGAATATCGTTCTACACCTTCCAGTCGGTTTCCTATATCGTGGATGTTTACAAAGGTCGGGTAAGGCCCACGGAATTTTGGATGGACTACGCCTTTTTCCTGACATTTTTCCCGGCGCTGGTGGCCGGCCCCATAGTCCGTGCCGACTATTTCCTCCCGCAGTTGCGCGAAAACCGTGCCGCCACGCGCGAGATGGTGTACATGGGCTTCTGGCTGATACTGCTCGGCGTGGTTAAAAAGGCCATAGTGGCGGATTATCTTGCTCAGTATAACGACCTTATCTTCGCTGTGGACCCGGCAACCGGCCTGCCCGGATATTCGGGATTCGAGACCATGATGGGCATAATCGGCTACACGATGCAGATTTACTGCGACTTCTCGGGCTACAGCGACATGGCTATCGGTCTTGCGCTGATAATGGGGTTCAGGCTGGCGCAGAACTTCAACTTTCCGTATAAATCGCGCAACCTCACGGACTTCTGGCGGCGGTGGCATATCTCGCTGTCGTCATGGCTCAGAGACTACATCTATATACCCTTGGGCGGCAACCGCAAAGGCACACGCCGCACGTACGTAAACAACTTCGCCACCATGGTGATAGGCGGTCTGTGGCACGGCGCGGCCTGGAAATTTGTATTCTGGGGCGCGATGCACGGCGCCGGACTGGCCGTGCATAAGGCCTGCAAGCCGTATTTGGGCAAGGTTGCAGACTCCTGGCCGGTGAAATCGCTGAGCTGGGGCGTGACAATGCTCTTCGTGATGCTGCTGTGGGTGTTTTTCCGCGCCGATACGTTCAGCGACTCGGTGAATATCATCGGTCACGCGTTCTCGGACTTCAGCCTGGATTACGTGCCGCCGTTCGTTTCCGTGCGCTGGCTGTGGCTGATAATCATGGGTGTCATAGTGGTGTCGCACATGCTTCCTACGGGTTTCTGGGACAAGGCCGGTGCATGGTTCGTGCGCGCGCCGTGGCTGGTGAAACTGGTTATGTTTCTGGTGGTTATCCAGCTGGTGCTTGAGCTGCAGGGCGAGGATGTGGCACCGTTCATATACTTCCAATTCTGACAAAAATGACAGACAACAGCATATTCACAGATAAAACCGTATACTTCCACTCGTTCGGGTGTAAGCTTAACTTTGCCGAGACCTCCACAGTGGGAATGGCCTTTGCCGAGGCGGGAATCCGCACGGTTAGAAAGGGAGAAAAACCTGATATTGTGGTGATTAACACGTGCTCTGTTACCGAAGTAGCCGACCGGAAATGCCGCCAGGCCATCCATTCGTTGCACAAGCGTTATCCGGAGGCTGCGATAGTGGTGACGGGATGTTATGCGCAGCTTAAAAGCGACGAAATTGCCGGGATTCCCGGTGTCGCCGTGGTAGCCGGACAGGACAAAAAGGACAGACTGCTGGAGCTGTTGGCCGACTGGATGGGCAGTGGCAGCACACAGGTGCAGGTGCGCGATTCCAAAGACATTGACAACTTTATCCCCTCGTGCGCGCGCGGCGACCGTACGCGCTGTTTCCTTAAAGTTCAGGACGGATGCGACTACTGGTGCTCGTATTGCACCATTCCGCGTGCGCGCGGGCGTTCCCGCTCCGGCACAATAGCGCAGATGGTGGACCAGGCATCGGCGGCAGCCGCCGACGGCGCCCGCGAGATTGTGATTACCGGTGTGAATATCGGAGACTTCGGTCACCGTAACGACGAGACATTTGCCGACCTTGTCCGTGCCTTAGACGCCGTGGAGGGCATTGAGCGTTACCGAATATCGTCAATAGAGCCGAATCTGCTCACGGATGAAATAATAGAATACTGTGCGTCATCGCGCAGATTCATGCCGCATTTCCACGTTCCGCTGCAGTGTGGGTCGGACGAAGTGCTGAAGCTGATGCGACGTCGCTACGACACCGCTCTTTTCCGTCATAAAATGGAAAAGATTCGCGAAGCAATGCCGGATGCGTTTATCGGCGTGGACCTTATTGTGGGTGCCCGGGGCGAGACGGATGCGCTGTTCCGCGAGTCGTATGATTTTTGCAAAAGCCTGGATATTAGCCGACTGCACGTCTTTGTGTATAGCGAGCGTCCCGGCACGCGGGCACTGGAATTGGGTGGTAAGGTTTCACCGGCGGTAAAGAAGGAACGCTCGGCGCAGATGCTGGAGCTGTCCGATGCCAAGCTGCGTGATTTTTCGCAGAGATTTGTCGGCACCGTCCGTCCCGTGCTGTTGGAACATACCCGCGAAGGCTTGCCAATGAGCGGATTTACAGATAATTACCTTAAGGTGGAGGTGGATGCGCCGGTGCATTTGGACAACACTATAGTGAATGTGCGTCTTGATGCCCTGTCGGATGATGCCTCGTTTATCCATGCCACGCTGATGCCATGAGTAAGGTGGGTTTTGCCATATTGCGCGGACTGCTTTATGCCGTGGCACTGTTGCCGTTCTGGGTGCTGTACGGTATAGCAGACTTTATTTTCGTGCTGATGTTCTATATATTAAGGTATAGGCGCAAGATGGTGCGGAAAAACCTTTCGCTCTGTTTCCCGGAAATGGGCGACGAGGAATTGCATAAAACGGGACGCCGGTTCTACCGTAACTTCGCGGATTACATAGTGGAGACAATAAAACTGCTGCATATCAGCGACAAATCCATACAGAAACGCTTCAGGATAGAGAATGTGGATGTGGTGCGTCGCTATCTCCGTGAAAACAAGGGCATTGTGGCGTACTTCGCGCATGCCTTCAACTGGGAGTGGGCGCCATCCATAACACTGCACTGTAAGCGGGAGATAGAGGAGAACGGAGCGGTACTGGCTCAGATATACAGGCCGTTACGCAATGCACGGTTTGATGCGCTGATGCTGAAACTGCGGTCGCGTTTCGGGTCTGAGAGCATCTCCAAGCACGTGGCTTTGCGCACCATACTGGGCTACCGGCGCAACGGCACGCCGGCAATAATAGGGTTTATGTCTGACCAGAAGCCCAGCCATGGCGATGAGCTGCACATCCTGAATTTCTTGGGAAGGCGCACGGCCGTGATAACGGGAACCGAGGCACTTGCCCGCCGTCTTGGCATGGCGGTGATATACTTTGACATGTATAAGGAACGCCGCGGGCATTACAGGATGGTAATAAGAGAAATGTGCGAGGATGCCTCTAAGACCGAGCCTTATCAGCTGACACACAGCTACTTTGGGCTGCTGGAGGAGACGATAACCCGTAATCCGGCAATATGGCTGTGGTCGCACAACCGGTGGAAAAACACCCCGCCGGCCGATGCGGATACCGACACAAAACAACAAGACAATGTCAGAAAATAATTTAGCGAAAGCGCGTTGCGCGGTAATAATACTTAACTGGAACGGAGCGTCCCTGTTGCGGCGCTTCCTGCCGTCTGTGGTGCGCAATACAGAGAATAGTGTAGGGCGTGTAATAGTGGCAGACAATGGGTCGACAGACGATTCCATAGCAGTGCTTGAATCAGAATTTCCGACAGTGGAAGTGTGGAAAATGCCTGAGAACTACGGCTTTGCCGGAGGATATAACCGCTGCGTGGAGCGTGCTTCGCGCGACGGATACGAGTATGCCCTGCTGCTGAACAGCGATGTGGAGACACCTGCCGGATGGCTGTCGCCGTTGGTGGATTATCTGGATTCGCATACCGATGTCGCCGCCGCCCAGCCCAAGATTCTCAGTGTTGATAATACCGGGTGTTTTGAGTATGCCGGCGCCGCCGGAGGGTATATAGACCGCAACGGTTATCCATATTGTCGCGGACGAATCTTCGGCACTTGCGAGACAGACCGAGGTCAGTACGACGATGTAGCCGATATTTTCTGGGCCACCGGAGCGGCACTGCTTGTGCGTGTGGATACATACATGGCAGTAGGCGGGCTGGACGAGAAGTTTTTCGCACACATGGAGGAGATAGACCTTTGCTGGCGTATACTGCTGACAGGCAAGAGGATAGTGGCAGTGCCCGACAGCCGGGTATATCATCTCGGCGGAGGGTCGCTGCCGGCATCAAATCCGCGCAAGACCTATCTTAACTTCCGCAATAACCTGTTGCTCCTGCATAAGAATCTGCCGGATGCCACGCGCTGTCGCAAACTGCTGAAACGCAGGTTGCTGGACACCATAGCCTGGCTGAAGTTTGTGCTGACACTGCAGTTCGGCAATGCCGCGGCGGTGTTCAGGGCACACCGGCACTTCGCCAAGATGCGGCGTGGGTATACGAGCCATCCGGACGTTGACCTACTTGATGCCCGTAACGATTGCCGCCACAACATCCTCACGTCATACTATCTCAAGGGTCGCCACCTTTTCTCGGACTTGGGCTGACAGAGGTCATAACAAAAGATTTGGAACCTGTTTACATAGGCATGTTTAAAATAAAAAATCAACCAATTTCGGTTGATTTTTTTGCAACCATTTTTGGTTGCGAAATAAAATAAAGATATTTAAATTTCACGCGTAATAATTTTTGATTATCCAAATGCGTAAACGCCTCACGCAGAGTGAATTTTAATCTCGCGCAGAGTGCGCTGAGGAGAAACTCCCGCAGAGGAATTTTTTATGGAGAGGGAAAGAGGAATGCAAAGGCTGCCGGTTCAGGGCAAAATCTCAGCGCTACTCAGTGCCGTGAGATATAAATAAACGCCCGTTGCGAAGTTTTAAAGAGTTCGCTGAGGTAAATCGCGAATGCGATTTATTGAGTGAGGGAAGTAGTAGTATGGACTTGGGCTGACAAAGGTCATAACAAATGTGAAAGGGTTGGAAAGATAATTAAACTTTTGTGTCAGAGTGTTGTCAAATGCAATAATGGCAGTATATTTGCCGTAAATTATTCATAAACAAAACCATTACCACATATATAATGAGACACATTATTGCAACTGTTGCAGCGTCGGTTTTGAGTGTCGGCGCTGTGTCCGCCACCGAACCCGGCGGACGCCTTATATCTCAGGAAGATTTTACAAATACCGCCGAGTCCACTGTAAACGGCGTGGTTTCGGTGAAGAGCTTTGCCACTCCGCGTGGGCAGAGGTCCATCAGCCCGTTCGGCGGCGATGATTTCTTTGGCGGCGATGACTTGTTCGAGTATTTCTTCGGGATGCCGCGCAATCGTCAGCAGCCTCGCAACCGCCAGCAGCCGCGTCAGGAAACGCCCAAACAGGCACAGCGCCAGATTGGTCTTGGCTCGGGCGTAATTATCAGCAAGGACGGATATATCGTAACAAATAATCACGTTATTGCCGATGCCGAGCGTCTTGAGGTTACACTTAACGACAATAGAAATTATAACGCCAAGGTGATCGGTACAGACCCCACTACCGACCTGGCTCTGATACAGATAGATGCGGATGACCTGCATGTTATCCCCATGGGTAACAGTGAGAATCTGAAAGTGGGCGAGTGGGTGCTTGCCGTGGGCAACCCCTTCGGATTCACGTCAACGGTAACGTCCGGTATTGTTAGTGCCAAGGCACGCAATATCTCCACCACGACCCGTGGTGGCAGCAACGGCGGCATTGAGAGTTACATACAGACCGATGCTGCTGTAAACCAGGGGAATAGCGGAGGCGCACTGGTTAATCTCCGTGGCGAGCTTGTGGGCATCAACACGGCGATATACTCGTCCAACGGGTCGTATGTCGGTTGCTCTTTCGCCATTCCCACTTCCATTGTGAATAAAGTAGTGGGCGACCTCAAGCAGTTCGGAGCCGTGCAGCGAGCCTACATGGGTATTACCTTTATGGAAGTGACTCCGGAACTCGTTGAGGAGAAGAAGCTTGAGGGCGCAAACGCCGGCATATATGTCGCCTCTGTGGCCGACCGCTCGGCTGCGCGTGAAGCCGGACTTAAAGAAGGCGATATAATCATATCCATTGACGGCAATCCCACCCTTAACACTGCCCAGATGCAGGAGGCTATAGCCAAACTCAGCCCCGGCGCAACGGTGGATGTGAAGTATATCCGCGGCGGCAAACCTTATGTCAAGAGCATGACACTGCGCAATTCCCGCGGCGACACAACGGTGACCCGCGCGGCATCGCTGATGGACCTGGGTTGCGCTTTCACTAATGTGCCCAAGGAACGTCTCGAGCAGCTTGAAATCTCCGGCGGCGTACTGGTTACCGGTATTGAGGAAGGACGTGTCAAGGACGCCGGAATCCGCGACGGATTTATAGTCCTTGCCGTGAACGGTCAGCGTGTAACCTCGCCCGAGGACATGGAGAAAATCTACAATGCCGTAATGAAAGGCAATGATGATAAAGTGCTGTATATAAAGGGAGTATATCCCACCGGCAAGCAGGCATTCTATGCCGTGAGCCTTGAGGACTGATATTAACTCCAACCGATAAAAAAGCCCGGATTCGCTGCGAATCCGGGCTTTCTACATATTCGGGATAATGGAAAGATGACGGTTGATTTTGCAGGGTGGAAATTATGTCGTATCTTTGTGGAACTCTATGACCACTGCAACAATCACATGTCATGATGTGTACAACTACGGCGCTTCGCTTCAGGCTTTTGCGTTGCAGCAGACCCTTGTGTCCCTTGGTCACAGCAACGTAATAATAGATTATAAGCCGCCTTATCTCAGCAATCATTTTTCGTTTTCGAGTATCAACTCGGTATATGACAGGCCGTTTGTGCGCTGGGCGTATTTTGCGGCTAAATTTCCGGAGCGCGTTTTAGCATTACGTCGTAAGCGTGCTTTTGACAGATTTACACGTCGGTATCTCACTCTTACAGAGCATCGCTACTGTAGCGTGGACGAGTTGAAAGAGTGCGCTCCGAAGGCTGACTGTTATATTGCCGGAAGTGACCAGATCTGGAACACATTGTT